>CAZINR010000037.1:0-13442 GCA_964540655.1 uncultured archaeon | reverse complement strand
GATGCAGAGATTCGCCGAATCCGCTCTCCAGCCTTTTTATCTTGTCCCTAGCCTTCTTGACTCTCGCGGTTGTCAGGAGCAGGAAGGCCCCCGCCCCCGCTCCAGTGCCCCAGAGCAGAGGCAAGTACTTCATCTGGCCCAGCGATTCGCCCTGCAGCAATAGGAGGGATGTCCCAACACCAATCGAGATGGATGCAATTAGAGCAGCCCACACATTTTGCTCGGCAGGGACGTCGGGTGCCTGTAGTGTGACCGGCCGGTTGGATGAAATGAACCTAACCAGAAAGAACAGCATCAGAGGCAGCCCGACCGTGTAGGCAAGTGCAAGGCCGAAGGTCCCTATCTGAATACCCATCAATGACAAGAACGGTATTATGGCCACGAATATCAGGGGCAGTATGACCCCGAATGTGAATATCATCATCACCGGCGTGGTCAGCGAACGTGCCTCCTTCTCTGTCCGGGCGGATATTCCATCCAACAGTATATCGGACGATTTGTCCAGAGTCTTCTGCCTTCGAGCCTCGCTCTTTTCCAGAGAAGATGCTAGAATCAGTCTCATGGACCTTTTGAATTCTTCGCTTCGCTCGCAGAACTCTTCGCCCAGATTCTCTAAACCAGATTCGACACTACCCGCCCCCATGTTAACGTCTGAGATTATCCCCTCCAGCTTCTTTTTGAAAAGACCCTTCGAGTGCGATGCCGCAAAGCTCACTGCTCTTTCAGGGTTCGGGTTGACTCTAAGACTCATCACCAGATAGCTCATAACCTCCGGCATCTGGGACAAAGACTTCCTCTTCTCGGAGTCCGATTTCAGGATCGGGTACCTCTTAAGATAGAAATAGAGCAATACGGGTATTCCCAAGAACAAGAGCCATAGAAAAGAGAATCCGACAAAGAGCGAAAGTGAAACGGATATCAGGGCAGCAGCGCACAAGCTGATTAGGGCCACAGCCTTTGCGAGGCTTTGGGTCTCCTCTGGACTGACCCCCAACCCCAGGAAGTCTATAGATTTTTCAAGGCCTTCCCTTTTCTTCTCATCCAGACCGCTTTTGAATATCCTGTGCGACCTCTTGCACAGCTCCGCATAGTCCATCGTTGGATACAATCTCGATTTTCACCTTGTTCTGAGCATAATCGTCGATCCACCCTAAAATCTGTTCAGCCACATAATCGTAGTCCGCCCCGCCCCGCAGCCTTATGCTCTCGTCAACCAGCTGGAGGTACCTTTGGTTCAGGCCCACCATGGTCTTCATGGACAGGAGACGCTTGTCCCCGGATTTTCCGGAGAGCCTTACGACATGCCCATACGCCTTAGCTCGCGCTCTGATGTCCTCTAAGATGTCTTCAGGCCCAGCTCCCCGCTTCTCCGCTATCTTCCCGATGACCTCGGACTTATGGGGATTTTCCAGATTGTCGGATGCGACCAGCTCGTCTGTTTCCCGGTCGTAGGTCATCAAGTCGGAAAAAACCTCGTCCGCCTCGGGTTCCGTCCAACGCTTCCCCACCTCGACTATTCTCGTGACTCTTCTTAGACGCCGGCTTCCGCCACCCGGGCGTATGCGATCCGCGATGACTACGAGGTCCGTGGCCTTGAAGGATTGCGGCGGGACTCCGAGAGAGAAGACGACTCTCTCCAGAAGGCTCCTCGGAGACTTGCCGTGGATGGTCCCCAGAACGCAGTTCCCGCTCCCGCCCACATTCATGGCCTCGTACAGAGTGCGCGCCTCCCTGCCCCTCACCTCGCCCATGACTATGGCGGAGTCGCCCATCCTCAGGAGGCTTCTCATCGCATCGTCGGCCCCCAGTTCAAAGGAATCCTTCGAAGCCGTGGACGGCTTTATCCTCATCCTCTGTATCCTGAAGCCCCCCTTTTTTGCGAGGACGGGTGCGGGTATCTCGAATGTGTCCTCCATAGTCAGTATCCTGTGCTTGGTCGGCATCGCGCCGATGAGGGCGGTGAGCATCGACGTCTTGCCGCTGCCCCTGTCTCCGCACATCAGTATAGTAGACTCTTCGTTCACCATCAGAGCCAGCAGTCCGGCGGCGAGGGGGGATATCATCCTGTTCTCTATGAACCTCAATAGCGTCCAAGGCTCCTCGCTGGCACGACGAAAGGCGAACGCAAGGCCGTCAGGACTGACCGGCGGCCCGGTGATGTTGACCCTGACCCCGAACTCCGGCAGCTCCATGTCCAGCACCGGGGAGACCTCGGAGAACGCCCTCCCGCTCATGAGTCGGAACTTGGAGATTATATTGCGCGCAGTCTGCTCCGTCAAATAAACGTTGGTCCTGCAGTCGCCGAACTCCCTGTGCTTGACATAGACGGGCGTGCTGTCTATCGGGGAGTTGATATAGACATCATTGAGATTGACGTCTTTCAGAAGCAGCTCGATGACGTCCAGGCCCCTGGTGCATCTGACCATGCTGGCCGCCATGAAGGAGAGCTCCGTTTCCGGGAAATCATAACCCTTCTCTGAAGAGGCCCTTACCAGCTGACTCTTGCACAGATCCATGAACTGCCCCCCCTCCTGGGAAGAAGCCCTCTCCACCACCCGCCCGTATGCCAGCTTCATGACCTCGAGCTGCTGCCGGCTGAGCTTGTACTCCGGCGGGAATATGGAATAGACCTCTTCGTCCCCTCTCGACAGAACAACCTTCGCACCATTCGAATCGTATGAATCCTCTATCCTGCTCTTCTCCGGCAGCTCGAACAGTATCCTGGAGTTGGAGAAGAATGGCCGGACCATAGGGGTGAAGCTATATGATTTGGACAAGGAACTACTCTGCAGCCGGAGGAATGTCTTCCCGACCTTGTCTTCAGTTCTTTTCCTGCATCCTGCGCATATCTCCCTCTCCACACCCTTTACAGTAATCTCCGGATTCTCGCTCACTTCCACGCCCCTGCTCAAAAGCCGAGCAGGGTCTCTCATGATCTCCTCTTTGAGCCTCTCCACCTGCCTGTCGTGCTCCTTGGCGCAGAGCCCGCATTCTTCCGGGAACTGCATGACTAGGCCGTCGGCAATCTCGTGCAGCTCCTTCAGTTTTCGCGTGTCGGCCGGTCCGTATTCCTTCTTATAGAACCCGTTGTCCAGGACCAATTTCTCGCAGTACTCCTCCCCCAGAAGTTTGACGCACCTGAGCCTGCATTCACTGTCGAGCAGATCGGATCGAAACCTGCATCCGCCACAGTCTATGCAGAGCGTTTTCATTGAACTGCCGGATATCTTGATGTTCTTACTGCGCGCGCAATTGGGCTCTTGCTCTTTCTTCCTGATCTTGAAAACGGATTTCAGCTTATCCAGACTGTGCCCCCTCTTGCTGACTTTGACCTTGCCCGAGGGCTTCTTTATGCCCTTCACCTGGCTGTCGCTGGGCCTGAAATCGGCTAGCAGTTCTTCCAGACTGGCAGAAGTAGGAGGCGGGTTACCTTTCGCTTCTTTCATGCTCCGGTCTCCCGGAGACGGACTTGTTTAGTTATATGCGTAAGAGGATAAAAATCAGAATTTTCCACCGGTCTATTGACCGGTGGCGTCACCGGTGGAAAACATCTGTCAAAAACCAAGGAACATGCCACCGGTCTCCGACCGGTGGTTTTTGACATGACTCTTTTTCTTTGATTAAAGTCAAATAAACCGCTTTCGCGGCCGGGTCGGGCAACATCTTCGATGTTGCAACACCCGGCCTGGGTAGGCATAAGCAATTTCGCGGCCGGGTCGGGCAACATCTTCGATGTTGCAACACCCGGCCATCGTAAGCATAGGAAAAACCTCATGGCCGGTTCGGGGCTCGCATCGAGCCCAGCGCATATGCTCGCAACACCCGGTCATCGTAAGCATAGGAAAAACCTCATGGCCGGGTTGGGGTAGCCTGGTTATCCTGTTGGACTGTGGGAACCCCTTTTCTCCCAGAGAAAAGGTGCGCGAGGTTCGCGAAAGCGAACCTGCGCCCAAGTTCACGAAAGTGAACTTCGGGTTTCATCCCCAAAAGAGGGGGATGCTTGGCGTTCTTGGGAACGCGGTTGCAGCAATCCGACGACCCGTGTTCAAATCACGGGCCCGGCCCTCCTTTCTTCTAAGCGTTAGCTCGGACCGGCCCGACTGCCGAGGTCATCCGCAGCGCGGGTGTGTCCACCTCGGCATCACGGGCCCGGCCCTCCCCTCTTTTAAGCGTTAGCCTGGGCCGGACCAGCATATTCCCAGCCAGTCTCGAACCGCATAACATGCGTTCGACCACATTTGTCTTTTTATAGGACCCGCTTCTAATTACCCGCGAATAAATGATGCGTAGGCATCACACTTATTCCTGTTCCGTGATTATAGTGTGTGATGCACTTTCCCAGTCCGGAACAGAACACACATGAGGAGACTAAAACCTGAGTTGCCGTAAGGCTGCTCTTGTTATCTGATGTGGTAGAGAGACGATAGACACCATAATGTGTGCAACCAAACGTCAGATCAACTCAAGTTGATCCTGCTTGAGGCTGCCGCTATTGGAATCTGATTAAGCCATGCAAGTCTTAAGGACTTCGGTCCTTGGCAGACTGCTCAGTAACACGTGGACAACCTGCCCTGTCGCGGGGGATAATCTCGGGAAACTGAGGATAATACCCCATAGGTCTCGGATACTGGAATGTTCCGAGGCCCAAAGCTCCGGCGCGATAGGATGGGTCTGCGGCCGATTAGCCTGTAGGCGGTGTAATGGACCACCTAAGCTGTAATCGGTAAGGGTCGTGAGAGCGATTGCCCTGAGACGGAATCTGAGACACTATTCCGAGCCTTACGGGGTGCAGCAGGCGCGAAACCTTTACAATGCACGAAAGTGTGATAAGGGGATTCCAAGTGTGCATATACCATATGCACTTTTCTGTAGTTTAAAACGCTACGGGAATAAGGGGTGGGTAAGACTAGTGCCAGCCGCCGCGGTAAAACTAGCATCCCAAGTGGCAGTCACCATTATTGGGCTTAGAGCGTCCGTAGCTCGTCTGGAAAGTCTCTGGTGAAATCTTGCGGCTTAACCGTAGGGCTTGCCGGGGAAACTAACAGACTAGAGGACAGGAGAGGTCAGGGGTACTTCTGGGGTAAGGGTGAAATCTTATAATCCTAGAAGGACCAACAGTGGCGAAGGCGCCTGACATGAATGTGCCTGACGGTGAGGGACGAGAGCCAGGGTCGCGAAAGGGATTAGATACCCCTGTAGTCCTGGCCGTAAACGATGCTGACTAGGTGGGGCATGACCTTAGCGGTCGTGCCACGCCGAAGGGAAACCGTTAAGTCAGCCGCCTGGGGAGTACGTCCGCAAGGATGAAACTTAAAGGAATTGGCGGGGGAGCACTACAAGGGGTGGAAGCTGCGGTTTAATTAGATTCAACGCTGGACATCTCACCGGAGGCGACAGCAGGATGAAGGCCAGACTGAAGGTCTTGCCGAACGCGCTGAGAGGAGGTGCATGGCCGTCGTCAGCTCGTGCCGTAAGGTGTTAGGTTAAGTCCTAAAACGAGCGAGACCCACATTCTTATTTGCTATTGGTCCCTCCGGGGGCCGAGCACAATAAGGAGACTGCCCGCTATAAGTGGGAGGAAGGAGTGGACAACGATAGGTCCGCATGCCCCAAATCTTCCGGGCTACACGCGTCTTACAATGACCGGTACAATGAGTTGCGACCCCGAAAGGGGGAGCCAATCTCGAAAACCGGCCTCAGTTCGGATTGAGGGTTGCAACTCACCCTCATGAAGCTGGAATCCCTAGTAATCGCTGCTCATTATACAGCGATGAATACGTTCCTGCTCCTTGCACACACTGTCCGTCACTCCAACCAAGCAAGGTCCAGATAAGGACAAGTCCCTTGATTTGTTCGAATCTAGGTTTTGTGAGGGGGGGGAAGTCGTAGCAAGGTAGCCGTAGGGGAATCTGCGGCTGGATCACCTCCTTATACACTCTTTTTTGAGTGTGTTTTTCTCGTTTCTCTGCCACTTCATTTTCATACATTCACATGAGGCTCCCCTTGGGAGCTGATGCGGTTTTCGAATAGCCTGAACGGCTGTGAGCTGAAGCGTATTTTTATTGGAATAGCCGCAAACTTTCACCCTCAAGGCCTGGTCAAAGCAGATTGGGCTTTAAGCGTATATGAACCTCCCATATCAAGTTGGGAGGGGATATGCAGCGAGGTTTGAGCCTTAACGCTAAAACCGATGACGTTGCGCAGAGAAGTTCTAAAAAGTTGGTACTACCCTGTATGGTGGATGCCTTGGCTTCAGAACCGATTAAGGACGTGGCAAGCTGCGATAAGTCCCGGGTAGGCGCACGCGGCCTTTGAACCGGGAATGTCCTAATCGTTCCGAAAGGATCGGGAACGCGGGGGATTGAAGCATCTTAGTACCCGCAGGAAAAGAAACCAAGAGGGATGCCGTTAGTAAAGGCGATCGAAAGCGGCGTAGCGCAAACCGAATTCGCTGGCGCGAGCCAGTGAGCATGTGGGTGGACCCTTTAGGACTCGAAGGACAAGCCGAACACGCTGGGAAGCGTGGCCAGAGAGGGTGACAGCCCCGTAGAGGTAATCCCTAGAGTCGATTGAGGGTCTCGTGAGTAGGGCGAGTTGGATATCTCGTCTGAATTTGGGTGGCATTTGCATCCAACGCTAAATATTCCTGAAGACCGATAGCGTACTATTAGCGCGAGTGAAAGGTGAAAAGGATCCGTAACAGGAGATGAAAAGAGCCTGAAACCATACAGGCATAGGATGTTAGGGCGCATCTGGGTCTGCGCGAAGGCAACTAGCGCAGAAAGCGGTGCGTTCTATCGTTCGTCTCGAAACATGAGGCAGGGAGTGTACTTATCTGGCGAGCTGAAAGGCACAGGGAAACCGATAGTCCGCAGCATGCCAGGGACGTGGTTGGTAGCCATTAGTCAGGTGGGTACGACCCGAAACGCTGTGATCTAATCCTGGGCAAGGTGAAGTCTCACATCTGTGGGATGGAGGCCTGTTAGAGGTTCTGAACTCAGTTCGTTCTCGTGACCTGGGATTAGGGGTGAAATGCTAATCGAACAGCGTAATAGCGGGTTCCTCCCGAAAGGAACCTCAGTTCCGCCTCGCACGAGGTTGTTAGGGATGTAGAGCACTGATTGGGAAGCACGGGAGGGGAACCTTCCACTTCCTTGTCAAACTCCGAATTCTCTAACGCTTTAGACTGCGGGAGTGGGGGCGCCGGGGTAAGCTTGGCGTCCGAAAGGGAAACAACCCTGACGAGAGTTAAGGCCCCTAAGCATAAGCTAAGTGTAAAGGGAGGGGTGTTTAGTCGAAGACAGCGGGTAGGTTGGCTTAGAAGCAGCCACCCTCAAAGGAGTTCGTAACAGATCACCCGCCGAGATTGCATGCCCCGAAAATAATCGGGACTAAGCTTGTCGCCGAGACTCTCGAGCCGCCGCAAGCGGCTTCGTAGGGAGGTGTCTTGCAGGAGAAGAAGTGCACCCCATGAGGGGGCATGGATCCTGCTGGAATAAGAATCCTGCCGGTAGTAGCAGCAAATTGGGGTGAGAATCCCCAACGTCTTAAGGGCTAGGGTTCCTCATCAATGATCATCAGATGAGGGTCAGTCGATCCTAAGGCCGCGCGCAATTCGTAGCGGCCGAAAGGGAAACGGGTTAATATTCCCGTACTACTTGATGGAGCGGCGACGCTAATCAACCTCAGACGCTTCTGGATAGGCATAAACTAAGCGGAGTAAAACTGTGGAGTGCCGTAATGGTGAGAAGCAGTTCAAACCGCGAAGGCCTTCGGGTTGTCTGATTCCGGGAGCCCCTGAAAATGGGGTTGATGAATCCTTGGGTAATCGTACCGAGAACTGGCACAGGTGCCCCTGGCTGAGAAGGCTAAGACGTGATAGGACAATTCGCTCAAGGGAACTCGGCAAATTCGCCCCGAAACTTCGGGAAAAGGGGTGTCAGCCGTAGATTCGTCTTCGGCTGATTTCAATGACAAGGTGGATCCGACTGTTTACTAAAAACGTAGCTAATCGCCGAGCGGAAACGCTATGTACGATTAGTGACTTCTGCCCAGTGCAGGTATCTGAAACGCCCGTCCAAGGGCACGAAGGACCTGTAAACGGCGGGGGTAACTATGACCCTCTTAAGGTAACGTAATACCTTGTCGCTTAATTGGCGACTTGCATGAACGAAGCAACGAGGTCCACACTGTCCCTGAGCGGAACCTAGTGAACCAACTATCCGTGTGAGAAAGCACGGGACTTCTAATGGGGCGCGAAGACCCCGTGGAGCTTTACCGCATCCTGTTGCTGACGTACGGTTCTGATTGCAGAGCGTAGGTAGGAGTTTTCGAAGCCTGGGTTCCGGCCCAGGTGGAGACGACCATGTAACACTACCCTTTCGGGACTGTGCGTCTAACCTCCGGGGACACCTGCAGGTGGGCGGTTTGGCTGGGGCGGTACGCTGTTGAAAAGATATCGACAGTGTCCAATGGTAGACTCAGGCGGTTTAGAAATCCGCCGTAGAGGATAAAGCTAAAAGTCTGCTTGATTGTGTCTTTAACAATACGAGACGCAAATGGGAAACCATGGCTTAACGAACCCCTGTACCCCAGAAATGGGGGTCAGGGCTGTCAGAAAAGCTACCCCGGGGATAATGGAATTGTCTCAGCTAAGAGTCCATATCGACGCTGAGGCTTGTTACTTCGCTGTCGGCTCGGGTCATCCTGGCTCTGCAGCAGGAGCCAAGGGTAAGGTTGTTCGCCTATTAAAGACCCACGTGAGCTGGGTTTAGAACGTCGCGAGACAGTTTGGAGGCACCTGTTAGAAGTGTTGGCTATCTGAGGGGAAGGTCCCTCTAGTACGAGAGGAACGAGGGGTCGGGGCCTCTGGTCACCAGCTGTTGCAAGGCACGCTGGTCAGCTACGCCCCAAGGAATAAGGGCTGAAAGCATCTAAGCTCGAAGTCCGCCCTGAAAAGAGATAGTCTATGCTCCCTTAGAAGAAGGGTTTGATAGGACGGGGGTGCGCGCAGGGAGGCAACGACCTGTTCAGCTCGCCGTTACTAACCGCTATATCCAACTTCAAGGACCCTCTGCGCAACGTCATCCTTTATTTTATTACTTAGCTTCGGCTGAAACTCGTTTTTTGCTCTTTTAATACCGAAACTTCTAACTAAACCGGCAGCGGCCGGACGGTTCTCACAGCCCTCGGCTGCGAGGAAGCTGGTGCACAGGAAAGCGCAAGCCTGCACGAGGTTCACTGTTGGTGAACCTGTGCGCAAGTTCACATATGTGAACTTCGCGTAAAGGCTGCGCCGAGAGGCGCGCTCTGTCACAGAAACGACACGGGCCCCGGTGAACTATGATGTTCTCTGAGATTTCCGGGGAAACCGCTGGAACGGACCAATCTGCGCTGTGTAAGGCCTTGTGCCGCTGAGTCGAATACCGTCGAAACATGCGCAAGCATGTTGCGAGCTACGAACCGACAGGTTCGTCAAATCGTGGGCTTTCTAAGAAGGGTTCAAGACCCCGAGGGCCCAAACAGAACACCAGCTACGAGCCGCTGCCGCTTTAATCTCCTATTAATCTGGTCCTATTTTTAATTCCAACACCTCTAATCTCCCGATGACTCGTTCTGAGCTTCTCCAGGAGGCAGTGGACGCGCTCCACGACGCGGACTTCGACGTCTACTTCAATGAGGGCCTTAGGCAGTACTTCGACCTCATAGGCATCCGCGAGTTCAGGATATTCGTCAAGGTCCTGACGAACATAGACAACCTAGGGGCGGCCGAGGGGAGCGAGCTAAAGAAGTTCGCGAAGGTGTTCTCGGCGCAGTCTTTCGTGGTCGGCGAGCGCGCCGGCATGGAGCCGCTGAGGGAGGATGTCATGTACCAGCGATTCGACAACCCATGCGTCAATGCCGCCACATTCAGGAGGATACTCAAGGGCGAGTCAGTCTCCCGCTTCACAAAACGCGGACAGTTTTTGGTCGGCATAGACGGCGACACCCTCCGCCGGCTGCGCGAGCAGAGCGGCATGAGCCGGGAGGACCTTGCGCGCGTCTTGGACTGTACTGGACAGACGGTCTACCGCATGGAGAAGCATAACCGCGTGGGAGAAGACCTGTTCGAGAGGCTGGTAGACTACTTCGGCCGCGACATGGACATAGGCCCGGTCGAGCTGCGCCAGCCGGCGGGCAAGCTAGAGCTGCCGATATCCGACCCGTTGAAGAAGGAGATAGTCCGCGAATACTTCCGCCTTAAACTGGACAACACTACTTTTCAGACGCAGATAGACTTCGCGCTTGAGGAGAAGCCCATTCTCACCCCCATCAGCCGGACCGAGGGGGAGCTGCGGTCGAAGCACCGCGTGGCGAAGGGACTGGCCGAGGTGCTGGACTGCGACATTATACACATAACCAAAGAGCGAAGGAACCGCCGGCTTTCGGCCATATCATTCGAGGAGCTCCACTCGCTCTCGTCCAAGAAGGAGATGTTGGAACGCTCCGACTAAAACAACTTTTTATAGTGCTGCACTTAACATAGGTAATACTATAAGATGACTAAAAGTCCCTACTTTTTAGCGGCAATAATATTCTTGACTGCCCTCCTCACTAATGTCTCTGCCCACACCTGTACCGGGGCCGCCTCCGAGACGTGCGATTGCTCTGACTGCTCGGATTGTACGTCCGCTCTAACTGCCGCGGGTACCGGCGCGACCGTCCGGCTGACGTCTGGCGTATCTAATCAGGTGGGTGATTGTATTGACAATCCCGCCGGGTTTAGCTCCAAGACCTTCGACTGTCAGGGGCACACAATCGACGGCGACGACTCCGGTACCGACTATGGTATACAATTGTTATCCAAGGACGGCAATACCCTCCGGAACTGCACCATCACCCAGTTTTACCAGAGTATGCAAATAACTGGCTCATCAGGATATACTATATCGAACAATAACCTATCCGATAATCTAGACGATGCAGTATATTGGTCGACTAATACGGAAATGATATTTTCCAATAATATAGTCAAGAACAACGGTGACCATGGCCTTTGGATATGGCGACTAGAAAATATCAGTATACATGACAATGTAATAACCGGCAATGCAGACATAGGCGTGTATATAGACACCCTAGGTACCAATGTAAGTGTTTTGCGCAACAACCTCTCTAACAACGGCGTGGGAGTCTCATTCGAGGACTGTCTGAATTGCCGCGCCATAAGCAACCATCTTAACAACAATGTGCGGGAGGGGTTGGACATAGAAGACAATTCCGACAATTTTATAGCAATCAACAACACAATCAACAACAACGGCTACTATGGTATTGACTTGGACGCTTCGGACTATGTCACAATATTCAACAACACCATAAACTCAAACACGCGCTACGGAATCTATTTACATGCGACCTGCAATTATTTCAATTTCACCAACAATTCAGTGTCCTCCAACCAATGGGATGGGATCTATGTTAGCCAGGGTTATCACGGCACTATAGAATATAACAATATCGGCTCGAACCAACGGACGGGCATGTATTTCTATGATTTTGCAGATACAAACAATACCCTAAATTATAACACGATATGTTACAACAACCAATCTGGAGGGAGCTATTGGGACATAGTCAATTCAAGCACACTTAACAATGGGGATGAAAACACATGCGACACGACGAGCGGTTGGAATGATGCCGGAACCACTAAATGCACCTATTATTGTGGCGAGGATCTTGTACCCCCCTCCCTTTCCTGGAACTGGACGGACATAAACTCGACCACCGGCCTCAACCACACGACAGTCTGCGTGAACGCCAGCGAGACAGTCAACTGCATCCTCCACTTCAACGGCACCAGCTACGCCAACAGCACGTCAGCCACAAACGTCTGCTGGACCCGGACAGGCCTGAGCGACGGCAACTACTCCCTCATCAATGCGACCTGTGACGATGCGAACAACAACTCCGCGCCAACAACAAACGCCTGGCTGGACGTCCGTACCAGCCTTGACACCACCCTCGTCAAGACCGCCAACACCTCCACAGCCTACCCCAACCAGACAATCAACTGGACCATAACCGTCAACAACACGGGCGCTTGGGCCGTGAACGCGACCATAAACGACTCCAACGGCCAGAACTTCACGGTGGAGAACATAACCGCCGGAACATCCCAAACGGTCAGCTACCTGACCAACACCACGTGCTCAAGCGTCAACAACACGGCCAACGCGACTCTTGTGGGCAATCACACCAATGAGAGCGCAATAGCCAGCTACACAGTCACAGTCACCACCTGCGGCGACGGGGTCTGCAACTGCGGCGAGGCCTGCGGCAGCTGTGCGGCGGACTGTGGGTCGTGTCCTGAAGACGATGACGATGATGACGGAGAAGACGACGGAGGCGGTTCAACCACTTATGTCTTGTTCACACCCCCAGTCATATCTGATTCTCCACCCGATACGGGCCCGGACAGGACCCCTTATATAGCACAGAAAACGGAAGAGCCGGTTGAGGGTGAGGAGCTTGAACTCGCGGTCTGGTACACTGACGGGACTCCGCCGGAAGGGGATGTCACGGCCGTCGGGCCCGACGGGACACGCATGCAACTTAAGATTGACAACGCTCAGATAACTTTTACCCCACACATTCCAGGCAAATGGACGTTTACTTACATCGATATCGACGGAGAACAGGCCGTTAAGACAGTGAACGTCATGGAGAGTATGTTGCAGAACCAGACTGTGAACCAGACGGTTATAAAACCTCCTGAGGACGAACCGGCCGGGGCGGGCCTGGAAGTCTGGTTGGGCATACTACTACTAATCCTCACCTTACTGGGCCTCTTCTATATCTTCTGGAGAAAGAGGAAAAAGAGAGAGGATATAATCAAAATATAATGAACAAATCAAACGCTTCCCCATCAAGCCAGTTCGCGGAGTGCGTCGCGCTGATTACGGCTAAGCTTGGCGACAAGGAGAACGCGATGCCCGCCACCTGGGCGATACCCGTCTCATTTTCGCCCAAACTCGTCGCAGTCAACATAGCTCCCGAGCGGTTCACGCATGACATGATAAAGGAGTCGGGGAAGTTCGGCGTCTGCCTCCTTGCGGATGGCCAGATGGACCTCTCGAAATACGCGGGCTCCTGCTCTGGCCGGGACACGGAAAAATTCGACAGGATACCAAGCTTCCGCGGTGAGACCGGCCTGCCGCTCGTCCAGGGCGCGGTCGCCTGCATGGAGTGCAGGGTCGTGGACGCCGTGACGGAGGGGGACCACACGGTCTTCACCGGCGAGGTAATCAACCTTTACGCTGCGGAGAAGAAGCCGCTGCTTTTGTTCAGAGGAGAGTATCACCGCCTTGGAGGTTCTTTGGGCAGGTACTGAGTTCTCCAAAACTGCTTTGTTGCACAATTCCCGCGTGAGCGGGAATAAGCCCTGACAAAGCACTTCT
>CAZINR010000036.1:0-13865 GCA_964540655.1 uncultured archaeon | reverse complement strand
CTGCGCTGACGTCTATGTAGACGCCAGCTGGTGGACTATGGATGACGCGAGCGGCGGCAAGACCCCGGACGTCATCGACGGCAACATCGGGACCCTGATGAACGGCCCGACGCTGGTCGACGGCATGGTCGGAGACGGCCTACAGCTCGACGGCGTGGATGACTACGTGCTCATCGAGGACGACGACAGCCTCGACTTCGGAAGCGGTGACTTCACGGTCGCCTTCTGGGTCAAGAAGCTGGAGGCTTCATCCAACTGGGACAACTGTCCCGGAGTGATGAAGTGGAGGAACGGCGGAGAGCCCGGAGCCAATGAGTGGTCGATATCCCTGTGCTCCGGACCCGGCGACGGCAACGACAACAAGCCAGGTTTCGGAATCGAGAGCGGCACCAGCAGCTACAAGGTCTTCAGCCAGGAAGAGATGACCATCGGCGAGTGGTACTTCATAACGGCCGTCAGAGACGGACCGACCATGAGGTTCTACGTCGATGGGGAGCTTAAGGGCGACCAGACCATAGGCTCTGCCGCAGTCAACGACGTGGGGAGGGACCTCCTCATCGGCGCGAGAGGCGCTGCGAACAAGGGCTACACTAATGCTGTGTTCGACGAGGTCCAGATATTCGGCCAGGCGCTTAGCGGCTCGGTCATAGAGGACATCTATGAAGCCGGAGCACTGGGAGTCTGCGACAAGCCTGTTTGCGCCGATGCTGACGGCGACGGCTACTTTACCGGCACGGGCGGCGGATGCGGCCCGATCGACTGTGACGACGCCGATGCCGACGCCAATCCCGGCGCCGACGAGGTCTGTGACGGCGCGGACAACGACTGCGACGGCGAGACGGATGAGGGCTGCGACTGCCCGGACAGCATGGCCGGGTATTGGAAGCTGGACGAGGGCAGCGGTTCATCCGCGGAGGACTTCCGCGGCGGCAACGACGGCACGGTCACAGGAGCCACCTGGACCACCGGCAAGCTGGAAGGAGCCCTGGACTTCGACGGCAGCGGAGACTATGTCAACGTCGGCAACGACGCCAGCCTAGACTTCGCGGCCGACGAGAGCTTCAGCATAGCGGCCTGGATAAAGCCGGACGCGATGTCCAACTCCTTCATAGTGGCCCGCTCGGAGAGCGCGGTCCAGAAGGCAGGATACCAGTTCGTCATGAGGCCGGACGGCACGCTGGCGTTCGCCATAATCAGTGACAACACGGAGAGTCCGAGGAACAGGCTCATCGTGGACAGCGATTCGCTGAGCGTTTCCCAGGGAGTGTGGAGCCACGTGGCGGTGACCTACGACGGCAGCACGGACGCTTCGGGCGTGAAGTTCTACGTCAATGGGGTCGAGGAGACCTCCTACGATATCAAGGAGGACAACCTTGCAGGAACCGGCGGCACGACTGACGCTCCCACCATGATAGCGACGAGGGAGCAGCTGGACCTGCAGTTTGACGGAGCCATAGACGAAGTGGCGATCTTCGACGAGGAGATTGCGGCAAGCGACATCCTGACAATGTATGAGGGCAGCGGTCTGGGAGAGGACTACTGCGAAGCTCTTTCAGAGCCGTACCAGGAGGAGTGGAATACTCTGTATACTCAGGGAGGCGGATCCGGGACCTACCGTTATGGTGAAGCCAGTGCTGTTGCAGTGGACGACGACGGCAATGTGTATGTAACCGGGTATTTCGATACGCATACGTATAGCAGTTCCGATTATAGTAGCAAATATGTCACCGTGAAGTACGATTCCAATGGCAACTATATCTGGAACACGACTTCAATCGGGTTCGACGAGGAGAAGCCTGAGACCTATGCGGAAGACATAGATGTCGACGACGACGGCAATGTGTACGTGACTGGCAGGCAGGATGTAAGTTACGGCGACCACTGGTACACCGTTAAGTATGATTCGGACGGTAACGAAGTATGGGACGAGAAGTTTACTACCGGACCATATGACGCATACGGCATAGACGTCGAGGGTCAGTACTTCTATGTGACCGGTTACGGCGAGGGCAACGGGGCTGACATCCTCGTGCGAAAGTACGAGCTGGACGGCGACCTTGTTTGGGAGACTCTGGATGTACAAGGCAAATCCGAGTACGGACAGGACGTAGTTGCCGACGGTTCCGGAAACGTTTATGTAGTCGGAATTGCTTCGGGTAGCAGCCAGCTGAATGGCGACGCCTACTATGTGGTGAAATTGGACTCCAGCGGCAACGTCCAGTGGAGGGACATATACGACGCTGGTCCTGACCACGATAGGGCCTATGGCGTAGCAGTGGACAGTGACGGATATGTGTATGTGACAGGTATGTCCACACATGACAGCTCGGAATATCGTCCCCCCACGGATTACTTGACAATAAAGTACTCGCCGGGCGGAAGCGTCGTTTGGACCAAGCGATATTACAGTGACTCGCGGAACACGGCAAAAGATGTGGCAGTCGATGATGGCGGGAACGTCTATGTCACTGGTGTGGTCCATAACGGGGCCAACTGGGACTACTATACGATAGTCTACGACTCGGATGGAAACCACTTGTTCAACAGGACCTTTGACAGTGGTGAATCCGATTATGGCAAGGGAATTGCACTGGATTCGTCAGGCAATCTCTATGTCACAGGTACCACTTACTACGACTACCGCACCATAAAGTACGCCGCGTAGAAACAGAAAAGGGGGCTATAAGCCCCATCTTTTTTCTTTTTTATTCTAATTATTCTAATTCTTTCATATAATCAATACGCCCTTCCATCCTCTCCCTGAGCCTCCTGTTCCTGTCCGCGACCTTCATGCCCCACATTATCCACATGGGCGCCACTATGACGGCCACTGCGAGAATCGATATCAGGAAGACGGCTATCGCCTCTAGCGGTGTGAAACCCCCGACCCAGAACGCCAGGAACAGTATCACGAACATCAGCCAGCCCAGCCCGGTTACCACAGTTATCGCTATTCGAACCCCGAGGCCCGGGACCGCCTTGAGCTCGTCTTTTTTAGCCATGTTTCTATAACGGGTCCGAGGATAAAAAACTATCTCAGTTCCTTTCCGCAGTTCTGGCAGAACTGGGCGTTCTGCGGGTTTGTGGTCCCGCAGGAGCGGCAGACCTTGTTGGGCTCCGGGGGCCTCCCGGACCCCCTAGGTCCTTTGGATGCAGGAGCCTTACTGCGCATTCTGAAGAAGACGAAGAGTAATAATATCGCCACCACTATGCCCACCGCTATCACTGCGACCAGGAGGCTATTGTCCCCGCCCCCCTGATTTGCGCCGGGCTGCTGGGTGCCTGACTGCCCATAGTCGATTTCTCCCCTTGTGTAAAGCTCGTCTATGTCTTCCTCCCCCTCCAGTGCCATGTCCACCATGGTCGGGATCGGCCCCATGTTGACCTTGGCTTCTTCATATATCACCTGAGGCATGATGTAGGCGACCCTCCATGCGCCCTCTTCCTTCAGCATGTATGCCATGAGCTCGTAGTCCTGGGTTAGCTCGTAGAAGGTGCCCTCATCGGAGCGGACCACGAAGGCGGCGGTTATGTTGTAATGCACTGCAGCATCCTCGTCTTCTGCCGCGACTTCGGCGCCGTATATCTCGACCGAGGTCGTGTCTATCCTCTCCCAGAGGTCCTCTATGTCTGCCGCTATCGCGTTGCAGTCATGCTCGTCGCAGTCCAGCACCATGTAGGACATGAACGTTATCAGGTTCTCATCAACGCTGGCCTGGTAGTATGAGTTCAGGTCAGCCAGAACGTCGTCCTCGACCGCGGCCGAGGCTACCCCTATTGCGAGAATCGTTGCGATTCCGAAGATTAAGAGCGGTTTCATGTCCAGTAGATGTAATAGGGAAGTAATCGTCTGATGTCAGTGTTGCCGTCCGCATCTTCCACCCTCACCACTACGGGGCAGTCCATCACCTTCTTCTCAAGGTCCCAGGCCTCCGCTTTCGCAGCCAGTGCGGAGACTCCGCCCTGTGTCAAATCGAAGACGAAGTTGCCCGCATCCATGGTGAAGTCGCCCGCGTTCTTGATGACCGGAGGCAATATGTTCTTCGCTACTATTGAGATTGCCCCTACTGTAGTTTGCGCTCCTTCCAGCTTGGCGTTGAGGAACCTCAGGGCTGATGCGGTGTAGTGCCCTCTCTTGAGGTTAGAGCCCATCTTCCTCTCCTCGTCTATGGTGGCCTTGACGCCGTCATAGACACCCTTTGCGTCGGCAACCCCTTTGATGACGCGAGCGGCGGGTATGCCCACTATGGTCCCCTCCGTGATTGCGCTGACGGTGCTGGCTCCTACATTTATGGCGCCGCTCTTGGCAGCCGATTTGGTCTGGTCCCAGAGGGTCCTCATGAACTCTAGGTCTTGCTTGTTTACTCCCCTGGCAGTCCTCCAGTCCAGAAGCAGGTCGCTGAACATCGTGCTGAAGCTTATAATCTCCTGAGAGGTCCTGCCCTCGTAGGTCAGGGCGCCATCGCAGACCAGTATCCTGTATTTGAAGTCCCTGGAGCCCTGGTCGTCGTCATCCACCCCCACACTCACCACGTATCTGCGATCCGGGAAGATGGCCATGGCATACTCGTCGTCCTGCTGCCTCCGCTCTCCGGAGGCCAACCAGTAGTCGAGCGAGACTATCTTGGGCGGCAATCCGGCGCTGCCGACGGTTATGACTTTCGTCTGCGTCTCGCTCCAGCCCATCCCGACTTTCCTCGCCTCGGCGGTGAGCGTCAGCTGGGTCGGATACTCTATTATCGATAAGGCGTCTTTGAGCGGTCGCAGCCTGTACTTGTGCGTGGCGAAGCCCCCGGCGTCGGTGTAGACATGGTCTGTGAGCACGCCCCACTGGCTGGCCAGGAAGTCCGGGTCGTCGAGGGTGAGGTCTATCCGAGCTCCCTCCAGCGGGTTCCCATCCTCCTTGATCAAGCGGAACTCAACCCAGAATTCAGTCACCTGCTCCGCATCTAGGTTCAGGGATTGCGGCGTCACTTTCATAGTCATGGTGACATCCATGCAGTATGGGTGCTCGAAGCAGTCGGAGTCGCGGCAGTCTATAAGGCTGTCGCCGTCGTCATCCCTTTCGTTGGCGCAGTCCTCGTCCGTTACGGTCACGCAGTCTTGCGGGCAGTTGGATTCTGTCTCACCCTCCTCGCAATAGCCGTTGCCGCAGACCGGCCCGGCGATTGCCCCTCGTGAGCAGGAGGCCAAGGGCCTGCCCATGGCCGCAGAGCAGGATGACTCGTAATCGGCGAACTGTGTCGGGCAGCAGTTTGCGGTGAGGATGGTGTAGACGCACAGGGCGTCCATGCCCATCCACTGGTCGTTGGCCACGGTGCTGTCCTCCAGGTCCCGGGCCTGGTCATAGTATATCTCGCAGCTGTCATAGCAGGCCGTGTCAAACATCTCACAGCGATCATTGCAGTCTTCATGCTGCTGTTCAAGCTCCTCTATCCTGATGATGGTGTCCACCTTCGCCCACATGGCGTCGTCGGCGCAGCAGGCCTCGAAGTCCTGGCATCTTCTCGACTCTTCGGGCCACAAGAACGGGCTGACCATGAACCCGCCCGCAGCGTAGGCCTCGCAGGCGTTGCCATCGAAGTTGCGCTCGCAGTAAAGGGCCATGTCGGCGCGGGCTAGTGCGGCTAGGGCCAGAACAGCGAGAACCAAACCAGCCTTTCTCATGTCTAGTCTAATGCCTTTTCAAATAAAAAACACGTTTGCCTCAAAAAGCTTACAATCTGCGCTTCAGCTGCTTTCTCAGCATGCCTCCCGGATCCTTCCAGAACTCCTCGATATAACTCTGGAACTCTTTGGCCGGGACCCTGACATATTTTGTGAAGCCGGCCGGCGGCTGGAGGTGCCCGTTCTTGGTCATATGGAAACCCAGGCCTATCAAATCCTCCACCACGACGGCCTCGACTTTTTCAACCCCCAGCTCCTTGTAGGCCCAGAATCGGTGGTGCCCGTTCAGCACGGCGTACTCGTCCACCTTGGGATGCTTGACCACTATTATCGGCTTCACGTGCGCGCCCTCTTTGATGAGCCGGACATATCGCTTGACCCCCTCCCCATGGACTTTTTCGTCCGCGACTATCGTGCATATACCAAGTTCCTGCGCGTACCTCTCCGGGTCCCTGTATGCGCGCAGTATGTCGACCATGCGTTCTCTAGAGGATAGTCCGATAAAAGGCTAGAGCATTCCCGCGCCCGCCAGCGCATAGAAAACAACCCCTATCACCAGGGCTGCGGCCAGCATGAGGAGACCCCTCTCAACAACCCTTTCCTCTGCCATATAACCGGTGAATGCGCCCAGCAGGAAGAGCAGAAGGGCGCTGAGCGCCATTGATGTGTAATAGGCCAGCTCCAGGCTTATTAATCCGCCAGCGACCATGAAGAAGGGCGACAGAACCAGCATTGCGGACACCGCGGGCGCAAGCCCGTTGACCAGCGAGACGAGCAGCACCTTCCTCCTGTTCTCCCGGATTATCCTCCCTGACTCTATCTTCCTGAGCAGGTGCTTCTCCAAATCCTTGACCTTCTGCGCCATCTCGCTCCTCTCGGCGGCGTAGGCACTCCAGCTGCCCGATATGAAAAGCGCTATTGCGGTGCCCATGCCGGGGAGTATCACTAGGCGGGGGTCGGCTATGCCCGCGAAGAACTCGGCGAATATTATGCCCAGAGCGGTAAGTACGCCGTCGAAGCTGTTGACCACGACGTATCTCCTGACTATCTCGTCTCTGAGCAGTCTGTGCAAAAGGCTCATCTGACCGGGTGCGGCTCGGGCGGGGTCGGTATTATGTCCTTATTCCCTATCACGACCTTGTCTATGCTGTGTATCACCGCCCCGTCGTCCTCTATGACCTTCTTGACCTTTTCGAAGTCTATGTCTTTCCCCGCGACCGTGAGTTTGGTCGATTCGGTCTTCTCGTCCACCGCGTAGACCGAGATGTTCACGTCTATGACTCCGGCCTTGTCCGCTATCGACCTGCCCAGCTCGAGGATGTCGGGCTTGTGCGGCTTTAGCACGTCCAGGACTACCACCCGGACAGGGGATCTTTTGTTCATCGAGGATATTATGCCCCGCCGCATAAAAATGCTCTAATAATCATCAAGCCTGCTCTGCTTATGGCTGTCCTCGACCAGGAATGGCCTGGCCTTCTTCGGCACTACGGCGTCCGCATCCAGTCCCAACCCCTTCAGGTAGTCTATGGCCCTCGCCGTGCCTGGGCCCATGCCCGGGACCTTTATAAGGTCTTCGAAATCTGCTTTGTCCAGTTCGGTCGGCCCGCTCTCCATTGCCAGCCAGGCCTTCGGGTCTCCCGGGGGTAGCTTTTCATCGACCATTACATCCTCAAGCTCTTTCAGCTCTACCCCGTATTTCCGCATGAGGAAGTCGGCGGAATAGAGGCGCTTTATGCGGTTTGCAGTCTCCGGCCTCCTGTCTTCCAGAGGAGTCCCCTCCATCGGCTTGAAGGGGCTGTAATAGGCTCGCTTCACGTTGAATTTGTCATAAACCCCGTCCACAGCCTCCAACAGCTCCAGATCGGTCTCATCTCCCGCCCCGACCACCAGCTGCGTGGTGTGGCCCGCTCTGGGTTCTGTTCGGGCTATCCATTCCATCCTTCGGAGTATGTCGAGTGAGAAGTCCTTGCTGCCGGTCAGCTCGGAAAGCCTGGAGCCGCTCGGGGCCTCCATATTGATTGAAAGCCGGTCTGCCACCTCGGCGGCCCTCTTCACCATCTCCCGCGCGCAGCCCGGCAGGACCTTGAGATGTATGTATCCCTGGAAGCCGCCCTTTCTGACACGGGACGACGCCTCTATCATCATCTCCATCGCCGTGTCCGCGTCGCGGGGTATTCCCGAGGAGAGGAAGAGCCCTTCGGCCTGCCCGCCGGACCAGAGTCGCAGGAACAGCCGGGCGAGTTCGTTCGGCTCATAGGAATGCTTCTTGTTCATGCATGATATCCCGCAGTAGCGGCAGTCCATGCGGCAGGCATTGGTCATAAGGGTCTTGAATATACTTGAACCCAGGACCGAAGACCCGGAACCGAGGACAGTCCCGGGCACCCCCCTGCTCAAATCCCATCTGCAACTCTCCGCGAGCTCTTCTATCTTGCTCATCCGGTGTACTCTCCCAACGTCGACTGCCTTGAAACCAGCATCTCCCTCAGCAGATTGCTCTCCTTGACGAAACGGGTGATGGGAAGTTTGAACCTCGGGCCGAGGTAAGCCAGCACCTCTTTCAGCTCATGGAACTCCCTGAAATTCTGCTTCATCGCGGTCCTGACGTTCTCCCTCACGTTGAAGACGCCCAAAGGGACGTAGCCCTCGTAAGCCTCTCTGAGTATGATGGCGCCGGCCTGCTCCTGGAGCCTCTCCATGGCTTCAAGCACTCCGAATTTGCAGCTGTAATAGCAGCCCCCTACAGAAGAGTAGCCCTTCTTGCCTGTGGTCAGCTCATGGTCTCCGAATATCGCCACGTCCCTGCCCATGACATGGAGGAATGCCTCGATCCACTCGTACTGCCACGGCGTCGGAGTCAATATAACGGCGTAGTAGTTGTTAAGGCTCTCGAACTCATACACGCGGAATGTGTCCATCACCGGGTAGTGCCGCACCCGCTCCAGAAGTATGTCGGCCAGCGTGCTGTCGCAGGCGGTTATGCTCCATCTGGTCGGCACCATCTTCCTCCTCTTGCCCGACCCCATCGAGCCTATGGAGAAAGCCTTCTGTATCCTGGAGAAGGGCAGGCCCTTGCCGTAGAGGTCCCAGACCGCTTCCCTGGCCTTCAGGTCCGTGTCATAGTATGTCTTCTCCAGCGATTTCTCCCACCGGCAGTTGCCGACCGTGAAGTCGTCTATTTCCGCGCTGGGTCCATGGGGCGCGCTTTCATCGGTCAGATAGCTCCCCCTCGGCTCCCTGCGGAAGCGGGCCTCTCCGTCCACCGATTTCGAGGAGAGTGCGATGTCCCTCAGCTTTTCGACCAGCTTGTCATCCAGGTCGGTTATCCCCACGGTCTTCTTGCCCCTGACCAGGTTCATTCGAAAGCCCACGACATCCTGCGTCGAAATGTTCGAGGGTATCCATTCCTCCGGCGTGTCCAGCAGCGAGGTGTCCCCGTGCTCCTGCACCATCATGGGCCCCGCGTAGACCTTGGGGTAGTTCCAGCTGCCGATGAAGACCGAGGGCGGGGTGCTGCCGTCCAGTTCTTTTCCCACCTTGACCGACCGCATCCGGAACTGCGACGTCAGCCTCTTGAGATACTCCCTCTTACCACTAATCACAGTCCTTTTTTGCAGGATTGCTTAAAAATAGCTGCTTTGAGGACGAGCAGTGAGCAGTGGTCAGTCGAAGATGAAAAGGCGCTCTATGCTAGTCCCCAGCGCCTCCGCGACGTCGTGGGCCAGCTGGAGAGAGGGATTGTACTTCCCCTTCTCCAGGAAGACTATGGTCTCCCTCCTGACGCCGACCTTCCTGGCCAAATCCCCCTGAGTCATGTCGAACCGGGCCCTGAACTCCTTCATGCGCGTCCTCATACGCCCCTCCTGCCGTAGCATAACCAGAGCAGCAAGAGGGCTATGATGCCGACCGCTGCAGCGCCCGGACAGACCTTTGAGTTGTCGCTTCTTTTCATTTATTAAAAATCAGAATTTTCCACCGGTCTATTGACCGGTGGCGTCACCGGTGGAGAACATCTGTCAAAAACCAAGGAACATGCCACCGGTCGGAGACCGTGGTCTTGATATTTCTAACTAAATGTTACATATTTATAACATTAACAAATAAAAAGCTTTTCAGGGATTGTTGGGGCCCAAAGAGGGATTACTCGGCGGTCCTCCAGACGCTCCCCGACTCGGTGTGTGATATGCCGCCGCCGGCCGGCTCCCATGTCAGTGTAACCTGCGACTCGAACCGGTCCCCGGTCGAGACGTCCGAGCAGCCGGACAGCCCGGTGTAGGCGCAGAGCACCGTGTCCGCCTTGCTGACGTTGAAGCTCTCGCCTGCGGTGTAGGTGACTCCCTTGTAGGTGCAGCGGCCCTGGGGGACGGTGACCTTTATCCTGATGCCTGCAGAATTAATCCATTCCACCCGGACCTCGTCCGACCCGGTGCTGCAGCTCCAGTCCAGAGGCCTGACCTGACTGAACCCTACCGCCCCCCCAGTGGGGTTGGTGAGAGGCTCCAGGGCTCCGAGTTGCCACAGCGCCACGCCTACAACCAATATGGCCACAACGGCCCAGGAATACGAGCCGATGTATTCTATCGCAGCCTGTCCTTTTTTTGTTGCCATCTTCTGGTGTTAACTAACAGATAAAAGTATAAAAAAGACTCTAAAGCACCCTTACGCGGACGTATCCGCTTGTGCCGATGAAATCGCCTCCCTTCTCGTAGAGCATGCTCATCTCCAGATTGAACTGGTCGCCCTGCTTGAACAGGCTGCAGTCGAAACCGCCGAAGCCGCAGGTGGTCTTGGCTCCCGGCTCCATGCCGCCGCATCCGACAGTTTTCGAGCCTATGGTCAGGTTTACGTTGCCGATCCTCTCTGCCCCGTTGTTCTGAAGGACAACGTAGAGCACCTTCTCCCCGGTCTCGCAGGTGGCCCGGGGATAACCTATCGGTCCTGCGGCAGTGGCGGCTCCCGTAACGTCGGGCCCCACGGCATCCAGGCTCCAGAACATCACGCCTACGGCGGCCAGGACTGCAATCACCCATGCCACGGTCCCCAGTCGCGCATTGTAAGTCATATGGTTAAACTAAGGGTAAAAGAAATAAAAAAGCCTAGATTTATAACGGAGCGGGTTCTAACACTACATGGCCGACGTCAAGAGAGTGGCTATAGCCCAGATATCCGCGAGGAAGGCCGACCTGGATTACAACACCCTCCAGGTCATAAGGATAATAAAAGAGCACGGCGACGCCGACCTGCTGGTATTCCCGGAGCTGATGCTGCAGGGCCACCACCACAAGCCCCGGAAGGAATACACGTCCCAGTCTATAGACATCGGGACCCTTGAGAAGCTGCAGGAGGTGTGCAAGGACTACGACGCAGCCATCGTCGTGGGGGGCCTGGAGGTGCTCAATGGCAACCATTACAACACAGCGTTCTACATAGACGAGAACAAGATAGACAGATACATCAAGACCCACGTCCACTGGACCGAGGAGTTCACGCCCGGCGACGAGCTCAGGTGCATAGACACCCGCATAGGCAAGCTGGGCATGCTGATATGCTTCGACACCGCGTTCACCGAGGTGAGCCGCTGCCTGGCCCTGATGGGCGCCAGGATATTCGCGGTGCCCGCCGTCGTGCCCAATGAGTTCAACCACGATTACATGATAAGGAGGCTCCAGTCCATAGCCACCAGCAACCAGGTGTGGGTGCTTTACGCGAACAAGTTCAAGAGGGGCAAATACGCGGGCGGCTCGTGTATCATAAATCCGAAGGGCGACATAATCGAGCAGCTGGTGGGCAAGCAGGGCATAATCAGGGCGAAGATAGACATGGACGAGGTTGACGAATGGCGCGAGGAAGAGAAGATATACCAGTGCAGGAGGCCCGACCTCTACTGGGAGATAGTCAAGAACCCGGCGGGGGGCGGCTTTGCCAGACCGCCTTCAAACAAGAAAAAGCGTGCCTGAGGAGGAAAGTCAGGAATATGGCTTCTTGCAGACCTTAAAAACCGCAAACCTTTTTATAGGGGCGCTTCTAAGTTTGGGAAACCAAAGGGAAAAACATATCTTATGTGCTCCATCGCGGGTCTGATAGACAAAGAGGGGGGAGAGGTCAGCGGACCCCTCAAGAAGATGCTCGAGCTGACCGAGCACCGCGGGCCGGACGGCTGCGGGATAGCCATCGGGACCTCTATAGAGAAAGGAGAAGAAGTAAAAAAGCTCGACACCAAGGAGCTCAGGGGAGAGCACGGCCTTGCCCACTCCCGCCTGAAGATAACCGGAGACACCGGCGTCCAACCCCTCTGCGACTGCAACGAGGATCTGGTCCTCTCGTTCAACGGCGAGATATGGAACTATAAGAACATACGGCGAAGGCTCCGCAAACTCGACCACGTCTTCCAAACCGACTCTGACAGCGAAGTCGTTGTGCATCTAATCGAGCATCACCGCGAGGAAGCCCCGAATTTCATCGAGGCGGTCTCGCGCGCGACCAAGGAGCTGGACGGCGAGTACGCCTTCGTGGTGTGGGACCGGAGGAAGAGGCGCTTCGCCATGGTCCGCGACCCCGCCGGCATAAAGCAGCTGTATTACGGCGAGAATGGCAGGTACGTGGGATTCTGCTCGGAGAAGAAGCCTCTCTGGGAGCTCGGCATAGAGCCGAAGAGGGTCCTGCCCGGCAACATCGTCGAGATAGGGCTGGATGAGGAAGGGAACGAATACAAATTCAAGCGGCTGGCCGGGAACAGCTTAGTGGAGCCCGACATCACCATCACCGACCAGAAGACCGCGCTGCGGAAATACAAGGAGGCGCTCTTCGACGCGGTCTGGAAGAGGGTCGAGGGCCACGAGAAGGTGGGCATAATCTTCTCCGGGGGCGTGGACAGCGTGGTCATCGCCCAGGTGGCCAAAAAACTGGCCCCCAATGTCGTCTGCTATGTGTCGGGCCATCCCGACTCGACCGATGTGGTCAATGCCAAGAAGGCCGCCAAGGCCCTTGGGCTAGAGGTCCGTGTGGCCGAGCTGAGCGCGAAGAAGATAGATGATGAACTGGAGAACATAATGGCGGCCATCGAATCCACTAACCACCTCCAGGTGGACGTGGCAATACCCATATTCTTCGCGGTCAAGATGGCGCGGGAGGACGGCATTCGTGTCATGCTCACCGGCCAGGCGGCCGACGAGCTGTTCGCCGGCTACTCCTGGTATCCGGAGGTCATGAAGCAGAAGGGCGCCGATTACCTGAACAAGGGGATGTGGAACGATATAAAGAACCTTTACAAGGACACGCTGGAAAGGGAGGACAAGATAACCATGTACCACAGCATAGAACTGAGGGTGCCGTTCCTGGACCCCGAGGTCATCTATACCGCCATGTCGATGACGATGAAATTGAAGATAAAGGACGGAGAAGTCAAGTACATCCACCGCAAGCTGGCCGAGAAGATAGGGGTCCCAAAATTCCTCGCGTGGAGGCCCAAGGAGGCCGCCCAGCACGGCTCCAACGTCCATGATGAGCTGAAGAAGGTTCTAAAGAAGAGGAAGAAGAAGCTGGAGATGCCCAAGAAAACCAAAAAGGGGCGCCTGAATGGAGAGAAATCGGAAAAGCTGGGCAGCCTGTATCGCTATTCGGTCAAGGGCGACCTGGACATAGACTCCTACAAGGGCGATGAGGAATACCAGGAGATATTGGATACGATAGACGAGTCGGGATAGCTACCTTCTTCTCACGGCCAGTACTATGATTGCCACCGCCATCACCGCTATCACGCCCAGCAGGAGCGTTGTGGTGTCCATGCCCGCCATCGAACCCCCTGGACCGGTTCCTCCTTCGATGGGCTCCACCGGCTGCATCGGGGCTATGAGGTCCGCAGGATCCACTCCGCTCTCGCCGCTTGGGATGCAGCCTCCGTCCCTGAAGCACGCCCCGCCGGCGCATTTGCCGCACTCGGGGCAGTCGGCGTCCGTGGAGCAGGGATAATACTTGCACCTGAACGCCTCGCACCACTCGCCGATGTCGCAGTCTGACGAGCTTGCGCAGGGGTCGTTCTCTTTCGCGGAAGCGGTTCCGAAAAGCAGAAGGCTCATGGCCAAGAGGAGGGCTACTCTTTTCATGCTTAGATAAAGGCTAGCCCTATAAAAGCCTTTTTTGCCAAAGTGCTTTGTTGCATAAATCGAATTTAAGTCCATAGTCCGGTTGGTGTTGCACCA
>CAZINR010000035.1:2589-13897 GCA_964540655.1 uncultured archaeon | reverse complement strand
GGCGGCGGCCCGGGCAGGGGGTTGACCGCCGCGGTCGGAGTCTGGGTCCTGCACATAATCGCCCTGTTCCTTATAGTCACCTATGCCTCGTCGCTCATGTTCGGTCTGGGAGGCATACTTCTCGGCTTTGGCTTCACAGGATTCGTGTCTCTCTACTCGCTGGTCGACGTTCTGATATACGGATTGTGCGGCGCCCTGGGAGGGCTTTTAAGCCGCTAGTCTCAATAAATCCATGTTCTGGTACGCCCATCTCGCCTTCGGCCTGGCTATTGTATCCATCTTCACTGTGGACCCTATGCTGCTGGTCCTGGCCGCCCTGGTGTCGCTGGTGCCGGACATGGACCGCGTCATCGCCCACCGCCAATGGTTCAGCCATTCGATATACGCCGCTCTTATACTGTCGGGTGTGGCATTCGCCGCCTCCGGCTTTCAGCCGATGTACGCGCTGGTGGCTTTTCTCGCCCTGTCATCGCATGTCTTGCTGGACTCCGTGACCAAGTCGGGAGTCCCGATACTTCATCCGTGGAAGAAGAAGCATTACGGCTTGAGGTGGTTCAGCGCGCACAACAGGAAGGTGAACGCGGCTGTGACAGTAATGAGCCTGCTTTTCCTGCTCTTCAATATGTGGAAGTCTTATCCCCCTCATCCCACCTTTAATATTATTATCATTTAATATAACATGCCTGAAGCAAACATAGGCTTGGAGATACACGTCCCTTTGAAGACGGAGAAGAAGCTGTTCTGCGACTGCCCTACCGGCTACCATGATGCCGAGGAGCCGAACAGCCTGATCTGCGAGGTCTGCACTGGCATGCCCGGGATAAAGCCGCGGCCGATAAATGCGCGCGCACTGGAGGCCGTGATAACGATTGCGCATCTTCTCAACTGCGAGGTCCCCCGAGAGAAGATATTCATGAAGAGGAAGCACTACGATTATCCCGACCTTCCCAAGGGCTACCAGATAACGTCGGAGCCCATCGGAAAGAAAGGAAAATTCTCATTCGAGGACGGCAGCTTCGGCGACATCGGGATATGGGAGGTGCACATGGAGGAGGACCCGGGCCAGTACAACCTGACCAAGGGTCTGGTTGATTACAACCGCAGCGGAGTGCCGCTGATTGAGATTGTCACGGCCCCCGACATCAAATCCGCGGAGCAGGCGCGAGCCTTCATGAAAGAGCTGGTCAAGATGCTGGAATACTCTGATTTGATTTTGGGGGGCGCGGGAATAATCCGTGCCGACGTGAATGTCTCCCTGGGCAAGGGCAACCGCGCCGAGGTCAAGAACGTCAACTCAGTGCGAAGCATCCATCGTGCGATAGAGCACGAGATTGCGCGGCAAGAGGCGATTGTATCCAAGGGCCAGGACGTTTCGCAGGAGACTCGTGGATGGGACGATGACAAAGGTGAGACATACCTTATGCGCACAAAAGAGTCGGCCGAGGACTACCGCTACATCCCGGCCCCCGACCTCCCCCCGCTGGAGATAGACAAGACCCTGGACTCGAGACTCAAGACCGCCAAGCCGGAGACGCCGCAGGAGATGCGCGCGCGCTTCAAGAAGAAGTACGGCGTGTCGGGCAAATACGCCAAGGTCCTGACGAAAGACAAGGAGCTGGCACTGTTCTTCGAACAGCTGGCCGCTAAGGCCGATCCCAAGCTAGCCGCCATGTGGGTCGCGGAAGAGGTTCTGGCTCAGCTTAATTACCGCGATTCTGCGCTCTCCGATACCAAGCTCTCGCTCGAGTCGATGGCTGAGCTGGTGGGGCTGGTCAAGGGGAAAAGGATAACAGATGTCGTGGCAAAGAAACTGCTGGAGAGGATAATCGACAGCGGAGAGTCTCCCGCCAAAATCGTCGAGGACGAAGGCCTCGGGGCGGTCAGGGGCGGGGGAGCACTCAAGAAGGCGGTGTTGGATGTAATATCCGAGAACCCGGGCCCGGTCAGGGACTACAAGTCTGGCAAGAAGGAGGCGCTCAATTTCATGATGGGCAAGGTGATGCAGAAGATGAAGGGGCGAGCGGAGCCGAAAGAAGTCATAAATCTTCTGCAAAAGGAGCTTTCATAATTCTGTTTAAACCCAAGGTATTTATATATTCACTCTCAAATAAGAGGGCTTTTCATGGCCAAGAAAAAGAAAGAGAATGGGGTGGAAGAAGAAAAGATGCCTGAGGCAGAGGATGGAGTAAAAGAGCAAAAGTCTGCGAAGAAGGCGAAGGAAGCTCCCCAGAAAACCGAAGGCGAAAAGAAGGAGACGAAGAAAGCCGTGAAAAAAGCCGTGAAAGAGAAGGAAGCCGAGGCCAAGCAAGGGTCCGATATACTGCCATATGCCGTAGTGGCCTTGGGAATCATAGTGATCGTTGCGGGCATACTGGTTATGATGATGCCTCGGGGGGATGGGGGTTCTTCCGATGAGGCCCAAATCATTGCGAGCGCGCTCGCTTCGACGAAGGGTGCCATGGATCTGGCGGAACAAGCCAACAATTTCACCATATCAAAATCTGAGGGGGAGGTCATCTTCGAGAACGATTCAAGGATTGTCAAATTCCCCATAGAGGGCTCTGATGATTACAAAACCTTCGACGTCGTTCTGAACGAGGAGCTGGGACTTCGGTTCATAGGACTCAACAGCATAGTCGTGACGCCTGAAGAGTTCATGCGCCTGCAGCAGGGGCCCAACACCTTCCAGACATGCGCGAAGATATTCAACGAGCAGGCGATAATCCCCAATCTCATAGGCCGCTGGGCCAACGGCACCGCTACCCAGAGGCACATACTGACTATTCCCCGGACAATCAACTGCAGCGGCACATCCTATCCCTACCGACTGGAAATCAGCGATGGCTATGTCAAGACCACGATCAACGGATACTATTACAGGCATGGCTTCCAGGAAGGCATAGTCGTCAACGAGCTGGACATACCGGAGGAGGACATCGCAAAGGGCGTGTTCGTATACGTCGACAGGCCCTCCCCCGGCAAGCTGCGCTACAGCTATGAACTGCGCGACGAGAGCGTTGTGACCTTTGACGCTTATTCGCCCTCTCTTCTAAAGGATTACAACATAGAGTCGGTCCCCCGCCTAATCTGGAACTGCAAGTTCGCACTGGCCAGGACTCTGGCGACGGCCGAGCTGGCGGGTCAGGTGCCGGCAGGTACCGAGATGACCGTTCTTTCGACGCTCACATGCATATATAATAACGGACATCCCGAGGAGCTTTGCTCCCAGCTGGGAGTGGCTATTAACGAGACCGGGGGCATAGAGGCTCAGATACCCACAGAGTATCTGTTCTCCATGTATGAGGTGGGGGAGGAATCATGCAAACCGAACAATGACACCGTCCTCCTTCAGGCCTTTCACAAGCCGGGTTCACAGGCTTCCGAGGACCAGAGGATTATATTGGAAGCGTTGAAGGAGAACTTCGGGGACCATCTTGATTTGCAGTATTATTGCGCCGATGAGGAAGATATCTGCCGCAAACTGGTCGAGTCCAGGGAATAAGTTACTACTAAATAGCGGTAACATATTTTTATAGGACAAACCAGTAAATAATCACAATCAAAAATGGCCGAAAAAAAAGCTAAAAAGGATGATGAGAAGAAAACTCATAGGGCCTATTCCAGATACGCGCAGGACCCGGTTTTCGTGGGGATGGCCGTGCTGGCCCTGCTGCTTGCGATGACGACATTCTACTTCGCTTCCGACTCCCACTGCCCTACCGGGGCAGCAGTCGTAGCTGATGATCTGCCTGCCGATACTGACGGCGGCGATGTTGTCGTAGATGTTGACGATGACGACGATGTGGTCGAGGATTCTCCTGCTGCCGATTCCGGCGGCAAGATCCAGATTTACGAGTTCAGCGAGTTCAAATGCCCGTTCTGCGCTGCAGCCGACGGGTTCAATGACGATTTAGTCGAACAGTTCAAATCCCAAGACCCCAGCTATGAGTCTGCGGTCCCGAAGATAAAAGAAGTGTACGGCGATGATGTCGAGGTGGTTTTCAAGCACTTCATAGTGCATGAATCGGCCAGAAAGGCATCTGAGGCTGCCGAGTGCGCGCGCGACCAGGGCAAGTTCTGGGAGATGCACGACATAATGTTCGAGAACATGGCCAATCTCGAGGCGGATGACCTGAAGGACTACGCCGAGCAGATAAGCCTGGACACTGACGAGTTCGATCAGTGTTTGGACGGCGGTGAGAAATCATCTATCGTCGAGGCTGACACGCAGCTTGGAAGAGACCTCGGGGTCAGCGGCACACCGACGTTCTTTGTCGGCGGTGAAGACGGCTGGAAGGTCGTCGGAGCGCAGCCTTTCTCGGCTTTCGAGGAGCCCATCGGGAAGGCGCTGCAGGGCGAGTTCCCCCCGAAACCAGGGCCTGAGATAGGCAAATTCAAGAGCCTCCTCCTGCCCGATGGCGTATGCACCGAGGACGGCAAGCCTGTAGTCATGATGTTCGGCACGACCGGTTGCCCGTTCTGCACCTGGTCTACGCCGCAGTTCGACAAAGTGGCCAAGGAATACATGGACGAGGGCAAGATAATGGCATACCACTGGCAGTTCGACACCGGCGACAACACCCTCACCGAGGAGGTTGAGACTGAGGTGCCGGAGTCTGCAACCGAGCTATTCAGGCAGTTCAACTCTGGCGGCGGCGTGCCGACTTTCGTGTTCGGCTGCAAGTACTACAGGATCGGACAGCCTTACAGGGCTTCTGACGATGCCGAATCGGACGAGGCCGAGCTGAGGGCTGTTATAGACGCCATCATAGAAGAAGAGGCTGCGTAAGCAGCCATCCTTTCTTTATTTTTACTTTCTTGTTTTTATTCCGAACCCTTCCACCCACCCTCGTGATAGGACTTGTAGACTAGCTCGTCGTATTCTCCGATTCGCCTGCTCTTCAGGGTGGCCCTTACAGGTTTTATAGTCTCCAAAATCTTCTCCGTGGTCTTATTGGGGTCCAGGTAGTCTATTCTCATCGACTTCTTGGGGAAGTCCACATGCGCCCTTACGACCGGGTCCAGCAGAAGGAGTTTGTATTGGAGATGCGCGGCATGCTTCATGGACTCCAGCCCTCTCAAATCGAACTCCGCCATCATAACCTTCTCGAACGGAAGCTCCCCGAATTTGGTCCCGTGGGTCATTTGAAATAGTCTTTTAAAGTGTAGATGTCTTTGTAAACCTGGCCCTCCTCAAGCTTCTTGGCGTCCCTTTTGTATTTGCCCTCAGCGATGGTCTGCCCTGATCTTCTTTCCCACTCCTCTTGAGAGATGGAGTACTGCGCCTGCACCTTGTCGCGGTAGACCTCCGGCAGGACGTTGAACGCGCAGAAGGGTATGATCCTTCCATCGGGCATGGCGTAGTGTATGCAGCATCGCTCGACCCTCTCGACGTCATAGTTGTACGGGTCCTGGAAGTGCATCATGCCTATGAAGAGCGAGCGGTGGTGCAGCGCTCCCAGAGAGCGGTAGTCGTGCTTGACCAATGCCTGCATAAGCATCTTGTTGAGGTTGAAACCCTTGGGTTGATTGTCCTTCTCAATAAAGCGGCCGATGTTCCTCCAGACCTTCAGCCCCGTCCATATCTTGCTCTTGCCCCTTCGCTCCTCCGCCGTTTCATGCATGTACTCCATAAGCCCCTCAATGTCCACGAACCGCGGAAGCGGGACTATCCTGTCGTCCTCCCCTCTGATGATGTATGTGGCCATCCCGCAGGCGAAGTGCGTGCTCAGATGATACTTGCTCTTGCCTGTCATGGCCTCTACCAGCTCTGTTATGGGCAATATCGTGGGCACGGAGTAGAAGTCCTCCTTCTTTATGGCGCCATTGCTCTGTTCCTCTATGTTCTCTATGACCTTGGGTATGGTTATCCTCTGCTTCTCCCTCTGCTTCTGGGGCATGCGTCCGACAAGGGAGACCGGCTGGAAATTGACGCCGCGTATGACGTCGTTGTGGTTCAGCCCGAAGTTTATCATCTGGCCGAGCTCCTGGTCGTTGACTCCCCTTATGACCGTCGGGACAAGAACTATCCCCATCCCCGCCTTCCGGCAATTCTCTATCGCGTAAGGAGCCTCCCAGTGGTTCTTGGGGTTGCTCTTCGGGGTCATGCCGTCGAAGCTCATATAGACTGTGTTGGTTCCGGCCTCACGTATGCGCCGCACTAAATCTGGCTTGAATGCGAAGTTTATGCCGTCGGTGTTGACCTGCACGTGACCTATGCCCTCCTCCTTGCATATGTTTATGATTTCTATGAGGTCCTCTCTCAATGTGGGCTCTCCGCCCGTGATTTGGACCGCCTTGCAGGGCACGGGCTTCTCCTGCCGCAGGTTCCGGACCATCGCCCTTATCTGCTCAAGCGAGGGCTCGTAGATGGGCTGGCCCTCCTTGGCATAGAAAAAGCAATTGCTCACCAAAATCCCTTCCCCGGCTACAAAGCAGTGAGCATCATTGTCCACTTCAATATCATATACATATTCTCCATCGCTTCTATATCTCCTGACGCTCCTTATGCCATCCAGTATGAAATCGCCATCATATTCAACATTGATGGGCCTTCTTTTACTCAGGCCCTTCAGTCTCTCTAAATGCGAAGGCTTAAGTTCTACAAGCCCCACAAATTTTTCCATCTCTTCCCCACCGACAAAAACTTTATAAAGCTCTTCATAATTGGCCAGCTTATTATTGGCCATGCTCATCTTGTGTATCCTTGGGAATATGGACATGGATGTCAGCAACTCTGCCAAGTCGCTGGCCAATTCCCGGGAAACAGTCTCATAACCCAAAGATGCATGTTTTTCTCCTCTAACAACATAACCGTCCCCATTGAAAAGGCCCGAAAGCAGAGCCTTTTTACTCTCTATTGAGAAACCGAGCACCTGCTTTGGGAGCCTCTTATAAGCTGCTCCCGCCGGTATCCCTAAAACATGTTTGAAAGCAAGTGCCAAAACCTTATTACCAATAACGATCTGTGCTGCTTTCTTTTGTTTTTTGTAGTGTAAGATTGAGTACCTCAGTCCTAATCTGGTTAAACAGTTTTCAATATCCCCCCTCACCACAGGGTCCGCGCAGGTTATCCATAGATTCTGTTTGGCATAATGGCCATCTGAAATGAAATATCCAATAAGCTTGGCCATCTCGGGGTTTATATCCAATGTCCTATCCACTGTGTACCTCTTAGCATCCACCCCAAAAAACACTCGCCCTGGTTGTTTACAGTTTGACCTCATAAGCGAATATAGATGGTCTAATCTTATGTGGTCTCTCGCTCCCCATTCGTATATATTGGAGCTTTCTATGCCTGATTTTTCAAAGACTTGTTTGAGCGTACCTTCGCCTTGTATGGTGCCCAGATAATCTGTAATATTCCTCGCGTAAATCTTCTTTGCCTCTTCTTCAGGGAGGTTTACAAATCCTTCTAAAAGGTCAATCCCCTCTATATTCCCGCTTTTGGGAGCTTTCCAGGGGACAAGAAGCTTGTCATTCGGCCCCAATTGGTCAATCCTCTTTTTAAGCAGTCCACGTCCTTTTACCATGAACTTATGGTCTGCAGTGGTCTTGATTCTGCGCCCAGTGACGGTTTCGACTTCAACCATATCCCCCTTGTAGGGTCTTTTGAAGAATTTATTGACTTTTGTCCAGACACACTCCCCATCTTTGTAGCTGAGGACCTCGATATCTTCTGGAATGGCGTATTCACCGCCTTTGATATCTTTTGATTCTTCCTTTAGAAAGTGCTCGGCCACCTCGCCTATGCTCCCCAGCCTAGTTTCTCCCGAGATATTGAACACAAGTTTTTCTTCATAAGGAAGGCAATACCAGCAGGACAGATCACAACGATTGGTAGCAACAATGTTGGCCAGGGCGGTATGGCTCTTGTGGCGCGTGCACAGGCCGCAGTCGAAGGGGCAGTTGATGCCGCTGGTGTCGGTGTTCGGGTTCAGGGTCGGGACGCCCGCCGAGCCGTGATGCCGCTCGCGCTCGTACATATCCACGCTCTCCCAGTACTTCTCCTTGAACTCGCCGTGCTCCGGGCACTCCTTCTTCATCCAGACTATGCCGTCCTCGCCGTAGACCAGTGCGTCTATCTTCCTCTTGCACTCCGGGCAGAGGGAGACGGTCTTGTGCGGAAGGGCCTGCTTGTAGCCTGTCGTCGGTTCCATGTCGGGAATTTGCTGAACTTTTAATAGTTATTAAAAGTTGTAAATTTTAATATTCATACTATATAAACTTAACGGTGGCCGAACAGCTAAGCGAGAAGCAGTTGGAGAAGAAGATAATGAGCAATTTCGCCGCGGTAGCGGAGACCATAGGCTATTCCCCGCTCCACGGCAAGATAATAGGGGTCCTGCTGATAAGGGACAAGCCCATTTCATTGCAGGACCTGGCCAAGGAGACCGGTTACTCCTCGTCCATGATTTCCCTCAGCCTGGACTTCCTGGAGGTCATGGAGGTCGTCAAGAAGGTCAAGAAGGCCGGAGACCGCAAGCTCTATGTCAGACTCAACGGAGACTTGCTGGACATTTTGAAGAAGGCGGTGGTGGTCCGTGTCAAGAAGACGCTCGCCGACTCTCTCAAGGAGTTCGACGAGAGCCGGGAGCATCTCGAGGGCCTTGACAAGGACGAGCAGAAGCGCATCAAGCGCATCATAGACGTGCTGGAAAAAGAGATAAAAAGGCTGGACTACTACATCAACATGCTGGCCCAGATAAAGCTGCCCTGATGCGCGCTACTCTCGCTTTGTATAAAGGATGATTTTTAAGTTTGAAGCGCTTTAATATCAGTATGGCCAAGTCTGCCGGACAGGAGATCTATGAGAGTTATCCTCTGCCCGGGGTCGTACTCTGCAATGTCTTTGACGCGATAGTCGCCCTGCTCGGGGCCTACATCCTCTGGCCCTACGGACTCGCGGTTCCGATAATCTACCTTGTCTATGTCGCCTATCAGGAATTCCTGATACTCAAAGAGGGCTGTATTCATTGCTACTACTATGGCAAGCTCTGTTTCTGCGGCAAGGGTATCTGCGCTGCGAAGCTGCTTAAAAAAGGCGACCCGAGGCGCTTCACGGAAAAGCAGTTCACATGGAAGTCCCTGCTCCCGACGTTCATGATAACCCTTCTGCCCATGGCCTTCGGGGCGATACTGCTGGCGATACAGTTCGACTGGCTTCGCCTGGGCGCGATAGTCTCTGTAGGCATCTTGGGCTTCCCGGGTCAGGGCGTAATCCACAGATGGGCGTGCAAGCACTGCAAGCAGAGGGAGATTGGGTGCCCTGCGTGTGAATTGTTCAGCAGCAAAAAGCCCAAGAAAAAGTAGGTTACTCGCTCTCGCCACAGAGCTCGAGAATCTCGTTCCAGTAGTCGTCGACGCCCTTCTGTATGCGCGCGACGTGCTCCTCGTTGCCTGGCTTAAGCAGGTGCTTGAAGCGTCTCTGGGTCTTGAGGTACTCGGTCATCGGCTTGCGCTCTTTGGGTTTGTAGGTTAGTTTATATTCTCCGTTGACCACCTCGTAGAGCGGCCATGCGCCCGTCTCGATGAGCAGCTTGGAGATGTCTATCGCCTTGCTGTTCGGGAAGCCCCAAAGCGTAGTGCAGGGCGAGTAGACCAGCAGGACCTTCGGCCCCTCGATGGCCCAGGCCTTCTCGGCTTTGTTTGCCAGGTCCAGCCAGTTGCCGGCGGACGCCTGCGCGGCGTAGGGTATCTTGTGGGCGACGCAGATTTTAATCAGATCCTTCTTCCACTCCATCTTCCCCTGAATGACTTTCCCGGCGGGCGATGTCGTGGCTGCGGCACCATAGGGTGTTGCGCCCGACCTCTGGCCGCCAGTGTTCATGTACGCCTCGTTGTCCAGGCAGACATACAGGAAGTCGTGCCCTCTTTCGAGCGCTCCGGATAATGACTGCAGGCCGATGTCATAGGTCCCGCCGTCACCGCCGAAGGCGACGAACTTGATGTCCTCCTTGATTTTCCCCTGTTTCTTGAGCGACTGGTAAGCGGTCTCGACGCCCGCGATGGTCGCGGCGGCGTTCTCGAAGGCGCTGTGTATCCAGGGGATCCTCCAGGCGGATTTGGGATAGATGGTGGTCGATACCTCGAGGCAGCCGGTTGCGTTGGCGGCGACTACCGGCTTGTCCGTTGCGCCCAGAACGGTCTTGACTATCATGGGCTCGGTGCAGCCTCCGCACAGCCCGTGTCCCGGGGCCAGCCTCGCTTCTTTCTTGGCGAATTCCTTATAGTTCATTCTCTTAGGTTGATGTACGCTTCCCTTCCTGTGACCTCTCCCTTGAGCAGTTTTTCGAAGACCGCCTCGATGTGGAAGTCGCTCAAATCCCTGCCGCCGATTCCGAAGACATAGCTCTGTATCTTCGGCTTTGACTTGGAATCGAACAATGCGTTCAAAACATCGGAGTAGATGGGTGCGTGCGCGCCGTAGGAGGCCGCCCTGTCGAGAACGGCCACGGTCTTGGCGCCCTCTAGCGCCCTCGCCACCCTTTCGTAGGGGAACGGTCTGAACATCCTCAGTTTGAGGAGGCCTACCTTCTTTCCCCCCTCCCTCATCTTGTCCACGACTGTCTTGGTGGTCCCGGCGGCCGACGCCATTGTCATGACAATGGCATCCGCATCTTTAGTCTGATACTCCTCCACGACGTCGAACTCGTTGCCAGTTATCTTGGCCAGCTCTTTTGCTACTTTGGGGAGCACTTTGGGCACGTGTTCCATCGCCTCGACCTGCTGGCGCTTGGTTTCGAACAAATAGTCGGTGAGCTCTATGGCGCCCACGGTTATCGGCTTTTTATAATCGAGAAGGTTGAAGGGGAACTTATACTCACCCACGAAGTCCCTGACCGCAGCATCGTCATGGATGACCACGTTCTCCACTCCGTGGCTTGTGATGAAGCCGTCCATGCACGGCATTATCGGGGTTAAAATGTCCTCGTGCTCGGCAAGCCTTACGGAAAGGAGTGCGTTCTCATAGGCCTCCTGTGCGCTCTCCGCATAGACCTGCATCCAGCCCATCTCGCGCGCACCCATGGTGTCGGAGTGGTCGCAGTGGATGTTCAAAGGCGAGGACAGCGCGCGGTTGGCTATGGGCATGACGATGGGTGCCCTCAGCCCTGAGGCCACCCCCAATATCTCATGCATCAGAGCCAGCCCGGCCGAGGAAGTCGCGGTCATGGTGCGCGCGCCTGCGAATGCCGAGCCCACGACGGCGCTGAGCGCCGAGTGCTCCGATTCTACCCTTACCATCTCCGCCTTGACCTTCCCGTCGGCGACGAACTTGGCGAAGCCCTCGACTATGGGGGACTGCGGT
>CAZINR010000035.1:0-2579 GCA_964540655.1 uncultured archaeon | reverse complement strand
CGACGGGTACGAACTCGGCATCGAGCTCGCCTTCCGCTACCAGCTCGGCAAGATGCTCGACGATATGGGTCTGGGGCGTAATGGGATAGGCGGCGACCACGTCCGGGTCTATCTGCCTCATCGCTTGGGCGACCGCGTCTGCTCCCGTGAGTGGCTGCGCTTTGGTCATTCTCTGAACTTGCCCTCCTCTTCCATCTTGATGCACTTGACCGGGCACACTGTCGCGCAGATGCCGCAGCCCTTGCAGTAGTCGAAGTCCGTCTCAAGGCGCTTGTCGCCTTTTGAAGGGATGCACATGTCAGGGCAGTAGGCGACGCATATCATGCAGTTTATGCACCTCTCCTCGCCCCATACCGGCCTGAATGCGCGCCATGCGCCCGTCTTGTTGACCAGTGAGGTGGGCGCGTTCTCTATGACGCCGCCTATGGGTATGTCCTTCCAGCCCTTCTTGGCAGCCGGCGGCTTGCATTTCTTTTCAGTCATCTTGACCCTTAACCTCGTCGTGCGCGCGCTTAATGGCGTCCACGGTGGCTTGTGTTTTGTCCTCGCCCAGCTTCTTGGTGAACTTCTGGCGTATCTTGCCCTCGACACTGTCCAGCTTGATGGCGCCCGTGACCTTTATCATGGCGCCGAGTATGGGGACGTTAGGCTTGTTGACCCCCGTGGCGTCAATCGCTATCTTGGTCGCGTCCACGGTGTAGACCTTGCCGTCGAAGCAGGTCATCTTCCTTATCTCCTCCGGCGATTTAGAAGTGTTGACTATGAGTATGCCGTCTTCGGTCATGCCCTCCGTGACGTCTATCGGGCCGATGAGCGTGGGGTCGATGACCAGGACGATGTCCGGATTGTGGACCGGCTGGTAGAGGCGTATGTGCTCGTCGGAGATGCGCGCGTAGGCGGTCACCGGGGCGCCGCTCCTCTCCGGGCCGTACTCAGGGAACGCCTGGACGTGCTTGCCCTCGTCCATGCCCGACTCGGCTATGAACTGGGCAGCGGTCTTGCCGCCCTGGCCTCCTCTTCCGTGTATGCGAACCTCTAACACGTCTTTTGCCATAGTAAAACGGAGTGTAATTTAGGAATAAGATTATAAAAATGGAAATTATAACGTGCCCCTCCTTGGCAAAGAACGGGGTTTTTAAGCTTTATCGCTTAACAGAAAACATGGCATCGAGGAAACCGGCCGGCCCCAAGGGAGTCAACATAGGCCGGAAGAAACAGCCTAGCGAGGGTGCCCGTCTCCCCAAGGGCGTCGCAGTCGGAGGCAGGCGGGAGGGGGCCCGTGCTCCAAAAGATCTGAAACTGGACGCCAAGCCGACTCCCGAGAAGCTGCGCCTCCATGGCTATAAGATGGGCGCCCGGAAGACGGGCGGCGGAGGGCTGGTCTTCGAGACATTCTCCAGGCGCGGAAGGTCCAAGAATGGTCTGGACCACGTAACTGTGATCCGGTCGCCGGAGGGAACCCCCCTGGCCGCAGTCCGCCACAAGTCCGGCGCAGGGACGACAGTCAGCGTCTATCGCGGGGCGGGGGACAAGGCTCTGGAATACTATGACGGCGGCCTCAAGTTCATCGGACCGGGCGAACACGTGGCCCTGAAGGATCCCACTCTCGTAGACCAAATCGACCTTCACACCCATGAGCGGACTGGTAAGAGGGGATCGAGGTTCGGCTTCACGGTTTCCAGCTCTCACGGAAACAGGAGCGGACCCGCCTTCGAGGGCTCGAAATATGAGCATCTGACCTTCGCTCTCCATGACTGCTCGCCCGAAGAAGCCAGGATGCGGGCAAAACAAGCCAAAGTACAGAGGCGCAAGGACAAGTTCGGGGATTTGGCATAATCTGCTCTAAGAAGGGTTTTTAATATTTATCCCGCAAAGAATTATCCAATCGAAATGCCAAGACCGGCACCAAAACTCAGGATACACGCGCCTGAGGGCGGGGTCAAAGTCCCCCACCCCAAAGCGCTGAAAAAGAAGGGCTATGCGCATAAGGGGACTGAGCACCAAGGCCATTGGTCCTTCGAAAGATATACGATGGGGGGCAAGGCCGAGGGAGATCTGCACCAGGTCATATTAGTCAACCATCACGGCGGATCCACCAGCCCGCGATATGTCGCATCCGTACACATGAATCCAGAGCAGACGGAATACAGGGTCGATTCACATGCAGATGGTCTGTTAATGTTTCACACCAACCCCAGGATAGAAGGTCATCTGGGCGGCAAAGGGATGCAGCACAGGACCATAGGCCCAGGACAAGAGGCGTTCATACACAATCTTGGCAGGTCCGACGAGGTCCTTATAAATCCTGCGATTGCAAAAGAGCACATGGGGGTTATGGCGGTCAGCTTCGGCACAAGGCCCAAACCAGACCCGCGCGTCGAAGGGCATCCATACATGGGCAAGTTCGGCATAAATGACAGGTCACTCACGTGGATTCCCAATGTCAAGGACCCGAAAGAGCTCCCGCCGGGATGGCACCCGCCGGGGCATTTGGAGCACGAGGCTAATCAAATGCCTACGATGAGAGAATTGGCAGAAAGAAAGAGATCATAGCGCCCCCTTCTTCACTATCTCCACAT
>CAZINR010000034.1:0-14378 GCA_964540655.1 uncultured archaeon | reverse complement strand
CACCGCCGCCCCCGCCGGAGCCCTGGCCTTGGGAGCCGCCGCTGCCTCCGCCCCCGCCGCCGCCGAAAAGGCCGCCCAGATTCCCCATCCCGCCCAGCCCGGCGAAGAGCAGGAAGAGCAGCAAGAAAACAATTATGACCGAAACGCCCACATAAGTGTTTACCCTTCGCATGTTTACGAAGGCGCTCGGCCTGACTTCGTAGAGGTCGTCGCTCACTTCTCTTACGAGCTCCCGGACTATGATGTTCTCCTTGTTCTTATTGTCATAAGCGGTCCTCAGCCTCTCCTCCAGGGCGGGATTTCCCTTCTCCATCTCTGCCATGGTGTCCTGCCTCCTGCTGTTGAGGGCGTATGCTACCGCAATCACGATGCCGGCAGGCAGGAAGGCCATGTATATGCTGGCGCCGATAAGGAAGAGCACCAAGACCGAAGCCAGAAACGCAGTTATGAATAAAAGGGAGTAGCTGAAAAGAGACACCTTCTTCATCCTCTTCAGATTCTCCTGAATCCGGTCCTCGAAATTGCTTATCCTCTCCATCTTAGATGCACGCAGTGCAGTTGTTGTCCTCGACGCATGCTTGGAGCTGTGTCAGGGTGTCGTTCAAATCGTCCAAGTCGTCCAGCGCGTCGTCAAGGTCTGCCATTAGCTCGCTTATCCTGTCGTCCTTCTCGTCTATCTCCATGTTCGCCGCGCTGAGCTCGCTCACCTTCTCGTTGTAGTCGGATATGCAGTCGGTGTAGTCCTGGACGGCTTGTGAAAGGTCTTCCTCGTACTCCCCCAAATCCGTGTGGCAGTCCGAGAGGCTCTCCCGAGTGCCGGTTAGGTCCTCCTCTAAGTCCTCGTTCGCTCTGGATAGGCCCTGATATAGCTCGTTCAGTGAGCTCCTCGAAGCCGAGCTGATGTTCAGCTCTTCGGCCAGAGCCTCCATCTCGGATTTGGCTTTATCAAGCTCGCTCTGGCATTGCCCTAAGAGCTCTTCCTTGCCAGTGACCTCTTCTATCCTTTCCTCACTCTCCCCCACTATCTCGTCGTGCTTCCAGAAGAAGTAGAAAGTGGCCGCTACAAGGGCCACCAGAAGTATCACTATCAGCAGCATGAGGTGGAAGTTCACATCGGAGGTCTTCTCCGGTTTTCTCTTCCTAAGCTGTTTCAGCTCTTGCTTGAGCCTTTTCTTCTCGAGCGGGTCCACCAAATTATTTTAATGCGTGAGTGTTAAAAACTAACCATGGCAGAGGGATACGTAGGGGTCAAATTCAAGACGCTCTTCGAGGGCACGGATTTCGGGTACGAAGACGAGAGGAAGACGATAGTCAAGGAGCTCTCCCGCCTTAGAGAGGACAATCTCCTGGACCGCAACAACGGTAACATAAGCGTGAGGGTGAACGACGGCATGGTGATAACCCCTACCGGCAAGGACATGAGCGGCATAGGTGCCGAAGACATGATCCTGGTCAGGGGAGTCAATGAGAAAAACCGGGTCGTCAGAATCGTGGGTAAGACTCCCCCATCCTCCGAGGCGATGATGCACTGGCTGATATACGAGAAGTTTCCCAGAGTCAAAGCCGTTGTGCATTTCCACAAGGAGGGGCTTCTGGAGAGCGCAGGCAGGTTCATTGAGACCGAAAAAGAGCATCCTTATGGGACGCCTGAGCTTGCTCATGCCGCGGTCAAAGCCCTGAAGGAGAAAAAGCTGGTAGTGTTGAAGAATCACGGGGGGCTAGCCGTCAGCACCAGCCTGAGCGCATGCCACAACAAGATAAGGAAAGCCGTGAAGTCCCTCGAATAAATTTTTAAGCCTCACGAGGCAATTATACCGCTTTTTCTAGGATGGCCATGGACGGATACGCCGATTACCAAAGAAGAGAGTACTGCAAGGACGTCTCGTGCCCCATTCAGCTGAAGCTAGAGAAGCATGAGAGGGGTTCCGACGACTACGAGCGCATACGCGGCATCTGCAAGAGCAGCTGCATACACACCACTTACGAGTTCCACCACTGGCTGATGGACAAGGGCTATGAGATAGTTAGGCCCTCGGACCAAGACTCGGAATGAGCCTTAAGACTAAAACGTGATTCAAATGGATTGGGGAATGGAGAACAGGTTGTCTAAGATAATCAAACCAGAGTCGGGAAGGGCGCTGATGCTGGCCGTGGACCACGGCTATTTTCTAGGTCCTACCACCGGGTTGGAGGATTTCAGGAAGGCTATTGACCCTCTGCTGCCATATTGCGACACGCTCTTCTGCACCAGGGGCATGCTGAGGACCTGCGTGGACCCGAAGAGCGACGTCCCGGTCATGCTGCGCGCGTCGGGAGGTACGAGCATAGTGGGGCCGGAGCTGCTGCACGAGGGTATAACGGTATCCATGGAGGATGTCATCCGGTTGAATGCGGTCGGGATAGGCTATTCAATCACAGTCGGCATGCCCTGGGAGCGAGACACGATTTTGGACTTCTCAAAATGGGTGGACGAGTGCGAGCGCTACGGCATGGTCGCCATGGCAGTGACCGCAGTTGGCAAGGAATTGAAGAAGGATGCCCGCTATCTGTCTCTCGCCTGCCGGATGGCGGCGGAGCACGGCGCGCATCTGGTCAAGACCTACTACTGCGAGGGCTTCGAGAAAGTTGTGGAAAGCTGCCCTGTCCCGATAGTCATGGCAGGCGGAAAGAAAATCGGCGAGCTGGACGCCCTGACAATGGCTTATAACGCTATTCAGGCAGGCGCGATCGGCGTGGACATGGGACGGAACATATTCCAGTCGGAGGACCCGGTGGCCATGATACAGGCTGTGCGTGCGCTTATACACGAAGGGCTCAAACCAAAAGAAGCGTTGGACCTGTTCAAGGAGCTCAAGAAAGAGGGCCGCGGGCCGGCCCGGGAGGTCGAAGGGCAGGGGGAGCAGGACGCAGGGAAGGTCTAACATTTGGGCAAAAGAACGAGGACAGATAGCAGAACCGATAACCGAAATGCGCGCAGCAGTCTACTACCGGAACGATGACGTCCGCATAGAGGAGATGCCAAAGCCGAAGATAAAGAAGGGCGAATTCCTGCTAAAGGTCAAGGCCAGCGGCATCTGCGGCTCGGACGTCATGGAGTGGTATCGCATCAAAAAGGCGCCGCTTGTCCTGGGGCATGAGGCCACGGGGGATATAGCCGAAACAGGCGAAGGCTGCCCGTACAGGAAGGGCCAGCGCGTCTTCGTCTCGCATCACGTCCCCTGCGGGGAGTGCCGTTATTGCGAGAGTGGCAGCGAGACGGCCTGCGAGACACTACACACTACCAACTTCGAGCCGGGCGGATTCGCGGAATACGTGCGCGTCCCCGAGATAAACGTGGAGAAGGGGGTCTACGTCCTGCCGGACAACGTGTCCTACGAGGAGGGCACGCTCATAGAGCCTCTGGCTTGCGTGGTCAGAGGACAGCGGATGGCGAAGGTGGACGAAGGGCAGACAGTTCTGATCTTGGGGAGCGGAATCGCCGGCCTGCTGCACGTCAAGCTGGCAAAGGCAAAGGGTGCCAAGGTCATAGCTACTGATTTGAATGACTGGCGGCTGGAGAAGGCCAGGGAATTCGGCGCTGATGAAACCATAAACGCTAAGAGTTACACTACAGAGAAACTCAAAGAGTTAAACGGCGGCCGCCTTGCCGACAAGGTGATAGTCTGCACGGGCGCGCTTCCCGCCGTCAAGCAGGCGTTGGAGTCCGTGGACCGGGGCGGAACGGTACTCTTCTTCGCGGTGCCCAAACCGGGCGTCGAAGTTAATATACCAATAAATGAATTTTGGCGTAATGAGGTCTCAGTCCTAACCTCTTATGGCGCAGCCCCCCGGGATTTGAAAGAGGCTATGGAGCTTATTAAGAAGAGAGAGGTGTGCGTGGACGACATGATAACCCATGTTCTCCCCCTTGAAAAGGCTCAGCAAGGATTCAGATTAGTAGCGGATGCCAAGGAGTCGATAAAGGTTATTCTGAAGCCCTAGCAGAGGAGCTTCCCGGCCGCCTCTTCCTCGCCGGGAGACGTTATCATCAGGAGCACGAAGGCGGCGGATTTCCTGAGAGCGCCCACAGCCGTTGACAAATCACCGGCGACATGATTGAGTTCCTCACCGTCCCATATCCTTGCTGCCGGTCGCTTTTTCATTAAGTCTTGCAGGTGCTTGCGGTATTCGAAGAACTCCCCTCTTATGTAAGTCAGAAACATCCTCTTTTCCTTCTCTTTCATGGTGCCTACAATATCTGTCAATTCCTGCAGGAGTTCCGTTGTCCGGTTGAAGCCGGGCTTGGCCTCCCCCGTCCCTCTGTGCCTGAGGATGTCTTTCAGAGACTCATCTACCCGCACGCACAATTCGTATATCTTCATGAACCTAGTGCAGGCCTTCAGCTTGGCCTCCCCGCCAATATCGCAGGCCTTCGGGTCTTTCACTTCCCCTAGAGATTCTGAGATGTCGAGAAAGCCCTTGAGGGCCTTGTTCAGCTCCAGACTCGCCTTGAACATAGTTAGTTTAGCGGTTTCAAGCTTAAAATCTTCTTTTTAATGACGGAGGCCTATAACTGACATGGGAAAAAGGCCCATAGCAATCGCGATAGGTGCTGTAGTCATAATACTGGCGGTTTTGGTGCTATCGCAACGACAGCCGGATTCTGGGTTTGGAGCCGTCGGCACTCAGCAACCGGCAGGCCCAGAGCCAGGCGATGCTATCCCGCCTGCCGGCCCGGGGCCTCAGACAGATTCAATACCCACATACACCTTGGCAGATGTCTCGTCTCACGATTCGCAGTCCGACTGCTGGCTAGCACTCAGCGGTAAAGTTTATGACGTCACTGATTTCATATCGTCCCACCCAGGCGGACAGGCCATATTGGAGGGCTGCGGCACCGATGCAACAGATTTATACGAGACGAGGCCCATGGGCTCTGGAACGCCGCACTCTCAAAGGGCCAGGAGCCTTCTTGAGAACTATTACATTGGGGATTTGGCATAAGATGGTCAGCAACTTCCAGATACTGAACATAGCGGGAATAACGAATCTGGTATTTTTGTTTCTGGTGTTCTTCTCCTGCAGATGCCTGGGCGGACACAGGGTGCTCGAGAGGTTGTTCAAAAACAGCAGCTTCATGCGGTTTTACAAGCTGCACTGCTACTTCTGGTGGGGCTTCTTCATATCGGTCATAATCCACACCTTCATGGCATTCTCAATATTCGGACTTTCGATATAATATGGAAACCAGATTGAATTCAGGAATGCTGATAGCGGTGACGATAATGATAATCCTGGTTGCCATTCTGTTTTTCTTGGTCAACGAGCCCGTCCCCGAGAGCATCAGGGAGCTCCAGAGCGTTGAGGTCAGAGAATACGAGGGAAAGGACCTCTCTTCGATAGCCGACTTCCGGGAGAATTCCATACGGGGACCGCAGCAGGTCGACATAGAGGCCTACAGGCTGGAGATAGACGGCTTGGTCGAGAGCCCGCAGTCGCTGACTTACGAGGAAGTCCTGGACAGGCAGAAATATTCCAAGGTCGTGACGCTCTACTGCGTCGAGGGCTGGGACGTGACCATACTTTGGGAGGGCGTCTTGATGAAAGACCTTATTGAAGAGGCTGGGATAGCCCAGGGCGCCAACACTGTGATATTCCACGCATATGACGGTTACACTACGTCCCTGCCGCTGGATTATATAATGAACAACGACATACTCCTGGCCTACAAGATGAACGGAGTGGAGCTGCCGCCGGAGCGGGGCCATCCCTTTCAGCTCGTGGCCGAGGACAAGTGGGGCTACAAGTGGATAAAGTGGGTGACCAGAATAGAGCTCTCAAACGACCCGGCATACCGCGGTTACTGGGAGAGCCGCGGTTACAACAACCAGGGCGATCTGTCCGGCCCGATATATGAATAATAAAAAAGAGGCGAGGCCTTACTCCGTGGCCCACAGCCCGTGCACGTTGCAGTATTCCCTAGCCTTGCTTATCTTGTCCGCCGGCACGCAGAACTCCGCTTCCGGCTTGTCGCCCGGTTTCAGGAATTCACGGCATGATTCTCCATCCGCTATCACTTCAATCCACTCTATGAAGTGCTTCTCCTCCATCGGATGTGGCACAGAGCCAACTTTGACTACCACACCGTTCTCCGTTTCTTCTATGACTGGCACGTGCTTCTCGGTCTTGTAATCTGCTGTCTGCTCCTCCATAAGTTGCATCTCCTCGTCGCAGCAGACGAGAGCGCCCGCTCCAGCATGCAGGATCTCCACGACGTTTCCGCAGACGCTGCACTTGTATATCTGTTTTAGTTCAGTCATTTTTCATCACGTTTTAGCCTTACATGCCCCCACCCTCTTCAATCCATCCCTCTTCCTCGGCATACCATCCTTCGGGATTCTTGATATAGTCGTAGGCCTTCTCTATCAAATCATAGTGCGCCTTCTCCTGAGTCATCAGAAAATCGAAGAACTCCTTGGTCTTTTCGTCCTCAGCCTTCGCCGACTGCTCCTTGTAGAACTCGTAGGCCGATTTCTCCAGGGAGAGCCCGGCCTCATGCGCCTTTATGTCGTCTTCGCTGAGCTCCAGCTTCTCCTTGAACCCCGAGACAGTGGTTTTGAAGAACACTTTGACGTCCTCGGGACTATCCCCTTTCAGCTCTACATCCGGGCCGTTGAATTCTATGAACCCGTTTATCTCGTTTATATGGTGCGTCTCCTGTTCCGCCAGGTAGCTGAAGGTCCTTTTCACTATAGGGTTATCACTATTCTCTGCTGCCTCCCTATAGAGCTTATGCCCCTTTTCCTCGAATTCCAAAGCCCTACCAAGAGCCTCTTCCAAGTCCATTACTTATTTCTTTACAAATAATCCGCACCAGCACCTACCCTCCTTTCTCCAGGTCTCGTGCGTCTTGAAGTTGCAGGGGCATATGAGCTCGAGGTCGCGCTTCCGCGTCCCGTCCCTGAGCCTGCACGGGCACAGCTTCAGGCCGCACTCCTTCTCGTTCGCAAGCACGCCTTCGGCTACAGATTCGACGAATTTCCTGTCAGGATTGAGCCTGAAGTCGTTCTTCTCCGTGAACGCCTCCCAGATCTTTATCAGCTCCTCCGGTTTCATAGCTCCAGCACCTTCTTGGCTTCCCTCTCCTCTATCTCAACGTACGCGTTGTCGACATGGCACGTGGGGCAGTGCTCCGGCGGAGCCACTCCCCAGTGGATGTCGTTGCACACGTTGCAGCGCCAATATCTCTTTTCCATCTCAGTAGCATTCACACTTCAGCTCGAAGTACTCCTTCGGATGGTCGCAGGATGGGCACTTCCCCGGCGGCTCTTCGCCTTCATGGACATATCCGCACTTCCTGCAGACCCACTGCACCTTTTTCCCCTTCTTGAAGACCGTCCTGCCCTCCACCTGGTCCAGAAGCCTTTTGTAGCGGTCCTCATGGTGCTCCTCCGCCTTTGCTATGGCTCTCAGGCGGCAGGCTATGTCGTTGAAACCCTCCTCCTCGGCCACGCATGCGAAATCCGGGTACATCTCCGTATTCTCGTAGTGTTCGCCGGCGATGGCGGCCTTGAGGTTCTCTGCCGTGGTCCCGAGAGTTGTCGGAGCCTCGGCCTCGACGTTTATCGGGTCCCACTCCTTGCCGCTCTTCTCCTTCAGTTTGTTTATCAGCCTGAATAGCCACTTGGCATGCTCCCGCTCATTGTCGGCCGTTAGCAGGAATATCTCGGATATCTGCTCGTAGCCCTCCTTCTGCGCTATCTTCGCGTACATCGTGTACCTGTTCCTGGCCTGGCTCTCGCCTATGAAGGCCTTCGCGAGGTTCTGTATGGTCTCTTCCATGTTCTTTACCTATTTTATTTTGTTAGTCTTATGCTTTTTGGCAATCTTCTGAGCTAGTTCGTCAACGGCTTCCAGATCCTCCTCCTTGGGAAGCCCCTTGATAATCACAGGTTCCAGCAGTTCTGCTCCAAGGCCGCCCAGAATCTCCTTCAGCTGCTGCTCGGTCTGGCCGCCCCAGCCGTATGAGCCGATGATGCCCAGGAATTTTGTCTTCGGCCTCAATATCTTGGTCAGATAGGCTGCGTATACCGCGCTCGGATGCGGCCCGGTCAGGACTGTGGGCGTCGCTATGACCACGGTCGCAGCGTCCACCAGGGCCATGGCCAGCTCGCCCACATCCACGCCCGTGAGATTGAAAGGCTTGACCTCCACGCCCTCTTTGGTCAGCGCTTCTACCAGCCGGTCGACCATCACCTGCGTGCTGCCGTGCATCGAGACGTGCGCGATTATCGCCTGGTTCTTGACCCTGTCCGACACCCAGTCTCTATAAGCATCCATTATGAACGCCGGGTTGTTGTAAACCGGCCCGTGGCTCGTCGCTATGTAATCGATCGCGTAGCCCTCCAACCTCTCCAGATGCTTCTTTATCAGGTTCCTGAAGGGCATCATTATCTCGGCGTAGTATCTCTTGGCGCTCTCGTACAGCTTGGCGTTGCAGCATGCGAAAAGCTCGCTGCTCGCCAGATGGGAGCCGAACAAATCGCAGCTGAAGAGGACCCTGTCCTCCTTCACGTAAGTGAGTATGGTCTCGGGCCAGTGGACCCAGGGCGCGTATATGAACTCCAGAGTCTTGTCCCCCAGCGATAGCGTTTCGCCATCCCGGACTACTTTGAACCTGCTCTCTGGGATGTGAAGCAGGCCGATGAGGAATTGCTTGCATTTCTCGTTTGTGACCACGACCGCTTTCGGATACTTTTCCAGCACCGCGGGCAGCGAACCCGAATGGTCCTGCTCGGCGTGGTTGGCTATGATATAGTCGACTTCATCCACACTCGCTTCTTCCAGATTAGAGAAGAACTCCTTCTCCATAGTGGGGTCGACGGTGTCTATGAGGGCCGTCTTCTCGCTCCCCTTGACGATATACGAGTTGTAGCTGGTTCCGTCGGGAAGTGGGATGAGCTCGTCAAAGAGGCGCCTGTCCCAGTCTTGGACTCCTACTGCCAGTATACCAAGTTTTACCTCCCTGAACCCCATTTTACTAAATTTAAGCTTCAGACCCGGCGTTCTGGAGCTCCCCCCCAAGCTCATTGGGCGGAGGCCCCCTCTTGAGTGAAGACTGCACCATGAAGAGCTGCTTCTCGCCTGCTTGCTTCACCAGGTCAAGCACCTTCCCGAAGCTCGCCTCTTCCTCGACCTGCTCGTCGATGTACCACTGCAGGAACTGGAAAGATGCGCGGTCGCCGTCCTTCTCGGCGATGTCCACGAGGTTGTTTATCAGAGATGTGACCTTCTTCTCGTGCTCGAGCGCGTACTCGAACAGCTCTTTCGCCGAATTGTAATCGTTCTTCGGCTCCGGTATCCCTTTGATGACGGGCTTCTCGCCCACGTCCAGGAGGTACCTTACGAACTTCATAGCGTGGTATTCCTCCTCCTTGGCCTGCGTGTAGAACCACTTGGCGAAGCCGTCAAGGCTCATGCTGTCGAAATGCACGGCCATGGCCACGTAGAGGTTGGCCGAGTAAAGCTCACTCTTTATCTGTTCGTTTATAGCCTCTTTGAGTCTCTTGCTTATTGCCATTTTTATAATCTCAGACCTTCTCGAACTTGTCCTTGCCCACTCCGCACATCGGGCACACCCAGTCGTCCGGTATGTCCTCGAATGCCGTTCCTGGCTCTATCCCGGAGTCCGGGTCGCCCTTCTCTGGGTCGTACACGTACCCGCATACGGTGCATTTGTATCTATCCATTTTTTTAAAGGAATCGGATATTACTCGCTTTAATTAGCGAATAAGCCTATATATAACCGAGTTTTAACATCTTAAAAACGCAACTTGCCGGTTATTCCCGACCTATGTAGCCCGAACGCCACAAACCCTCCGGCGAGGGCAGTAACCAATTGTGTCGCTCCCATAGCGCTCAGAAAAACAGGCGGCAATATGGCTGCAGATACAAAAATAAAGGCTATTGAAAACAGGAACCCCGCCTTGGCCGCGGAAAAGGCGCTCAGAGTTATGCCGTAGTTGATTCTGCGCTTTCTGTAGAACTCGCTGATTCCGAAGACCAGTATGGCGTTGCCCAGCCAGATGAACGGCAGCATGATGGCCAGGAAGGGTGTGAACGGTCCGAATATAAGGCCGCGCGCTAGCACGCCCAGGCTAGGGGCGAAGAGCAGCGGCACGGTCTTCCGGACCGATTCGAGCTCCACGGCTCCCAGAATAAGCGTGGCGTTGACCACGATTCCGACCAGAAGCTGGGGATGGCCTATGGTGAACGGGACCAGGAAGCCGACCAGGAGATAAAGATGCAGGTTGAGACTGCCTCTGACATACTCGGTCAGATACTCCGCCAGGCTTTCGTTCTTGTTTATCATCGCTTAATTAGCCGAACATCACGTTAAAATCTTTCACATGGAGAATCTTCTTGGATTTCTTGCTGAACGGCCTGCCGATGTAGCTCTTGTAGAGCTCCTGTACCAGCGGGTTTTCGTGGGCCGAGACTAGCACGGCATTGTCGTCGTAGTTCCTCAGCGCTCTTATCCTCTTGCTTATGTACGAGTCATCGCCCGCGTTCGGCATGCCGGGGCCGCCGACGCAGCCGCCGTGGCAGAACATCATCTCGACGAGGTGATAATCGTTGTATTTGCCCTCCTTGACGCCCGCGCAGAACTCGTGGATTGCGTTCGGCCCTTCCACCATGGCGACCTTGACCTTGTAGTCGCCGCATTTGAGTATCTTGGCCCTCATTCCGTCCCCCAGTATCTTCTCCTCGTAGAGGTGGCCCTTGGGATGGCAGGAGTCTCCATAGAGCGCGGCGAACGTGCGCAGGGTGGCCTCGGCGACACCGCCCGTAGATGCGTAGATGGTCCCAGCGGAGGAGGTCATCCCGAAGGGGGCGTCGTAGAACCCATTCTTCAAATCAGGCAGGTTTATGCCCTCCTCTTTCATCCAGCCGGCCAGCTCCATGGCGGTTATCACCCCGTCCGTCTGGCCCCTCTGTGACTCCATCTTCTTGGCGAAGCAGGGCATCACCGCGCTGATGCTGACGTCCCCGAACTTGCGCTCGTATACCAGGTAGTTCTTGGCCAGCGAGCTGACCATCTCCATGGGCGACATGCAGGTGGAGAGGTGCTCGACGATCTCCGGATACATCTTGACGCATATGCCGACCCACGACGGGCAGCACGAGGTCATCATGGGCAGGTTCTTCCCATTGTCTATACGGTGCTTAAGCTCCGCGGTCTCCTCCATGACCCTGACCTCGGCGCCGAAGTCCGTCTCGAACACGCGCTTGAAGCCGAGCAGGTGCAGGGCAGCGACCACCCGCCCGCCGACCAGCTCCCCGGGGCGCATGCCGAAGGCCTCGCCCAGGGCCGTCCTTATGGAGGGGGCGGTCTGGATGCAGGCGAATTTCTTCTCTGCCAGTTCTTTCAGTTTGTCTACCTCGCTCATGATACGGCTAGATTTATGTCAGCGAGCTAAAAAACAGATTTTAATAATCCGGAGCGCAAAGCCAGAAGGGGATGGAAGAACTGCTGGAAGAGCTCGAATCTCTTAAGGGGAGCAAGATACGGGAGACCATAGATGCGCGCATTGGGGGGTTCCGAGGCATTGGGAGAAGCAGTGATGAGGACATATTCTCCGAGCTCTGCTTCTGCCTCATGACTGCCAACTGCAGCGCCGAGAGATGCATCCGCGCTCAGAAGGAGATAGGTTCGGGTTTCATGACTCTCCCGGAGCCGGAGCTGAAGAGGAAGGTGCGTGAGCTGGTCTGCCGGTTCTACAACAACAAGACCGATTATGTAATGCGCGCGCGCAGCAAGAGGGGAGAGCTGATGTCTGTGCTGCGCGCAATAAGGGAGGGAAAAAAGGCGCGCTGTTGGCTTGTTAAAAACATCAAGGGTCTGGGCATGAAAGAGGCCAGCCACTTCCTGCGGAACATCGGCTACGGGGATGCGGCAATCATCGACTTTCACATCGTGGATTTGCTGGAAAGGTATGGGTTGTTGAAGAAGCCGAAGTCCATGACGCAGAAGGCGTATCTGGATATCGAGAAGAAGCTCAGGGAAATCGCCAAGAAGGCGGGCATGAACCTGGCGGAGCTGGACCTGTATCTGTGGTATATGGAGACGGGGAAGGTATTAAAGTAAAAAGGGTCTAATAAATCAATATGAAAATCCAAGGCAAAGACTACCGCTCCGTATGGATGGAAGGCGGGAGGGTCTACATGGTGGACCAGCGGCTCCTGCCGCACAAGTTCGAGATATTCGAGTCCAAGAGCTACGGGGAGACTGCGCGCGCGATAAGGGACATGGTAGTGCGCGGGGCGCCTGCAATCGGAGCGGCGGCTTGCTATGGAATGGCGCAGGGCGAGCTGGCCGGAGAGCCGACCAAGGCGGAGGATATGCTGTCGGAGGCCAGGCCCACCGCATATGACCTCTTCGACGCAATCAAGTACTTCAAAATCAACAAGGGCGACGACCCGCCGCAGGTCATTGCCGACGACTACGCCGACGCCTCCGCCGAGAGGTGCAAAAAGATAGGCGAGGTGGGCGAGCCGTTGATCAAGGACGGCGCGCGCATACTGACCCACTGCAATGCCGGCGCGCTGGCCTGCGTGGACTACGGCACGGCCTTGGCGCCGATGAGGGTGGCCCACGCCAAGGGCAAGAAGATATTCGTCTGGGTGGACGAGACCCGGCCCCGCTGCCAGGGGGCGCGCCTGACCGCGTGGGAGATGGTGCAAGAGGGAATAGACCACGCTCTAATCGTGGATAACGCCGCAGGCCATTACATGCAGAGGGGCGAGGTTGACATGTGCATAGTCGGGACCGACCGGGTGGCGCTCAACGGCGACATCGCCAACAAGATAGGCACCTACGAGAAAGCGGTGGTAGCCAAGGAGAACGGCATCCCGTTCTACATAGCCGCGCCCTTCTCGACCATCGACTTCTCCTGCAAGACGGGCATGGACATACCAATCGAGGAGAGAGGCGAAGAGGAAATCTCGCATATGCGAGGATTGCATGAAGGCGAAGTCGTTTCAATCAGGATAGCCCCGGAAGGGGTCAAAGTGCGGAATCCGGCGTTCGACGTGACCCCAGCCAAGCTAATAACCGGCATAATAACGGAGAAGGGGGTATTCAAGCCGGAGGAAATCTCTTCCCTGGAGAAAAGTTAACTTTTTCTGCTTTTATTAACTTCACTTCTAAATACCTAGTGGAATACACAACGAACGTGAAGCGGATCGGCGGCTCTTCCTATCTTAGACTCCCCCCGAAGCTGGTCAGGCGCTATAAATTCAAGGACGAGTCAGAGGTCCGCTTGAGGGAGTCGAACAGCCTGATAATAATGGACACTAATGAGAACAAAATTGATAAATATGCCCGGAGATTCCTAAGCAGAAGGGTAAACCTTGGCGGTGAGACCTTTTCGAGGGAGGAGCTGTATGAGACTGATAGATACTAACATACTAATCGACTCAGTTGACAAATCCTCACCGAACCTAAGGAGGGCCCAAGAGGTCTTGACTTATTATATGGGTGCTAGCGAGGCCGTAATATCACTACAGTCGATAGCCGAGATGTACTCGGCGCTTACTAAGAGATACACTCCAAAAGAAGCCAGAGAGATTGTAGAGGATTTAACAAAGTCTGATACATTCAAAAGGATATTCCCAGACGAGGGGGCCTACGCCTTAGCGCTCTCGATGGCTGAGAAACACAATCTAAGGCGTGGAAAGTTTTTTGACGCTTTGTTGGCTGCAACTGCCAAGAGAAACGGGATTGAAATAATACTCACTGAAGACACAAAGCATTTCAGCAAATTCGGCCTGAAGGTCGAGACTCTCGAGACTGCGACCCTGTCGAAAGGGTTCTGAAAATGAAAAGGAAGAAAAAGCTGGACAAGGCAGCCGAAGAGAGTGTGGCAGCAATGGAAAAGGATTTGGATTTAGACGCCAGCATTACGAGAGAAGAAATCTACAAGACTGACAGGTATTGACCTATTCGCGCATTCTGGTGCGTCATTCTAGCTGTGTTTTAAAATATAGTGCGCAAAAAAATACAAATGACCAAAATCGGCATCTTCGGCGGCTCCGGGTTCTACGAGCTGTTCGAGGAGAAGGAGGACCGGAAGCTGAAAACGGAGCACGGCTCTCCCAGCGCTCCCGTGAGCGTGGGTAGGGCAGGGGGGGCCGAGGTCGCTTTCCTCCCGCGCCACGGTGTGAAGCACAGCTTCCCCCCGCACAAAATCCCGTACAAGGCCAACATAGCAGCCTTCAAAGAACTAGGTGTTGAAAGGATACTAGCCCCCTTCGCCGCGGGCAGCCTCCAGCCGGAGGTGAAGCCGGGGGACTTCGTCATCTGCGACCAGATTGTGGACAGGACCCACGGCCGGGAC
>CAZINR010000033.1:0-14441 GCA_964540655.1 uncultured archaeon | reverse complement strand
GTCGTCACGCCCTCTCCGTCGGCTATTATCATCCCGGCCATCTCCTGGCAGAAGATGGTGAGCGACTCCTGAAAATTCTTGGCTTTCTTGTCGCCCGTGGAGACCAGCAGCACAGTGTCGTTGGTGCTCATGTCATTGTCCACCGACATCATGTTGAAGCTCTCGTCCGCGGCTCTTTTAAGGTCGCCCTTCCCGAATCTGGCGTCCGTAACGATGAAGCAGAGCATGGTGGCCAGGTCCGGGTGTATCATGCCCGAGCCCTTGGCTATGCCCGCGATCTTGAAGTCGCCGAAGTCTATGCACAGCTCCTTTGGCTTGGTGTCCGTCGTCATGATAGCCCTGGCGGCATCGCCGCTGTTCTCGCCCAGCATCTTGGAGGCTTCCTCCACCTGCTTTTTGACCAGTGTGGTGTCCATGTACTTGCCGATTATGCCTGTCGAGGCAACCATGACATTCTTCTCGTCCAGCTTGAGCTCCTCGGCGACCTTCCAGGCCACTCCCTCCGCGTCGCGCAGGCCCTGCTCGCCGGTGGAGCAGTTGGCGTTGCCTGAGTTGACGACGATAGCCCGCACACCGTTCTTTACTCTCTTCCGGGTTATCTTGACCGGTGCAGCCTCGATCTTGTTAGTGGTGTAAACGCCGTCCGCGTCGCAGACCTTGTCGAACACCAGCAGCGCTAGGCCGTTCTTCCCCTCCCTGACCCCTGCGGTCTTGACTCCGAGGGTGTTCAAGCCTCCCTCAAGGTTTTTCATCGCTTAGTTTGATTATACGTGGAAAAAAACCTGAAAAGCCCCTTTTTATACGCATCCCCTCAAATAAACCGCTTTATATTTCTCAGGGCAGGCCGGTCTTCGGACTAACCTGCGCCGCAATCGCGCTCGTTTCAGCCCTGGGGACACAGTCTACGGCCTTCAGTCCGCAATCCTGGACCCAAGACCGGAGACCCAAGACAGAAAATGGCAAGGATACACGCAAGGAAGAAGGGGAAGAGCGGGAGCACCAAGCCTACGGTGTCCCAGTCTGACAAGTGGCTCGAGTATAACAACAAGGAGATTGTAGATTTGATAGTCAGCCTTGCCAAGAAGGGCAAGAGCGCGTCCGAGATAGGCACCATGCTGAGGGACCAGTACGGCGTGCCGGACGTCAAGGCCATAGTCGGCAAGAAGATAACCCAGATTCTAAAGGAGAAAAAACTGGCGCCCGAACTTCCGGAGGACATGCTGAATCTTCTCAAGCAGGCGCTCAAGCTCAGGAAGCACATGGAGAGGAACCACAACGACGACAGCAACAGGAGGGGCCTCCAGCTGACAGAATCCAAGATAAAGCGCCTGGTCAGATATTACAAAGCCAGGAAAGTGCTGCCGGCGGACTTCTACTACGACGTCAACAGCATCGAGCTCTTACTGAGATGATAGGCGAAATCGAGGCGACGGTCAAAATAGGCTCCGAAGAGAGGGCCTTCAGGGGCCGGGACATCGACACTCTGATTGCGGACATAGACTCATACATCGTCAGCAGGAAATGATAGACATAAAACTGATACGGGAGACTCCGGAGGCAGTCAAGGAAGACCTCAGTAAGCGCGAGATGGGCACGTCCATAGTCGACGAGGTGAAGAGCCTCGACGAGCGCTGGAGGGAGTCGCTGCAGGAGATGCAGAAGCTCAAGCACGAGCGCAATAATATAACGGCGGACATAGCCCAGCTGAAGAAAGAGGGCAAGGACGCCTCCGCCAAGATAAAGGCGGCTTCCGAGCTTCCCGGCAAGATAGGCAAGCTGGAGCAGGAGGCCGAGAAGCTCAAGGCGAAGCTGGACAAGCTGATGCTGGAGATACCCAACATACTGCACGAGTCGGTCCCAAAGGGCGAGACGGACGAGGACAACGCCGTTCTTCGCGAAGAGGGCAAGAAGCCCGACTTCAAGTTCAAGGCGCGCGACCACATCGAATTGGGCGAGATTTGCGATTTGATAGACATCGAGCGAGCGGCCAAGGTCAGCGGCGCGCGCTTCTACTACCTCAAGAACGAGGCGGTCCTGCTGGAGTTCGCTGTGGTCCAGTACGTGCTGGACATCCTCAAAAAGAGGGGCTTCATCCTGCATGTCACCCCCGCCCTGATAAGGGAGGAGGTCATGGAGGGCGCCGGCTTCCTGCCGGCTGGCAAGGACGACATCTACAAGGTCGAGGGCGAGAAGCTCTACCTTGTCGGCACCAGCGAGCAGGCGCTCGCCGGCCTGCACATGGGCGAAATCATCCTCAAGAGCAAGCTCCCGCTGCACTACAGCGGCTTCTCGTCTTGCTTCAGGACAGAAGCGGGCTCCCACGGCCGGGACACCAAGGGCATCTTCCGCGTCCACCAGTTCGACAAGGTGGAGATGTTCCTGTTCACAAAGCCGGAGGAGTCGTGGGACGAGCACGAGTTCCTGCTGGAGACGGCCGAGGAGATATACAAGGGGCTTGAGATACCGTACCGCGTGGTCAACGTCTGCACAGGCGAGATGGGAGTCGTGGCGGCCAAGAAGTACGACATCGAGGCGTGGTTCCCGGGGCAGGGGAGATACAGGGAAGTGGTCTCCTGCTCGAACTGCACCGACTACCAGGCCAGGCGCCTGGGGATACGCTGCAGGGAGAACCCCGGCGACCCCACGGAGTTCGTCCACACCCTGAACTCGACGGCAGCAGCCATAAGCAGGACTATAGTCGCGATTCTGGAGAACTACCAGAACGAGGACGGCTCTGTCAACATACCCAAGGCGCTGAGGCCGTACATCAGCGTCGAAAAGATAACACCTAAACCTAAATAGTTTTTTAATCAGAAAAAACAAACATAGGCGCACAATCACAAAAATGGCGAGAGCTGCGAAAAAGGGAAAGGCGGTCGACAAGTGGAAGGCGAAGAAGAGGTTTGAGGTGCTGGCACCGGACTATTTCAACAACACCCCCATCGGCCCGATCTTCACGAAGGAGGCGGAGAGCCTCAAAGGCAGGACCGTCAACACGACTCTCAGCAAGCTGGTCAACTCCAACCAGCACCACATCAAGATAAAACTCCAGATAGTTGGAACCCGCGGGTTCAGCGCGCTGACCCGGGTCAAGGAGATGGAGCTCTCCCGGGCATACGTGAGCTCGCACACCAACCCCGGCACCGATACGGTGGAGAGTGTCTTCAAGGTGAAGACCTCGGACGGCCAGACCGTGAGAGTCAAGACAATACTCTTCACCAAGAAGAAGGCCCATTCCGACCAGAAGAAGGCGCTGCGCAAGCTGGTCGAGGAGATGGTGTCCGCATCCGCCGAGAAGCTCGACTACGACCGCTTCGTGCAGGAGGTAGTATTCGGCAAGATAGGCTCGCTTGTCTTCAACAGGGGCAAGAGGGTAGTCCCGCTGGGCAGGGTCGAGGTCCGCAAGCTCGAGCTGCTTTCTTAGTATGAACACGTCCCAGAAGCTGCTGGTCATAATCGGCATAGCCCTGTTTTTGCTAATCGGCATAGCGATGCTGCTATTCCTTTTCACAGGGTTCGCTTTTGAAGTATCATCAGGCGACCGCATAGCCGTCATAGACATGTACGGCGAGATATCCGGCTCGGAGCCGATGCTCGATTCCTCAATCAGCGCGCCTGAGATGAGGAGGCGCTTCGAGGAGGCGGAGGACGACCCGTCTGTGGTGGGCGTCGTCCTGAGGATAAACTCCGGCGGCGGCGAGGTCATCGAGTCCAAGGAGATAGCCAGGATAGTCGAGGAGTTCCCTGAGGACCGCCCGGTGGTCGCATACCTGCAGGACGTCGCCGCATCGGGCGCATATTACGTGGCCTCGGCGGCTGATTACATCATAGCCGACGAGGACTCCCTGGTGGGCAGCATAGGGGTGATATCCACCTATCTGGTCTACGAGGAGTTGCTGGAGGACAAGCTCGGCATAAATGTCACAGTGCTCAAATCGGGGAAGTTCAAGGACATAGGCTCCCCCTACAGGCAGATAACCGGGGAGGAGAAGGAGCGGCTGCAGGAGATCATAGACCAGATACACGAGAGGTTCCTCGACATCATAGCCGCCCGAAGGGGCCTGTCCCAGTCGGACATCGAGCGCATCGAGACCGGGGGGATTTTTCTGGGGTCGGAGGCGGTCGGTATCGGGCTGGTCGACTCACTCGGCGGCTTCAACGACGCCATCGGGGTAGTGAAGACCCTCACAAAATGCGACCCGGACGCCGAGCTGTGCTATCTGGATGAGGAAGAGGATCCTAATACGGAGCGGTTCTACAGCCTCGGCCGCGGACTCGGCGACTCGCTTGCGAGCAGACTTGAACTTTCGAGATTCTCACTTGAATATTGACTTTACGCACCGACAATATCTTTTTATACGAATACCTACAAACATAACCTCACGATGGGCAGAGTAAAGACCAAGAACGTCAAGAGGGTCGCTGAAGAGCTGCTGGAGGTGTATCCGGACGAGTTCACCGAGGACTTCAACGAGAACAAGCTGAAGGTCTCCGATCTCACCACGGTCCAGAGCAAGTCCCTCAGGAACAAGATAGCCGGCTACATAGTCACCCTCAAGACCAAGGTCGTAGACTAAATCGTTTTCTTATCCTAGCCTTAAACTCTACAAGATGTGGATACTCGGTGCAATACTGCATGCTCTATACTACATAAGCCCGGCCTACTGCGCCAATGCGTTCGCGGTTTTCGGTTTCGGGCCTCCGATAGACGGCGGGAGGGGCTGGAGGGGGAAGCGCCTCTTCGGCGACGGCAAGACCTGGGGGGGCCTGCTGATAGGGATAATCGCCGGCTCGCTGTTCGGGCTGATGTGGTTCTTTCTCTCCCAGTCCGGCCCGCTGAGCGAAGTCTATTACGGCGTGTTCGACTTCCGGATGACCGACCCCCTGTTCGGGCTCTATCTGGCGGCCGGCGCCCTTTTCGGCGACATCCTCGGCAGCTTCCTCAAGCGACGCATGGGCGTGCCGAGGGGCCAGCCGGTCTGGGGGCTCGACCAGTTGGATTTAGTCTTCGGCGCCCTGCTTTTCGGTTACATCTTCACTCCGACCTTCGTGATACTGGAAGAGATAGTGGCCCTTGCGATAATAACTCCGACCCTCCATCTCGTGGGCAACCAGATAGCCTTCCTAACCAAGCGGAAGACGGTGAGGTGGTGACCTGCCCGCCGCCCCATTCCGAAGGGCAGAATATGGGTTAGGGGAGCCTTGAACGGGCTCACCTTTTTATAAGACTTGCTTCTAATTAACCGCTTTTTTTCTGAGGATTCAGTGCAGACCGTGAGGTTTGTCTAGCTGTCCTTGGTACTATCTAAGATGGGAAACGGAGAATTCGCTGCGAAAAAGCTCGAAGACAACAGGAAGAAATTCCGCTGGTACGATGAGAGCTACATGAGGCGCGAGCGCAGGCTCAAGGAGAAGCACGACCCGCTAGCCGGCCGCAGCCAGGCCAAGGGCATCGTACTGGAAAAAGTGGGCATCGAGGCAAAGCAGCCCAACTCCGCTATAAGGAAGTGCGTCAAGATACAGCTCATATTCAACGGCCGGCAGATAACGGCCTTCGCCCCCCGCAACCACGCAATCACATTCATAGACGAGCACGACGAGGTATTAATCGAGGGCATCGGCGGCAGGAAGGGCCGTTCCTACGGCGACATCCCCGGTGTGAGGTACAAGGTGATAAAGGTGAACAACCAGTCCTTGCAGCAGCTGGTGAGGGGCAAGGCCGAGAAGGCGAGGAAGTGAGTTTAACATGCAAGACATAAAGCTGTTCGGGCAGTGGGATTTCGATGCGGAGGTCGTAGACCCCGGTCTGCAGAGCTACATAAATCTGGACCCTGTCCTGGTCCCCCACACCGGAGGCAAGCACTCCAAGAAGAGGTTCTGGAAGGCGGAGAAGGTCTCTGTCGTGGAGCGTCTGATAAACAAGGTCATGAGGAGCAGCGTCGGCTCCAAGAAGTTCTCCGGCAAGTATCTCAGGGGCGGAGGCGCCACAGGCAAGAAGGCGCTCGCAATGAAGATAATCGAGGAGGCATTCAGAATCATAGAGAAGAGGACCAACCGGAACCCGATACAGGTCCTCGTGGACGCCATACAGAACGGCGCCCCGCGGGAGGAGACCACCTCCATAATATACGGCGGGGTCCAGTATCATCAGGCCGTGGATATCTCGCCACTGAGACGCATCGACATGGCTATCAAGAACCTGGTAGTGGCCGCCTACGCCAGCTCGTTCAACAGCAAGGTCTCCATAGAGCAGGCCATCGCCGACGAGATAATCGGGGCGGCCAACAACGACCCAAAATCATTCGCAATCAAAAAGAAAGAGGAGCTAGAGAGGATAGCCAAATCGTCCAGATAAAGCAAAAATGGGTCGACGCGAACAGATGGTGAAGAAGGTCACAGGACTTATGAAGCAGAAGGGCAGCATACGCAACATGGGGATAGCCGCCCACATAGACCACGGAAAGACGACCCTTTCCGACAACCTCCTCTCAGGATGCGGCATAATCTCCGAGGACCTCTCCGGCAAGCAGCTCTACATGGACTACGACGAGCAGGAGCAGGCCAGAGGGATCACAATCAACGCGGCCAACGTCTCGATGGTCCACAACTACAAGGACAAGGACTATTTGATTAACATGATAGACACCCCCGGGCACGTGGACTTCTCGGGCGACGTCACGAGGGCCATGCGCGCCGTGGACGGCGCGATAATCGTCGTCTGCGCCGTGGAGGGGGTCATGCCGCAGACCAAGACCGTCATAGGGCAGGCGCTCAAGGAGAAGGTCAAGCCTCTGCTCTTCATCAACAAGGTCGACCGCATGATAAACGAGCTGCAGCTGAGCCCCGAGGCCATGCAGGAGCGCTTCATGAAGATAATCAACGAGGTCAATCGCCTCATCGGCAACATGGCGCCGGAGGAGCACAAAAAAGACTGGCTGGTGGAAGTCAAGACGGGCAAGGTCGCCTTCGGCTCGGCCTACAACAACTGGGCCACATCCATACCCTACATGCAGAAGGCTGGGATAAACTTCAAGGATATCATAGACTTCTGCAACCAAGAGAACCAGAAGGAGCTGGCCAAGAAGACGCCTCTGCACGAGGTCCTTCTGGACATGGTCGTGCGGCACCTGCCGAGTCCGCTGGAGGCGCAGAAATACCGTGTTCCGAACATCTGGCACGGCGATATGGACAAGGACGTCGGCCAGGACATGAAGAACTGCAACGACGACGGCAAGATTGCGATGATGGTGACGAAGATAATAGTGGACCAGCAGGCCGGCGAGATAACGACCGGCCGGATCTTCTCGGGCACTCTCAAGCGCGGCATGGAGATATACTCCAACGGTTCCAAGCAGACCATGAGGGTCCAGCAGCTGGGCGTCTACATGGGCGCCGACAGGATAAACGTGGACGAGCTGAGCGCCGGCAACATAGTCGCCATCTCCGGGTTGAAGCACACCTTCGCCGGCGACACTTTGAGCTCCAAAGAGATGGAGCCGTTCGAATCGATAAAGCACTTCTCCGAGCCGGTCGTGACCAAGGCTATCGAGCCTAAGAACCCGGCCGACCTGCCGAAACTCATCGAGGTCATGAGGTCTATGGCAAAAGCGGACCCGACGCTGCAGGTGACGATAGACGAGGAGACCGGGGAGTATCTCATCTCCGGCATGGGCGAGCTGCACCTGGAGATAGTCGAATACAGGATACGCAACGAGAGGGGCGTTGACATAAACAGCAGCAACCCGATAGTCGTCTACAGGGAGACGGTCAAGAAGCAGAGCCAGGAGATGCACGGCCGGAGCCCCAACAAGCACAACGATTTCTTCTTCATAATCGAGCCGCTGGAGGACGAGATATTCGACGCCATATATCAGGGCGAGTTCTCGGACGGGCGAAGGAAAGACTCAAAGGACATCTCCAGCGAGCTGGTCGAGCTGGGCATGGACAAGGACGTGTCGAAGAAGGTCAGGGACATCTTCCACGGAAACATGTTCGTCGACGGGACGAAGGGGATACAGCACCTCGACGAGGTGATAGAGCTCGTGCTGGACGCGTTCGAGCAGGCCATGAAGCGCGGCCCGCTCTGCCAGGAGCCCTGCAGCAAGGTGAAAGTAACGCTCACAGACGTCAAGCTTCACGAGGACGCCGTCCACAGGGGGCCGGCCCAGGTCTATCCGGCGGTCAGGAACCCCATATACATGGGGATGCTGGAGGCGGGGGCGGGTCTGATGGAGCCCAAGCAGAACCTTTACATACAGACGCCCTCGAAGTTCATGGGCAACGCCTCCAGGGACGTGCAGGCCCGGAGGGGTGTGATTCTGGATATGCGGCAGGAGGGCGAGACCAGCTTCATAGACGTGAAGGTGCCTGTCGCGGAGATGTTCGGATTCTCCGGCGACATCCGCTCGGCGACCGAGGGCAACGTCCTATGGTCGACGGAGAACGCCGGCTTCGAGCAGGTGCCCGGAGAGTTGCAGAGGGACCTGGTGACTCAGATACGGAAGCGGAAGGGGCTGGACCCCAAGCCGCCGACGGCGATGGACTTCGCGGATTAGTTTCTTAAAAAACATAAATAACAAGAAAAAATAGGTGTGAAAAAAATGGCTGAACTACCACACATGAATCTGGTGACCATCGGTCACGTCGACGCAGGCAAGTCGACTCTGGTCGGTAGGTTGCTGTTCGAGCACGGAGAGATCTCCGAGCAGATAATCAAGAATCTGAAGGCGGAGGCAGACAAACTCGGAAAGGGGACCTTCGAGTTCGCTTTCGTCATGGATTCTTTGAAGGAAGAGAGGTCCAGGGGGTTGACTATAGACGTGGCGCACAAGAAGTTCAAGACGGACAAGTACTACTTCACCATAATCGACGCCCCGGGACACAGAGACTTCGTAAAGAACATGATTACGGGGACCTCGCAGGCTGATGCCGCAGTCCTCGTGGTCACGGCGACGGAGGGCGTTATGCCGCAGACCAAGGAGCACACGTTCCTGGCCAAGACACTCGGCGTGAAGCAGCTGATAGTGGCCATCAACAAGATGGACGCCGCCAACTACGACGAGGCCAAGTACAAGCAGGTCAAGGAGGACGTGTCCAAGCTGCTGAAGTCTGTCGGCTACAAGCCGGATCAGATTCCGTTCCTGGCGGTGTCCGCCTACAAGGGCGACAACGTCATGAAGAAGAGCGAGAACATGGCATGGTACAACGGGCCGACGCTAATCGATGCGCTCAACGGCCTCGAGGTGCCCCCGAAGCTGACCGACAAGCCGCTCAGGCTGCCGATACAAGACGTCTACAGCATCACAGGAGCTGGGACGGTCCCGGTCGGAAGGGTCGAGACGGGCGAACTGAAGCCCGGGCAGAAGGTCGTCTTCATGCCGAGCAACGTAACCGGCGAAGTCAAGTCGATAGAGATGCACCACGAGCAGATACAGAAGGCCGGCCCCGGCGACAACGTAGGTTTCAACGTCAGGGGAGTCGGGAAGCAGGACATCCGGAGGGGCGACGTATGCGGTGACCCCGCAAACCCGCCCACTGTCGCGGAGGAGTTCACGGCGCAGATAATCGTGCTGAACCACCCCAGCGTTCTGGCTCCGGGATACACGCCTGTCTTCCACTGCCACACGGCTCAGGTAGCCTGCACGGTGACGGAGATAGTCAAGAAGCTGAATCCGGCCACCGGCGCGGTTATTGCCGAAAAGCCGGATTTCGTCAAGACGGGAGACGCCGCGGTCATAAAGCTGAAGCCGACTCAGCCATTGTGCGTTGAGAAGGCATCGGAGTTCCCGCCGCTGGGCAGGTTCGCTGTCCGCGACATGGGGCAGACCGTTGCAGCGGGCATGATAATCGACGTCGTGCCCAAGAAGGTGTAAGGGGGGACCCTTGCACTCTTTTTTTATTTTTATTTATTTTTATTCATTCACGCTAAAACAACAGGGCTTTCATCAAGCAAGGCCTTGAAAGTCCTTCAAGACGATGCGATCTGCACCAAAGGCGCAGAGACTTTTTACCGTCGAGGTATGAAGTCGAATACGGTAAAAATGCAAAAAGCGAAGATAAAGCTGATAGGAAGGGACAAGGAGAAGCTGGACGACATCTGCACCCAGATAATAGACATTGCCAAGAAGGCGGGTGTGGACGTGTCGGGCATAATCCGCATTCCGACCAAGAAGCTCAAGCTTACGACCCTCAAGTCGCCCGACGGCGAGGGCAAGGCCTCCTGGGAGCACTGGGAGATGAGGATACACAAGCGCTTAGTTATGATAGCGGCCGACGAGAAGGCCCTCAGGCGCGTCATGAGGATACAGCTCCCGAAGGATGTGCACGTCGAGATAAGATTGTAAAGACTACCCCTCGACTTTTTTCGAGTAAAACCTGCCGAACCAGCCTATTATGGAGTAGGGGTGAAACATGCTGTGAGCCTTGTAGCCGCGCCGCTCCAGAACGTGCCGCGGCATCGCGGCCGAGGTGAACCCTATCCTGGATATCCCTCTCTCTCCGGCTATTTTCTCCAGTTCAGCCTCCATCTTCCGGTCCACCCCCTTCCCCCTCATCTCGGGAGACACATACCCTCCATGAGCGTATAGCACGCCGGGGAGCCTTGTCCAGACAGTGAACCCTATCACGTCTTCTCCATGCTTTTTGCGTATTCTCCTAAGAGTCCTTCCAAGCCTGTCCTCGGCCCTCCTTTTGGGGTCTGTGACTATCCTCCACACCGCCGGGTGCTCCGAGAGTGGCACCCACCCGCTTCGGACAACCTTACCGCTACGTTTAGCGATTATGCTGCCTATCAGTGGACTTTTGCCTTTCGGGCCCTTTCCGGGCATATTCTCTATACCGGGGAAAGGATAAAAGAAAAGACTCTTTTTATCCTGCTACCCGTTAATTCCTCATGGGCAAAGGGGGAATATTCCTGGCACTGACCGTGGTACTCATACTTGCTGTTTTCTACTACCTTTCCTTCGAGTACGAGAGGCCCGAGGAGCCTGGCTCGGACCGTCCGCCGGAGCTGCGCCGGCCGGGTTTGAACATAGTCGAGGACTGCGAGAACAACCTGACCTGCCTCCAGGAGGCAGTTAGCACCTGCAAGAAGGTGGACTTCGAGCTCAGCAGCCCGCTCAACTCTTCCAAGAAGTTCAGGGGCAGCGTCGTCGGGAAGGTGCTGGACAAGTGCCAGGTCTACGTCTTCGACCCCCTCACCAACGAGTCGGCCACCTGCAACATCGACGAGAGCGCTTTCGAGATAAAGGACACCAAAGCCCTTAGGAACATCTGCTCCGGCGAGCTGGCGGAGAGGCTTTTAAGGGAGTCGGCCCGGCAGTGATGTTTGCCCTTGTCGCTTGCCCCACGCATGCTACGGTACTGCATTACCTATCCTCAAGCAGGGCGAGCAGGCTGCTGGGCGTTACTACGCCCTTGACCCTGCCTTTTTTGTCGAGGACGGGGATGTATTCAAACCCCTCTTTGTATACCAGTTTAACTACCTCGTTGATCGGGGTGTCCAGGTCTACTGTGGACTCATGCTCGTTTATAAGGTCTTTTGCCTTCAGGTGTTTCAGCTCCCTGTTATAGCCGACCCCCAGCACTTCGGTGAGCGGCTCATTCTCGACCTGGATCAGGAACAGACGTATCAGGTCTTTATCGCTTATCTCCCCGACGAACTTCTTCTCTTTTGTGACTACGATACACACTTCTATCCTTTCGGATTTCAATTTCTTTATTATCTTTTCGCCCCCGTCTTCGGGATCAAGGAACACCGGTTTTATCATTGCGTCCTTTGCCGTCAGCCTGGTCAAATCTTCAACAGCATCGATTACCCTGGCATCCTCCATCCTAAGCCGCTTTAGGTAGTCTGTTTCCATCTTCGGGTTATTTCAATCTTATCCTTGTCGGGTTTCTTGAATCGTGCATATGTTCGCCTAATGCGCGCGCCTTCTCTTCCCCCTCCTTCTTAGCAGGTCCCTTGCCTTCGCTTTCCCCTTGTGCCAGGACTGCATGGAGGTTATGTTGTTCCAAAACACGGACCTCGTTGCTTTAGCATCCTTTAACGACTGGGTCCGCGGGTCGTCGTCGTCCGCCCGGACCAGGCCGCCGTGCCTGCGCCTTATACGGGCGCGCATATCCTTTTTGCTTGTGTCCATGCCTTACCCATCTTTATATGTTAGGGTATTAAAAGTTAGGGTATTAAAAGATTGTTTTAGGGTAATCCGGTTGGTTGTTAGGCCGCATCGAAGAGAAGCGTTTGCTTAATTCTCTTTGCCGGGGTACTGGCTTCGCATGTCGTGCGTGTCGGGATGCTCGTGGCCGGCCGACTGCCTGCGCATGAGGTAGCGAATGTGCTCTTCCCGCTCCAGCCTGAATTTCTCCTTGTCGAACCCATGCCTCTCCGTCATCTTTGAGGCGTGGTACCCCCCGAGGAAATGGGGCATTATGACGTAGCTAGCACCCAAGTCGTAAAGCCGCATTGCATCCTCTATCCTGTATGCCACCATCAGGACTATGGCGTCTTCATTGGCCTGCCGCACTTTGGTCAGCAGCACTACATTGGTGTCGAAATCCGGTATCGTCGAAACGATTATCCTGACGTTCTCCAGGCCCAGGTCCTCGAGGAATTCCGTATCGGCAGCATCACCGTACCTCGCATTGAAACCTTGCTTGTAAAGGTCGCCGAGTATGTCGGGGTCGCATTCTACCGCGAGGAACCTGTCGCCGTGCTTTTTGAATGCGTTCAGGAAATCGTGGCCCACCCGGTTGCAGCCGAAGAGTATGGCATCGTAAGTCGTATCTTCCCAGGCTTTCTTCTTTCTGATCCCCTTCTTCTCAAAGACGCCCAGGTACCTGGCTATGCGGGGGTAGATGCGCTCTGAATAATGTATCATGTAGGTCGAGCCCGCTATGGTGATGATGCCCACGGACGTCACCAGCGAGAGTATCTCCGGGGGAAGGTGCCCCTGCTGGGCGCCCAGCGCAATGAATATGAGCGAGAACTCGCTTATCTGGGCGACGGTCAGGCCTGCGGAGAAGCCGGTTTTCCGGTCATAGCCCAGCAGGCCCATCAAGATGACGACAATCAGCGGATTGCCGATTAGTATGAATGCCGAAAGCAGAATTACCGGTATTATGAACATGCCCATGTGCCCGAGCGCCATCTGCGAACCCAGCAGTATGAAGAATATCATTATGAAGAAATCCCGAAGGGGCCTCATCTTCGAGCTTATCTCATAATGGAAGGGCGATGATGAAAGAGCTATGCCCGCTACCAGAGCGCCTATCTCCAGCGAGAAGCCAAGCTGGAGAAACAGGCTGGCCAGTCCCATGCCCCAGGCTATCGAGAAGAAGAAGAGGAATTCGGGGCTCTTTGCGAAGAACCTGCACATCTTGGGGACCAGGTATATGCTGACTAGGGCCGCGACGCCCATTATGGCCAGACCGAACAAAAGGTTTTCAGCGGCGAGTCCGCCGGCATCCAGGCCTCCGGAAAGGTAGGGGACCGCTATGAGAAGCGCAATGGCCACAACGTCCTGGACCAGCAGGAAGCCCACGGAGATGCGGCCGTAGAGGCTTTGGAGCGCATGCTTGTCCGACAGCAGCTTCATTATTATTATCGTGCTGCTGAACGTCAGGGCTATTGCGACGTAAATGGAAATGACGAAAGGGTCGTATCCGCCGGACGCGAAATCAAAAGGGAAGCCCAATGCGATGCATATGGCGAACCCGAGCAGGGATGTGAAGACTATCTGCCCGAGGCCCGTTATGACCGAGACCTTGCCGACCTCCTTGATCACGCGGGGATTCATGCCCAGCCCTACGATGAACAGCAGCAGGGCTATCCCCATTTTAGAGAAGACCGAGATGGTCTCCGTCGAATGGACCATGATGTCGAGGGATATCGGCCCCACCAGCATCCCCGTCAGTATGAACCCTATTATCGTGGGCTGCTTGAATAAGCGCATCAGGCCTGCCATCGCAGTCGCGACCACCACGATGATGCTTATTTCCGTGAAAATCTCCAGGGCCATTATGATGGGATTGAACTACCCTTTGTTTAGGGCTGGGCAAATAAATATGCTTCTCCGTTTACTTCTTGCCGCAAAATCGGGATCTGGTGGGCATCATGAGTTTGCGGCAATACTGGGGCCGTTGGGCCGAAAAGCGTTTAATGGGCGCGCCTTCGTCGCCCTCTTTTACGGGACACGTTTTCCTTCGCTTTACTTTTGTGCCAGGACTGCATCGATTTTATATTGTTCCAAAAGACGGATCTTGTCGCAGTCGCATCTTTCAAGGACTGGGTTATCGGGTTGCCGTCGTCGTTCGACCGGACCAGGCCGCCGTGCCTGCGCTTTAGGCGGGCGTTTATTCTACTTTTGTCCATTGGTCATATTTAGCGGCATTATTAAAATATGAGCTCTAAACCCTTTTATCTTCCTTAGCTTAAATTAAGA
>CAZINR010000032.1:0-14823 GCA_964540655.1 uncultured archaeon | reverse complement strand
TCCTTATAGACGGCATTGGAAAGATCGGGTTCGAACAGGAACGACCACCCGACCTACGACAAGGTCTTCGGGTACAAGAAGAGATAGAGATACCGGCTTTCCCCTCCTTCGGGCCGGAGCTTCGCGGCCCCAAGCACCCAGCTTAGAAACGCGAGGCCCGACAAGCCTGCGCGTTTTCTAAACCGAGCGTCAGCGAGCTTGATATTTTCTAAAAACCGACCGCTTTTATTCCCTCCGTTGATAATTAACCCGTTCTTTCTAATCAAAAATGGTCAAGGAAAAGGTCATGGACATCTCCCTCAGGAGGGGCTTCGTCTGGCCCTCGTTCGAGATATACGGGGGCAGCAAGGGATTCTACGACTACGGCCCCATGGGCGCCCTCCTCAAGCGCAACATAGAGGAGCTCATACGCACCCACTACGTGGTCGAGGAGGGCTGCCTGGAGGTCAGCTGCCCGACAGTCACGCCGGAGGACCCCTGGGTCGCCTCCGGGCACGTGGACTCGTTCTCCGACGTATTGACGGAATGCCAGAAGTGCGGGGAGCCCTACCGCGCCGACCATCTGGTGGCCGAGCACGTCGGCATCCAGACCGACGGCATGGGCATAGTCGAGCTGGAGAAGCACATAAGGGAGGCGGACATAAAGTGCCCCAAGTGCAAGGGCCGGCTGGGCGAGCCCTACGACTACAATCTCATGTTTAAAACGTACATAGGCCCGGGCAAGAACAAGGTCACCGCTTACCTCCGCCCTGAAACGGCCCAGACCACCTACCTCCTCTTCAAGCGCCTCTACGCCGCCGGCAGGGAGCGTCTGCCTTTGGGCGTCCTCCAGATAGGCCACTCTTTCAGGAACGAGATCTCCCCGCGCCAGGGCATGCTCCGCCTGAGGGAGTTCACGCAGGCCGAGATACAGTACTTCACCCGCCCGGACGGCAAGACGAGCGAGCGGCTCGGAGAAGTTAAAGGCATGAAGGTCAAGGTCTGGTCCAAGGGGCTGCAGGAGGAGGGCAAAGAGCCGGAGGAGATGACCATAGGGGAGGCCATGGACAAGGGCATAATGACGGTCCCGCTCATAGCCTACTCCCTCGCGCGCTCGTGGCAGCTGTTTGAGAAGATGGGCATAGACCCCGCGCGCCTCCAGATGAGGCAGCACAAGGACGACGAAAAAGCCTTCTACTCCAATGACACCTGGGACATAGAGTTTTTGAGCAGGGACTTCGGCAGGGTCGAGATGGTGGGCATATCCGACCGCACCGACCACGATTTGAAGGCCCACCAGAACCTCAGCAAGGTGAGCATGGAGGTCAGCAAGGACGGGGAGAGGTTCGTGCCGCACGTTGTAGAGGTCGCCTACGGCGTGGACCGGCCGTTCTACTGCGTCCTGGAGAGCTGCTTCAGCGAGCAGAAGGGCGAGAAGGAGCGCGAGTACTTCAGCTTCCCCAAGGAGGTGGCCCCCTACCGCGCCGCCGTCTTCCCGCTGGTCAAGAAGGACGGCATCAAAGAAAAAGCCAGAGAGGTGTTCGAGCTTCTCAAGGACGAGGGCCTCTACGTCCAGTGGGACGTTTCCGGCAGCATAGGGCGCCGATACGCCCGCGCCGACGAGGTGGGCATCCCGTTCTCAATCACAATCGACTATGACACTTTGAAAGACAATACGGTCACCGTCCGCGACCGCGACAGCATGGAGCAGGAGAGGGTGAAGATCAGCGAGCTGGCGAAGAAACTACGCTAGGAGCACAGCCAGTCCACCAGCCCCTCTAAATCATCATCTTCTATCTCAACCCCTATCGCCCCCAGCGCCACCTCGAAATCGACGAAATTCACCTTCCCCATAAAAGCGGCCTGCTTGTTGAGCTCGAACGACACCCCGTTCCCGTCCATCCGCTTGGACAAAAACCTGCGCGCAGTGTCCCTTATCTGCTGCCGGGCCAGGAGCTCCTTGAAAGCCGCCAGATCGTTCCTGTCCCTGCCGGAACCCTCTAAAAAGCCCCCTGTTTTCTTAAACTCCGTATTCAGGAAGAGGTTCTCCACCGCCTTGAGCACGCTGCCCTCCCTCTCCGTGGGGTTGACCCCCGCCCTGACCCTCATTTCCACGCTTTTATTTACTCATCTGGAATATAAATGACATGGTAACGGCCTACCTGCCCTACGTGATGCTGCTGCTGGCCAGCCCGATAATAGGCAAGTACAGCCTCCAGTTCGTGTACCCGGAGATAAAGACCTACCTCCGGAAGCGCAAGTGGCTGCTCTTCATAGTCTTCGGCCTGGTGGCCTACGTGCCCACCGCCGTGATATCCCTTTCCGAGGTCGTCATGCCGCTCTACTCGCCGCTTGGCGCCAGCCCCCTTCTCTTCGAGTACGAGGGCAGCACGGTCTTCACCCTCTTCCTTTTCCTCGGAGTCCTGGTGCTCAACTCTTCCGTTGTCGAATACGCCATGGTCCGGAGGAGGGAGACCAGGGTGGTGGGAATACCCAAGCATGTCATAAGGTACGGCATAAAGAAGGAGATGAAGGAAGCCAAGAAGAAGGAGAGGAACAAGGAGATAACCAAGATCACGAAAGACCTCGAGAGCATAGTCAAGGAGGAGAAGGACGTGAGGCCGCTCCTGGAGAAGATAAGGGAGTCCGTGGCCAAGGAGAGGGTCAAAAAGGGCCAGGTCGAAGAGGCCAGAGAGCTGCTCAGCCATAAGGTCGAGGCGCCGGAGCCCCCGGCCGAAAAAGAAGAGGGGGAGAGCCGGCAGGAGCTCATAATGGAGCTGGAGGCGAAGCTCAGGAAGGCCACGAAGGACACCGACGACGAGGGCAGGTCCGAGGAGCTGCTCAGCAAACTGAAGGAGAAGATAACCTACGAGGAGCCGGAGGAGAAGGAGGAGTACGCCGAGGCCGACGTGGACGAGATAACCGACGCATTGAAGCAGCTCAGGGAGAAGGTCGGCAAGGAGGAAGAGGCGGAGATAAGCAGGCACCGTCACCGGCGGACCGGGGAAAAGCCCGAAGAGCAGGCCAAGGAGGACCTGGCGGAGTACTTCAAGGGCCGCCCCCAGCGGGGAAGGCGCGGCCGGGGCGGGGACGACATACTGAAAGAGGTGGTGGGCGACGTCCGGCAGCAGCTCAGGGAGCCCGAGGAGGAAGAGGAGGGCGAGGGCGAGACCCGCGAGAGCAGGTGGTACGAGAAGGGACCCAAGCCGGGAGCCGCAGCCCCCGAAGCGGCCGTCCCCGGAGAAGAGCCGGGCATAGAGATGTTCGAGTCGGGCCTGGAGTTCGACGAGGGCCTGGGCGGGGATCTGGGCGAGCTGGGCAGCCTGGAGGACGAGTTAGGGGACTTCGGCGAACTGGAGGGCCTGGATCAGGACCTGGGCACCAGCGACTTCGACGGCATGTTCGTGGAGATGGGGGAAGGGACCAAAGGAGGATGCCCCAACTGCGGGAAGAAGGGGACTTCGATAGTCTACTGCTCTTCATGCGGCAAGCCCATGTGCTCGAACTGCGCCGCCTCGGTGGACGGCAGCGAGGAGTACGTCAAGTATAAATGTCCGCATTGCGACGAGGAGTTCGCCATGAAGCGCCGGCTGCCCGCTTAGCGGTCTTGGGTCCACAAGAGGACTGTAAACCGAAGACAGAAAACCGCTACGGCTGCCACACGCATATCTGGAATATCGCGTAGCACATGTTCCCGGCAGACCCCCCGCCCGCGATCGAGCAGTCGCCCTGCGGATAGGTCAAAGCCGCGCTGGCGCAGTAGGGCTTGCCCACGTTGAGGTCGAACTTCTCGGCGCTGTCCACGCTCGGGTCGGTGGAGATGATAGTCTCGTCCATTATGCGAGTCCCCCCGGAGAGTACGGCGAACATGAACTCCCACCCCAGCTGCTCGCCATAAGCGTCCAGGACCTCGCGGACCATGGGGTCGCTCTCGGAGAGGGTTATGTCGCCGCTCGCCAGATCCTGCGACACTGCCACCATTATCGACTTGCGGTAGTAGGGGCTCTGCTCATCCTGGTCGGTTATGTGGTAGAGCGACAGCAGGGTGTTCTGTGCCAGCTTCTGGGCGTATGTCTCCTGGTAGACCTCGACCGGTATGACGCCGTAGCTGGAGGATATCGTGAGCAGGACTGTGGAGCATATGGCGGCTATCAGCATCAGGATTAGGCCGTCCATTATCTCCGCCTGTCCCCTTCTCTTCATCTTAATCATGGCGTGTACACCGTTACAGTCACCAGCGCTGGATAAACATCCAGGTCCGTCTCCCCGCTCCTCAGAGCTATGGGGAAGCGCTTGGTCAGCTGCTGCGCGTTCTCCGGCGGCAGGCCGCCGACCTCCCAGTGCCCGGGCGCGTCGTCGCTCAGGGAATCCAGCTCCACGAAGACCTGCACGCCCTTGCTGGTCTCTATCTTGGACATCTTGAGCTGCCAGAACTCCGGGTCCTCCACCAGGTCGGACGGCCTTATCTTGGCGTTCTCCCTCAGGAAGACGGAAGACGCGTCCACCAGCGCAGCCTCGACGTTTATGCGCCTCTTGCTCGACTCGAAGTGGTCTATGGCCAGGTAGATGGACGACAAGAAGAACGCTATGCTCAGAACTATCATTATTATCGCCGGCACGTCGCCGCTGAACACGTTGCCCTGTCCTCTCCTGTTGCGCATCATGCTCTGTACTCTCCCTCGAAGACCATGTAATCGCCGCATTTGTCTGCCGCGTCTATAGTTACCTTTATCCTGTAATAAAGGCCCTCCCTGTCCCCGGAGCCGTAGGGATAGTAGACGTAGTCGCTCTCTTTGGTGACATCGAAATAGGCGCCCCACTGCAGCTCCTTCCAGTCGCAGGTCACCCGGTCCCTGCCGCTGGTCCGGTCCATGCCCGACAGCCCGAAAGTGGATATGCCCACGACGTCGTCGTAGGGGGCCTGGAGAAAGGAGACGACAATGTTGCCGTTCTCGGTCACCTCGAGCTTGTAGGGCACGGTCTGCTTCCCCACCTTGAGCCCGGGCTGGAGGTGTATGCGCACCTTGTTGCTGACGCCCCGCAGGGCTATGACGTCGTCCACCTCCCTTGCCACCCTGTCGGACTCCGAGTCCGCTATCGTTCCCGCGCTCTTCACGTTGACGCTGTTGTAAAGGCTGTAGAATATACTGACCAGAGCCAGAATAAAAATGAGCATGACGCTCTTGGTGAGGACGAACTCATATATGCCCTTCCTGTTGTCCGTCAGTCCCCTCAGGCTCATCTTCATGGCTTGCCTATCTCCATCTCGTTGACCCCCGTCTTCTCTATGCTGACGAAGGTCGAGCGCAGGCTGAAGGGGTAGGCGCCGTTCAGCCAGGGGTCGTCCGGGGCCTCCATCTGCGGCAGGAAGCTGTTTATGACCATGTTGCCGTTTATGTCTATGCACTCCCTTATTATCGTCCCGCCGCTGCACCTGCTGTTCGCTATTATGACCCAGCAGTTGTTGGGGTGGTTGGGGCAGAACGAGCGGCATTTGCCCCCATCGTCGTCGGTAAGCTGCTTGAGGTAGATGCCCTCCGCGCACGGCTCCAGCTCGACCACGTCGTTCTTCTTGCTGTTGACGTCGCCCTTGCCCACGCTGGCGATGGCCTCCTTCAGCTCGATGGTCTCTATCTTGAGCAGCTCCTCGCACTTCCAGCAGTTTATCATGTTGAAGAGGTAGGCCCCTATGAGAAGGGCCATCCCGAACACGACTATCCCTATCAGCAGCTGGAACGGTCCCCCTGCGAATCCCTTTCCCCTCATGTCAAGATACGGGCGTGATTGCGGCGGAAGACAGCGGCGCCCGCAGATGCGTAGAGGTGTCCACGGACACGGGCGTGAATATCTCGTCCACCGTCTGCTGGGTCTGCCTCGAGCTCTCCCTGAAGTAGCTCTTGGCCAAGGCGAGCGCTATTATGGCTATTATCGCCACTACGAGGATCTTTATCAGGGACTCGCCCTGCCCTCTGCTGCCCAGTTTCATGAGCCTAAGCGTTGCGTATGCTTATAGTGCATTTGTAGTTGCCGCCGGTCTCGATGCACTCCACGACGGCCTTGAAGGTCGCGTCGCCCTCCGCGTCTATCTCCTTCCCGTCTAGGCTGATTGCCAACGGCCCGCCCTCCTCGCAGACCGCGGCGCTGTCGCACTTGAACGTTATGTCATCGGTGCCTATGTTGCTCATGGTGTTCGCTATCGCCGCGGCGCCGACGCCGGCGCCCTCGTCAAGGCATATGTCCTGGGTCGTGGCCCGCATGCCGGACTGGGCGTCCTGCAGGGTCGTCATAAGCTCGTTTATGGGGCTGGACACGCACTGTATGCCCGCTATCATGGCCCATATCTTGCCGAAGACCCCGGTCACTATTCCAAGTATGACCATGGCCACGACGGCCGCGATCAAGAGCTTGAAGGTGTCGAAGCCTTGGCCCTTCCTGTTCTCCATGTATTTCATCTTGTTGGACTCCGTTTGTTGTTTTATTTAACGTTTTAGCATAAAAAAGCTCCCGTCAGCCGGTCAGCCCCCCTATCATGCCGCCCCCGAGGAAGAGGGCGCCCACGAAGACGGATATCGCTATGGGCAGCGTCCGCCCTATGGTCATCATTATGGCGGTCTTGTTGTCGCCATACTTTATCTTCCCCGCGAAGTACGAGAGTATTATCACCAGCTCGATGACGTAGACGGCCACTATCAGCTGGAACTCTATCGGCCCGGCCATGTTCTTGATGGCGTCGGGGCTTATCATGCCGCCGCCCAGCACATCACGCCCCGCGGATATCGTCTCCCGGGCCGCCTCCGAGCCTATCTCGCCGACCGTCGAGCCGGTCTGTGTCAGCGGGGTTATCACCGCGACGATGACGCTCTGCAGCGAGGCCACGATGCCCAGCACCACCGGCGATATGAACATGGCCATGGAGCTCATCATGCCCGTCACATCGTCCAGCAGCTTCCTCATCAGCTCGTTTATCTTCTGGACGTTCCTTATCTGGTTCGACACCGATATCAGCGAGGTGGAAGCGACCTCCGGCCCGAGCTCAATCGAATCGGTCATTATCTTGAAAGAGCTCTTCATCAGCCTTGACGGTATGTTCTTCATCGCCCCGTAGACCGGGTCGAATATGGCCGACCTGAGGGTCAGGCCCATCACCATTATGTTCCTCTCCACCGTGTCCAGCAGCTCGGTGGCCACCTCGCTCTCCGGCATGAACTTCTTGACGTACTTGAGGGCGTCCTCCATGGGCTTCTTCTCCCCCAGCCGGCTCGCCAGGAGGTACATGGCGTCCTTGAAGTCCAGCTCCATCTTGAATATCTTCTCCTGCGCCTTCCTCTTGTTGACGCTCTTGCCGAAGAGGTAGAAGCCCAGCGGTATGCCTATGGCCAGGGGTATGAAGTACTGGATCAAATAGGGCTGCTCTATCTCCTTGTCCGGGTTCAGCGCCTCCAGCCGCTCCATCTCCGCATCGCTCAGCTTTATGGAGGAGTCCAGGAACACGCCCACGCCCAGAAGCAGTATTATGAGGCCTATCGTCGTGGCCACCAACGGCAGTTTCAGCCCCCTGAAGTCCACCACGCCCTTCTTGGGCAGGCCCGGGTGGTCGTCGGGTATCTTCGGGGGGACGTACCCGCCCGGCCTCTTGGACAGCACCGACCTCGCATAGACGTAGGTTATCAGCGGCATTATGAACACGTAGAGCGCCACCAGTATCGGGGTGGAGGCTATCGGTATACCGGCGAACGCCGCCGCCACGGGCAGCATTATGATGACCATGAGGGGCAGCAGAACGGCTATGTAGAAGAGGTACATGGACGGCTGCTTCATCGAATGCGCATAGAGCTCCATCTTGTCCTTTGTGGAAGAAAGCACGTCCTCTATGGCCTTGTCGTATATCACGCCCCTCTCGACGTCGTTGGGGACAAGGACCGATGCCCTCACCATGGTTATGGCATGCTTGAACTCCTCGCTGTAGGGCTCCCAGCGGTAGGCCATGTCGTCCAGCCCCTCCTCTATGCTGTCGTATATGCCCACCTGGTTCTTCCACAGCAGCTCCTTGAACTCGTCGGCTATCCGGCCCTCGCCGTGCTCGGCCGCGAACTTGACCGCCCTTTCGAGGTTGGGCTGCAGCCGCATCTGCATGACCAGGTAGTTCATTATCTCGGGGACATAGGTCAGCGCCCTCATCTTCTCGCTGTTGGCGGCGTTGAGGGGATACTTCTGTATGTAGGTCACCAGCCCGAGGGTGCTGAACACGGGTATGAACATTATGAACAGCAGCATCATGGTATCCGGCTCGGGATATTTGCGCACCGGCCTCGACACCGCGCAGTCGGCGGGGCACGTCTCCGCGGTCTCCCCGCCGTCGACCCAGCAGACGCCGTCCGGGCAGTCCTTGACGGGGGGCAGCGTGACCATGAAGTAGATGACGGAGGCGGCGATTATTCCTATTATGAGCCCTATTATGCCGGCGATTTTGGGGACGGCCATGACCGTGTCGTGGTCCAGCTCCCAGCCCATGAAGTCCAGCGCCTCTTTATACTCCTTGGGCAGCTCCTTCTTTTTCTTCTTTTTCCTGCCCTCCTCCTCGACGGCCTTGGGCATGGCGTAGGTCTCCGGCTTCTTCTTGAGGAAATGCTTCTCTGTGAACGCGCAGAGCCAGAAGTAGATGTTCTCGTACCCGAAGACCTTGCCCTTCTTCTCCTCCTTCGCCTCCTCTCTCTTCAGGGCCTCCTCCATGGCCTCGGGTGTGGTGAGCTCACCGTAGAGGCTTTCCTTGAATAGCTCTGAATCCGATTTCGGGGCGTATCCACCCTCCCTCTTCCTCGGGCGTGGCATCTTTTGTGGTCTCCGGTCTACTGTCTGCAGTCCACTAGAAAGTGAACCTTGCGTTCCAGTCTACGGGATTTTTGAGGGTTACTTCTCTTCCTTCTTCATCTGCTGCTCGGCGAGCTTCTGGTAGTAGAAGTACATCATGTTCTCGATGTACCGCCTGCGCATGTTGTAGTATATCGCCAAGGCTATCGCAGCGATTATCAGTATGAATATGGGTACCTGGGTCGCCCAGTAGGCCGGCACGTCCACGCCGATTATCGTGGGGACGGTCCCGGGCATCGTGGACGCGACCTGGTTGACGAAGAGCAGCAGGAAGGCGCCCGCTATCAGCAGGAAAATGAAAAGGAATTCGTTGCCCCAGCTGTTGAGGTACTCAAGGGTCATGAGCGGCTGCGCCTTCTCGGCCTGCACCATGAACTCCTTGTTCTGGAAGGGGTCCGGGGGAGTGGCCTCTTTTTTCATACGTAGGTTAAGGGGTCGGGCAATAAAAATGGGGCGAGAATCAGGCGTAGGTGTCGAGCCTCCCGTGGCCCCTCGGTCTCGGCGGCCCCGGTTTTTCCGGCTCCGGGGGTGTGGGGAGGTCTATGTAATCGCCAAAGTCCAGTATGGTCATTGGTTGCCCCTCCCGGTTCAGGACGGGCCCTACCCGCTCCAGGGCGCCCCTGGGCCAGGGCTCTCTCTGCATCTCGGGTTTTATAGGCAGGGGCCTCGGCTCTGCATGAGACCATCTGTAAGCATGGACCCCTCCGTCCCTGTGCACTGCCACAAGGACAGTCCCCCGGGACAGATTGCGATGTTGTGGTCTTTGGCCGGGGGTCGTGATAGAAGCTATGTGCTCGTGGTGGGGGTCGAGGATTCCGGCAAGGTTGCCCCTATAGGCGTAGTCCACGAGCCGGCGCATAGATGCGCGATGGAGCGTTATCCTGCCGCCCGGCATCACCGGCATCGGTTTCTCGGGCCTCCTTCTTCCTGGCATATTCCACCTCTTGCGATAATTTCGGGCTGAAAGAAGAAAAAAGCCCAGGCTAAGCTAGTAAGAACCAGTCGGAAGGCTCGAAAGTTTGAGTCTTCCTTAACCGAAGAGCGCGCCCAGACCCTCTGCCGCTTCTTCCTCGGCCTTCTCCTTGTCTTCTTCGCTCGGACCCTCGTCCTTCGTCTCCCCTTCCTGAGCCTCTCCGCCGGCTGCTGGCGCAGCTGCGGGAGCGGCCGCGGCAACGGGAGCCGCCTTGGATATGGCCTCTTCTATGTCAACGCCCTCGAGCGACGCGACGAGCGCCTTTATCTTGGCCTCGTCCGCCTTCGCGCCTGAGGCTGTGATGACCTTTTTCAGGCCCGCCTCGTCGACCTTCTGGCCCGCCGAATGAAGCAGCAATGCTCCGTATACGTATTCCATTTTCTGTTTTTATTTGTTTTGTGAACCTGATTCCTTTTCCTCTTCGGCCTCTTCTCCGACCTCCGGCACCTGCTCTAAAGGATCCGCCTCCTCGGCCAGCTTCTCTTCGGTCTCCGGCGAGACGTCCTGGGTCCCGCCGTCCTCTGCGGGCGTGTCGGCGTTCTGCTCTTCAACCTTTTTCCCGGCCTCTTCGTCCTTGGCCGACTCCTCCGTTATCTCCTTCGCGGCCTCGGAGCCCTCTTCCTTCGCGGCCTCTTTCGGCTCTTCCTCCGTTATCTCCTTCGCGGCCTCGGAGTCTTCCCCCTTTGCGCCCTCCCCAGTTATCTCCTCAGCGGCTTCCCTCTCCTCGGAGGCCTTCTCCTTCGGCTCTTCTTTCGGCGACTCTTCTTTTGATCCGGATTCTTCCTTTTTCTCTTCCTGCTTCTTCTCCTCGGGAGCTGGCTTCGCCCCCGGCTCGTAGGACACGGAAGCCGCTAGGCCCTTGGCCTCGCTGCTCCCCTTCGAGAGGAAATAATCGATGGTCTCCTCGTTGTATATCTCGGCCTCGATGGCGAGGCTCCTCGCCCCGCCGGCCGCCTTGGTCAGCAGGACGGGCAGCGATGCCTTGTTGAATATGCCCGCTTCGACCGAGAGATTGATCGCGTGCTGGTGCGCCGCCGCCATGTCGGACAGCACCTTCTCCGCGTCTATGCTGAGGGTATCGGCGCCGTATACTATTCCGTCCTCATAGGCCGCGCGCACGTCGATGCCTATCTCCATCGGGTATATGTCCATCTGGGCCAGCACCCCCGCCAGCTTCCCGGAGAACGTCTCGCCCTTCTTGATTACGGGCGAGTCCTTCACTACCGCGATTATCGGGCCCTGTATCTTGGCCTTTATCCCGACCTCCTGCAGGTCCCCGATTATCGGGCCCGGCTTGAAGGGCGTGTCGCCCGCCGGGACGACTATGTCCTCGGGGGCCTCCTGGCCCTCCTTGGCGGGAGCCTTGACGCGCGACTCGTTGAACAGCTTCGTCAGCTTGAACGGGTTCTCTTTCGAGAACAGTATGGCGGTAGGGCCGTTGATGCTCTCCTCCAGGTCCTTGAGGCCCTTGCGGTCGACCTTCTCGAACGCGCGCCTGGCGAGCCGGTTCTTCACCACCTTTATCTCGACATCCCCATGCAGCTTCTTCCTTATCTCCTGCATCTGCTTGGACGGAAGGCCCTTGACGCCCGCGACGGCGATGACCGGGCTCTCGCTGAGCTTCCCGGCCAGCTCTTCCACTTCCTTTATCTTCCACTTGGCAGGCATCTTAAATCAGCTTGACGGGCGAACCCATCGTAGTTTTCAATATGACTGAATTGAGGTTGTTCTCCTTCATCGGCAGCTTCTCGAGCAGGGCGTTGTAGACGGCCATCACGTTCTTGGCGAGCTGCTCGTCCCTCATCGACTCGGTGCCCACCGCGCACGCCAGCGTCTGGGGCGTGTTGCCCTTGCTCTTCAGAACCACCGTGTTCTTGAGCCTCATTATCATGGGCGTCGGGTCCGCGGCCGGCGGCATCGGCTGCGGCATCTTGCCCCTCGTGCTCAGGTACTTGCCCCACCCCTTTCCGATGTTCACCATCAGCGTGGTCTGGGCGATGAAGAAGTCCATCTGCTCGGCTATCTTCCTTATCTCCTTGGGGCTCTTGCTTATCTGCTTGTCGCTTATCTTCAAATCGGCCTTCTTGGCCTTGCCCAGGAAGTCGGTGTCGCCGAAGACGCCTATCTTCAAATCCTTGCCCCTCCCCTCCGGGAGCATGACCTTGACCTCTATCCGGTTGGCCGGGTTCTTGAAGTCGATGTTCTCCAGATTGACGATTAGGTCTACAGACTGGGTGAATTTCCTCTTCGGCGCCTTGCGCACTTCTTCTAATGCTTTCAGAACGTCTTGGTCGTTCATTCTGTTCGAACTACTGGACAGAGCCAGTGCGGTTAGTTAGATTGTGTTAGTATAAAAAGCTTACTTGTGGTCCCCGGGCTTCTCGGCCTTCTTGTTCTCGGGCTTGCGGTCCAGGCTGGTGCCTTCCTTCTTCTCGCCCTCTTTCTCGCCTTCCTTGGCCTCCCCTTCCTTCTCCTCGCCCTCTGGGAGCTCTCCCTCAGCCTCCACGACGGCCTCTTCCTCCTTCGCCGCCTCTTCCTCGGCCTTGAGGTCCTCCAGCTCCTTCTCCAGCTTGGCCTTGGTCGCGCTCAGCTCCTCTGCCATGAGCTTCTTCTTCTCCTCGGTCATCTCGGTCCGCTCTTCACTTATCTCCTTGTCGAACCTGCCCCCGTTGACCGCAGCTATGGCCTCCGGCGGCTCCATGCCCTCTATGAGCACGCCTATGGAGACGCACGAGCCCATGATTGTCTTGACGGCGCTCTTCATGGAGAGGCAGTTGAGGGAGTCGATCTTGGACTTCGCCACCTTGATGACCTGCTCGACGGCCAGGTTGCCGACCTTCTCGAACTTGGGGTTGGAGGAGAGCTTCTCGGCCCCTATCTCCATCATTATCATCTGCGATACGGGCGGGGAGCCCGTCTTTACTTCAAAGCTCTTGGTCTTGGGGTCGATGGTGACCTCGACGGGCACCTTCATGCCGGAGAAGCTCTTGGTCTTCTCGTTTATGGCGGAGACTACCTCGCCTACGTTTATCCCCGTCGGCCCCAGGGCGGGACCCAACGGCGGACCGGCACTCGCCTTCCCGGCGTCCACCAAGACCTTGATGCTTTGTGGCATTCCGCGTAGTTAGATATTGAACATAAAAAAACTATTTCTTCTTTTTCTTCTTGAGAAGCTCGTCGGGGTCTACCTCATCGTCCTCCACGTCCGCGAACGGGTCCTCTTCCTCATCGGCTTCCTCTTCTTCGGATTCGGCCCCTTCCTCTTTCTTCTCTTCCTTCCTGTCCTCAGGCGCCTCTTTCTGGCCCTCTTTCCCCTCTTCGGAAGTGGCTTCCTCTTTTCCGGGCTTCTCCTCCTCTTCCTTCCCGGCGCCCATACCCATGACCAGCTTCTTCGGCTTCTCTTTCTTCTCCGGCGGGGCCTTCTCTTCCTCGGGCTCCTCCTCGGGCTCCTCGTCTTTGGGCGCCCTCAGCGCCGGCAGCGGGCCCTCGCCTATGACCGGGCCGGTCCTGCGCTGCTCCAGGTCCTTCTTCTGGCTCTCCTCTGCCACAGCCTGGGTGACCCGGTCCACGACCTTGATGTGCATCCCCTTGGCTGTGACGGGGATCGGGACGGTCGCCTCTATCAGCTCGACTGTTACAGCTTCCTTGGCCTCGTCGACCCTTATGACCTTGGCCTTCTCGCCTTTGAACGGGCCGGCTATGAGCTCGACCAGGTCGCCCTTGGCGACGTCCAGGACGCTCGACTTCGGCTGCAGGAGAGGCTTGACCTCCTTGTCGAAGTCCACCTCGCCCTTGACGAAGCCCTTGGTGTGGGGAACCCCCTGCACCAGCTGTATGGCGTCTCCCAGGTCGCGCGCCTCCATGAAAACGTATCCCTTTATCGGGCCGGGGTGCAGTATCGCGTAAACCCCCGTGTCCTCCATGGCCAAGGCCGACTTCTGGTACAGCATGTCGACTACCGCGTCCTCCTGCGTGGTCGTAGTCCTTAAGAGATAGAAATGGGTCTTTTCGTCTTCTTCCATCTTGAACCTCAAGCGAATTTGCCTTCAAGGAAGGCCCTTATGAGTATGAACGCGAGGCCTATCGCCCCCAGCAGCACTATGCCCAGCCCGGTTATCTTGGTCACGTCCTCGTACTCGGAGCGCGTCGGCTTCTTCGAAAGCTTCAGTATACGGGCAGCCTCGCTGGGGAAGTGCCTCAGTATAGAGAATACGGATGTTCCTGCCATTTTGAACTTAGTTAGTCCTAAGCTAGTAAAAACGCGGGATTATAGAAGTTTGGGGTATAAAAATAGGCCAGAAAATAAAAGAAAAGAAAATAAGAAAAGAGAGGGGATCCTTGGCTCCCCTCAGATGTACTCGACGTCCAGGTCGAGCTTCTCCTTGGCCCCCAGCGGAGAGCCGGCGGTGAGCTCCGAAACAGACTTCACGCCGCTCACGACGAGCATCACCTTCACCACGTTCTTGTTCAGGTTCTCGTCTATCTGGGCTCCCCAGAGTATGTTGGAGTCGGTGCTTATCTTGCCCGACAGATACTCCACGGCCGCCTCGGCCTCCTGCAGGGTCATGTCCGGCCCGCCTATGACGTTGACCAGCGCGCGGTCGGCGCTTGAGACGTCGATGTCGAGCAGGGGCGACCTGAGTGCCTCTTCAATCGCCTCTATGGCCCTGTTCTCCGAGAAGGTCTCGCTGGTGCTCTCGCCCATGCCGATGACTGCCGTCCCGCCGTTTGCTAGGACCGTCCTCAGATCGGCGAAGTCCAGGTTGACCAGCCCGGGCTTGGTGACCATCTCGGTGGTACCCTTGAGCGAGTTGGAAAGCAACTCGTCGGCGACCCTGAAGGCCGCGTTCAGCGGAAGGTCCGGGACTATGCTCAGAAGCTTGTCGTTAGGTATCACTATCACGGTGTCCGTGTTCTTCTTCAGCTTCGCCAGGCCCTCTTCGGCGTTCTGCCACCGGACCTTGCCCTCCACCGTGAAGGGAAGGGTCACGACCGCAACTGTG
>CAZINR010000031.1:0-15002 GCA_964540655.1 uncultured archaeon | reverse complement strand
GTCTGGTAGTGGCCTATCATGGCGTTCTGCACGTGCAGAACGCCCTTCGGCTTTCCGGTCGAACCGGAAGTGTAGTGCAAGATGAGCGGGTCCTCGAGCTCGAGCCACTCTATCTCGGCGTCTTCGTCGGCTTCTCCCATCTCCTTTTGATAATTAATCAATTCAATCTCATCGCTTATTTCTGCATCGGCCTCGTGCTCGAACTCCTCTTCGGCGCCTTCGCCCTCTAAGACATAGACTATTTTCTTCAGGGCCGGAAGGTCATTGACCGGGACCCTCTTCCTCAGCTCGGGAGTCGTTATCAGCATGACCGCTCCACTATCCTCCATGCGGTCCTTGACAGCCTCCCCCATGAAGGCCTCGAATAGAGGGCCAGCTATAGCCCCTACCTTGAGTATCCCCAGTATCGCGGCGTGCATCTCCGGAGAGCGCGGCATGAAAAGGAAGACCCTGTCGCCCTTCTTTATGCCGTACTTGCGAAGCACGTTGGCGAATTTGCTGGAGAGCTTCCTCAAATCGTCATAGGTGTATTTCTCGGTTCCTTCATCGCTGTCGTATATCAAAGCCGTCTTGCCGGCTATGCCGTTCTCGCAATGGCGGTCGATGCACTCATAGGCCATGTTGACCTTTCCCGTCTCATTCCAGGAAAAGTTCTTGTGCACGTCTTCCCACTTGAACGTCTTCCTCGCCTCGTCATAGGATTTGAGGTTGTATTCGACGTCGTCTTTCTTGCCGTAAGGCTTTTCTATAATCTTAGGTTTTTCGGTCATTTTCCCAAAGTCTCGTTTATGTTTTTAGCGTGATAGCCCACTCTATTCCTATCGGACGATAGAATCGGGAATATAGACAAAGATGGTTTAAAAACGTTTTATGGGTTATCGCATGGGTGAAGTGTTTTTATGGCAACTCCAAGAACATATTAGACAATATTGAAATGGAAAGGGTCAGCAATAAGGGTTTGATAATCTTTACCGTGAGCGCAATAGCGCTGGTGCTTGCATATTTCATAATCTTCTTTCAGCAGGAAGATTTCTATTCCAATCCCTTAAAGGGCCTGGGCCTCATCCTCCTTTTTGCAAGCGTGCCCATTAGCCTGGTCGCTTATCACCACTACAGAAAGGCTTCCAGGATAAGCGAGCTGCTGTTCGAAATAGACCGGCAGCCGGTGCTCCCCGCCGGAAGAGCAATAGGGGGCGTTCCTTACGCAGTTGAAGGCATTATCATCGCCGATAAGACACTCATTGCACCCTTGTCTAAAAAGGAGTGTGTATATCACCATAGCATCAAAGAGAGAGACCAGAATGGTTGGAAGTTATGGAAGAATATCGTGGAGTACGTACCTTTCTACATCGAGGACAAGAGCGGGCGCATACGGGTCGATATGAAAGGCATGGACAGGGATTTCTCCCATGCTAGATTGTCTACAGTCGATTACATATTCGCCAACAGTGAGGTAGACGCTCTGCCGACTCTCGATAAAAAAGTGTACCGCGTCCATAAGAGATTTTTGCCGGATGAGCGATGGAGGGCTACGGAGCACATATTGGAGCCCAGACAGAAGGTTTTCGCCTACGGCATGGTTTTCAGGGATAGTGAGAAATACTTGGGCGAGTCGGCTGAATGCCCGCTCATAATAAGCAGGAAGAGGAAATCCGAGTTTGTCGAAAGTTTCTCGAGCATCTCAAATTTGAACGTTTCAACCGCAATAATGGTAGTGGGATTGATAATGTTCATTGTGGGTCTTAATCTCATCTATGCTCTCTTTTCCTTACTGGCCCTGATTATTCTGACTGTGGCGATTGTGGCCCATAGTTTCTATCGATACTATAACCTGTTCATAATCCTTTCTGAGAGAATCAAAAATTCCAGGAGCGAGCTGGACATACAGTTCAAGAAAAGGGCCGAACTGATTCCGGGATTGGTGGAGATTGCGCGAAGCTACAGTAAACACGAGGGGGAGATAAACGCTCTGATAGCAAGGATACGGAGGGATTTGTCGTTCTATCCGCTGGGTGAAGATAAGCGAAAGAAGCTTATCGGTATCCTAGAGGGGTATCCGGAGCTGAAAGCGGACCGCAACTTCAAGAGCCTTATGTTCTCGCTTGAGAAGATAGAGAGGTCCATCGCCCAGACGAGGGAGTTCTACAATCGCTCGGTCCTGAGGTACAATGACCTCTGCCAGAAGTTCCCGGGCGTGATAGTCGCCAAGCTGATCGGGAGAAGGCCGAAGACTTATGATGGGGCAGTAATTGGGCAGGAGGACGAAATGGACAGGGAGGCCTGCCGTCGTTTTTTATAAAGCACTCCCTAAACAAAAAGAGGATGGAAAGTGGCGTAAACGAAGTCAGGACGGCTGTCAGAAGGATGCTGGATGAGGGACATAACGACCAGGAGGTTAAGGCCGCCATGAGGAATTCGGGTTATTCGGACGACCAGATAGACCTCGCATTCATTACCTTCAAGAAGAAGGAGAAGAAGGAAGCATCCTTGGGAAGGCGTTTGTTCCTGGTGTTGTTGGTCTTTTTCTGGTGCTGGTTTATTACCCATATCATTCTTTGGGTGCATGCCAGCTCCTCGGTGAAGGTGATATATGGCATGGCTATAGGGCCGGCCAGCTACATCGAACTGCTGAATACTCTTGCATTGCTCAGCTGGCCCCTCCTTGTATTGGGCGTCATAATCTTCCTTGCCATGCTCATAGACTGTGCCATGAGAGATTCGATCAGAGGGGGGAAGAAGGTCGGCTTCATACTGACCATATTGCTGCTGGGCACCATAGGCGCTACGATATATTATCTGGCATACGGCAGGAAGCCTTTGTGAACAAGTCATTGAAGGGCTTCCAAAGAAATTCGAGCCCAATTCACCTCGTTCAGAACTCATCCAGACACCAGTCCCTCAGCCGCACGCTGGTTATCTGAGAGCAGTACGCGCCGCTCCCACTTACGGCCGCCTGGCAGACTGAGTTATAGTTGATATGGTCGAAGTGCTGGTCGCACTGGTCGGAATCGAAGACTGTGGTGGAGACTACACTCGATATGCACTCTGCGGCAAGGGTGCTATCCTCTCCGGAGATGGAATCCGAATCCAGCTCGATTAATGCAAGGCACAGACTTGGGTCGTCATTGTGCCGTGCAGTGCGGTTTATGCATTCCTTGTGTTTCTCCAGTGTAGAGCTTTCGCCGCAATACGTCACATCGCTTGAATTCATGCTTCCCAATATTATGCATTCGTCTCTGTAGCTCTCGCCTCGTTCATCAACTTCAAGGCATTCGGCAGGGTCATCAATATAACCATTGTCAAAGAGGTAATCAAAGCAGTTCTCACTGGCATAGTATGGCCCTTCGCAGTCGGCCGGATTCTTTGTTATCTTGCCCACTCCGTAGTAGCAGCTGTCTCTCCAATGTTCGCTGTTTATGTACTGGCACCACTCGGAGTCTGCCTCATCCTTTGCCAGCGAGGTGAGACACTGGCCCTTCTCATCTAGGCCCGTGAGGCCCTCGCACTCAGTGCCGCTCAATGGGTCTGGGGGGCTGGGCGCGGGCTCTCCGCTTTGAGCAAGCCTGCATGATTCTTCTGTTATGATGCATTCGCCCTTCGAGGAGCAGACACAGACGACCTCATGCTCATATCCCTCATCACACTCTAAAGTCGCCGTATTGTTGCATTCCACGCCGCTCAGACAGCATGCGCCGTTGATAATCTGACAATCGGCGTCGTCCTCGCATAAGACAGGACAATCCTCGAAATCGCAGTTCGGGAGCACTCGCCCCACGACCGAACCGTCCGGACAGGTCTTAGTATCGTTGGTGCATGAGGCACAAGTAGAAAAGATTCGCCCGATGCACACGCCTGCAGGGTTGCAAGAGCACTCCATATCAGGTATACAATTATCTCTTAAAGGTGGAGCCGGGGCACAGGGATACTCACTTACTCCGGGACAACACTGAAATTCATGGGTCAGAGAACAATCAGAATCTGTTTCACAGTATATCTCGGGTGCTTTCTGCGGAGAATATTCGGGCTGAGATGATGGATCGCCCCATTTGTCGATGACGTCGTCGCTGGGTTCAAGGAAGATGACGTAATAGGTTATGAACGCGAAAAGCGCGATTACCGCGGTTATGAGAGCAACAATCCATATCTGGCCTTTCGAGTCCATCCTGCTAAGTTCCTGCTAAGTTAATTGTTTGGTAATAAAAATCTTTAAGAACCTAACTGCTTTCCCACAATCTCATCCATCCGGTTCAGAAATTCGAACTTCTTGTCGGGCGGTATCTTCGCTCCGGCGGCCACGTCGTGCCCGCCGCCCTCCCCGCCGAGCGGCTTTGTCGCCTCGCTCAGGGCGTCGCCGAGCTTGAGCCCCGCGCGCACCAGATCGTAGTTTCCGCGGGCGGATATCTTCATCTCCCCTTCGTCTGTTAGCCCGAATGCTATTATGGGCTTGCGGATGTCGACGTTCATGGAGCCGTAGACCATGCCGGCGATGACGCCGACCAGGGTCTCCCTTATGACGCCGCTGGCGTCGAAGTAGTGTATGTTGTCCATATCCCTGATGCCGTTGCACTTGACCCACTCCAGGCCCTGGCGAAGCTCCCGGCGGTGCTTCTCCAGCAGGCGCTTGGCCTTGGGCCATGCCTCCTTCCGGTCGCCCATGCAGACCGAGACGCCGACCTCGCCTTCTTCGTGCCTTCCGCAATTATGGACCAATATACCATTAGCAAAATAATTGTGATTTTTATGCATCGTAAGGTCATAGACGTATTCCGGCCTTTCCGGCATGTCAACGGATTTGACTTTATCCCATTGCAAATCAGAATTTGTGAGAACGGTCAGATGTTTCAAGTGCTCAGAAACCTCTTCCATTCTTTCTTTCTGCTTGCTTATGCCTTTTTGTATCTTCATCCTGGCATTCTTTCCGGGGGGCTTCCCATTGAGTATTTTTGCGAGCCACTCCCGGGATATGCCGGCACACTTGGCGAAGTTGGCCATGCTTATGCGTAGAGTATCGAGTATCTCCTTTATATCTCCCTTTTCCAAGGCATCTTCACATTCCCGCACGCGGGAGGCGAAATGCCGCAGATATTTCGCCAGATTCGTTCTCTTTACGAGAGTGCCTTTTTTGTAGCATGTGAAATGTGAGGACCATTTATTTGGAAGGCCCAGGTTTCTGTGCAGATAAGCAAGCTCTTCGTTGGCGAAGGGTATCAAATCCGTGTTGGAGTTGCGTTTCTTCTTCGTCTTTAGCCAGTTCTTTATCCACGCCTTTCTTTCGGAGCTTACAAAGCCTATAGAGTGGTTGTATCTTCGGACGTTATCGTACCCGCATATTATTAGGCAATACTTGGAGCCGGCGCAATCACGGCATTTTTTCCTCATCAGATGACTTTTTATGCCGAACCTTAGCAATAGCAGTGGTAGCTGCTCCGCAAGCTCTTTGCTATGGGTATTGAACTCAAGCCCACCCCTATAGACATTCCCGTCGCTTTCCATTAGTCCCCGAAGTAAGGCGGCCACATATGAATCCGGGCCCATGAGCAATTTCTGCGGTATTTTGATTTTCTTCGTTTTGTTCCCGGAAAGTATGCCCAACTTTTGGAAGACCCTACTTAGTGTGGTGTTGTTCCAGATGATGTTTCTGGTTCCATTCTTCGCATCCGTAGTGTAATTGTTCAGGGCGAACAGTCTTCTTATGAGCCCTTTGTAGTGTAACTCGAGTTCCTTGGACCGCGAGTCGGTTCCAAACGCCAGATTGACGGCATTGTTCGACAAGTGGCCATCGCCGAGGATGAATCCTGCGAGCTCGAAGAAATCTTCATCTATCGTTGCGTCCCTGATAGATTTCATGCATTTCCTGAGTCGGAATGCGCCCTTCTTCTGCATAGTCTCTTCGCTTGAGAAAAGGTCCGTAGTTTTGTAGTAGTAATGGCTGCACTTGGTCTCTATTTCTCTCGGAACCGCCAGATAGTCTTCTCCGCTTATTTCCTCAGCCGGCTTCCATGCCACCCCCTTTGGTCCTGCAGCCAGAAATCTATGGTTTTCAGTCGCCGAGACAGTCAAACCCATGCTCATGGTTATTTCGAACATGTGCAGGGTTTTCGGCAGCTTGACTTTGTGTATCCCTTCATGGCTGTCGACAGTCATGGAGCCATTTTCCCCGCTGAATGAATAGGTGTAACCTCGCATGTCGTCAATTGTTTGTATGGTGCCATCGACAGCCATTATCCTAGTTTCCGGTGCTACACAGGCATTGAGCACCGTCGCGAACTCCTTTGCGTCGCGAAGCTCGGTCTTGGGCTTCTCCTCGGGGAACTCGTATATCTCACCTATGAGCATGTCGGTGACGAGATGCGGGGCGTTGTGGTCCAGCAACAGCATGTAGAGGGCTGACGTCAGCTTCTTTCTCTCATCCTGGCTAAGCTCCACATAATGCCTGGGCTTTCCCGTCTGCGGGTCCCTGACTCCTATGCCCAGCTGCTCTATGAAGTTCACGCAGGCCATGTAATTGCCTGTCAGTCCAGGCAGTCTGGGCTCCGAGCAGTATTCCAGCATCTTGGGGAGGGGCCTGGACTGCCGGCCGAAGAGAGTGAGGTTTTTGTGGGCGTTCAGGAGGCCGAGCTCCTCGGCGTCCTTTATTATCCTCCTGTTGGCGCCCTTCAGCCCGCCGTGGAGGTCCTGCATGTCGCCGACCGCTCCGATCACGCCGACCGGCGAGAGGTCTTTGTTGTCCTCGCCCATGGCCCTGGCAACGAAGTAGGCGACCCCCGTGGCCGAAAGCTCCCGGGTCCCGTCTATGCCGTGCTGGAACGGGTTGACCTGGTTGGGCGTCTCCTTTACGGGGGGGTGATGGTCCACTATGTAGAACTTCCCCTTTATCTCCTTCTCGAGCAGCTCTATCTGGCCGGAGCCCATGTCCACGAAGACTATCGGATGGTCAAAGCCGTTGACCTCGCTTATGTGGTCCGAGTCTATCTGGCGCGTGTTGATGAAGTCGGTCTCCACTCCTGCGCGCCGCAGGGCCTTGACCAGTATCGCGGTGGAGGCCAGGCCGTCCGCGTCGTAATGCCCCACAACGGTCAGCCTCTTCTCTTTCACGAGCTGTTCGGCGACCCTCTTGCACTTCGCGTAAAAATCTTCAAAGCTCATCCGGGCTTTTATAAGAAGAATAAAGAAAAGGTTTGCCCGAAATCATGCCTGGTGGGGATAGAACAAGCTTAGAACCTACTTTTAAGCTACACCCCTCTAAGGAATGTATGAGCCTCTTGGGACTGTTCGGCGAGGACAAGAAGAAGAAAGACATGCGCGCATATTATGCCAGGCCGGTTCCCCAAAGCGGCGATTCCGACAATCCGCCCTGGGTGCAGGCGCTGCAGCAGGCCAACAGCACACGCTCTACGTTCTGGAACAACATAAAGGGCGAGGGTGTCGGGCAGTCGTGGAACAAGTCGGGCGGTAACAGGGTTCAAAAACTGAGGGAGAGGGCCCGGATGAGGCGCAGGCGGCTGATATGAGTAGAGTCGCCCTATAAAAGCCTTTTTATAGCCCGACCTTCTAATAAGACCCGGTTTTCTATAAAAAGCTTGTTCTGTACACGCATATTTCTAGGAGTCGAAAATGGCAAAAGTCAAATGGGACAAAAAACTCGAGAACCTGGTCGTCTCCGTTTCGATAGACCAGAGGATAAACCTTGAGCAGTTCGCCAGGAAGGCTAAGGACATAGAATACGACCCCGACCATTTCCCGGGCGCGATATACCGGATGAAAGAGCCGAGGGTATCCGCATTGATATTCTCCTCGGGCAAGGTCAACTGCACCGGCGCGCGCCACTGGGACGAGATACCCCTGATAGTCAAGAAGCTGGAGAAGAAGTTCAAGGAGGGTGGACTGAAGCCCAAGAAGATAGAGAGCAAAGTCCAGAACCTTGTCGTCTCGGCCAATCTGGGCTACGAGGTCAACATAGACATAGCCGCCACCGAGCTCATCAACGTCGAGTACGAGCCCGAGCAGTTCCCCGGATTGATCTTCCGAGTCAAGGAGCCCAAGTGCGTTGCGCTCGTGTTCACCAGCGGGAAGATAAACGTCGTGGGCGCCAAGCTGTGGGAGAACATCGACAAAGCGATAGCCCAGGTGGACAAGGCGTTGAAGGAAGTGGGAGCGGTCATGGAGTAGCGTCCTGGGTCTTCGGTCGCGGGTCTTCTGTGTTCCTGGAGTAAGGCCGCCTGCTTTATCTTTTCTTTTATGTCACTACAATTTTTATAGACCACCCTACTAACATAAACCCGGGTCTGGGGAGTCCGCAAACATAAAAACTACTTCTAAAATGCCAGAGGAGACTGCCGAAATAGAGTGGGACGACGTCGAGACCTTCCTGAGCGAGCGCTGCCGGGACGAGCTGAACCTGATAGGCGAGCTGTACCCCAAGAAGCAGTCTATCCTGATAGACTTCCAGGAGCTACAGGAGTTCTCCCCCGTGCTCGCCGAGAGGCTGCTCAACAGCCCTGACGAGGTGCTGAAGGAGTTCAACCGGTCTCTGGAAAAGGAGAAGGAGCACATAGGTTTCGCTCATCCGATGGCCAAGGGGGAAGAGCCCAGACTGTCGGTCCGATTCTGCAACGTGCATTCCGAGAGGGAGCTGATGGTCAGGGAATGCAACTCCCACTACCTGGGCCAGCTGTTCGCCCTGCAGGGCCTTGTGACCAAGGTCACGGACGTGCTGCCGAGGGTCTGGAAGGGCGTATTCATGTGCAAGAGATGCCAGTCAGAAGTTGAATCAATCCAGTCGGAAAAGGGCCTCAAGACCCCGCTCGCCTGCGAGCAGTGCGGCAGGAAGGACTTCGAGTTGGTGCTGGAGAAATCCAAGTTCATAGACTTCCAGAAGATAGAGGTGCAGGAGCCCCTCGAGATACTCAAGGGCGGGGACCAGGCCAAAAGAATCAGCGTCTGGCTCGAGGATGACCTGACCAACCGGGTGCTGCCCGGCCAGAAGATAATAATCGGCGGGAGCCTTCGGCTGGAGGCGCCCAAGACCAAGGGGACCGTCTACCAGAAATTCGTGGAGGCAAACAACATCGAGTTCACCGAGCAGGAGTTCGAGGAGCTGGAGATAAGCGACGAAGAGGAGAAGAGGATAAAGGAGCTCTCCAAGGACCCGAAGATAGTCGAGAAGTTCGTCGCTTCGGTGGCGCCTTCGATATACGGTCACACCGAGGCGAAAGAAGCGGTAGCGCTGCAACTCTGCGGCGGGACCTCTAACAAGAGGCTGCCTGACGGCATGCGCATAAGGGACAACATACACATATTATTAATAGGGGACCCGGGCACGGCTAAGTCTCAGATGCTGAAGTATGTCGACCGCCTGGCGCCCAAGTCGCTCTACGTTTCGGGGAAGTCTGCGACAGGCGGCGGGCTGACGGCCATAGCCGAGAAGGACGAGTTCGGCGAGGGGGGCTGGGTGCTGAAGGCGGGGGCGCTGGTGCTGGCGTCGGGGGGACTGGCGTGTTTACATCCGGATAGCAAGGTAACACTCGCGGACAGAATAACGGAGATCTCCAGTCTTTTTGACGAAGAGGCATCTTTTGAAGCGAGGAGTGGAAATCAAACAGTTGAGATTTCGGAGGTCAAGACCGAACTCCCTGTTTGGGGCTTGGAGGGGGGAGAGGTCAGAAACTCTACATCCACAAAGGTAAGGAGGAAAGAATACTCGGGTAAAATGTTGGAAATCAGGCTATCCTCCGGCAATGCGCTGAAGATAACCCCGGAACACAGATTGATAGATGGCGACACGCTCCTGTGGAAGCAAGGGCACGAATTCAAGAAGGGGGACCTGCTCCTCGCACCCCTTAAGCTGCCAGGCTTCAATGAGAGACAGTACATCATGGATTTCGTCCCAGAGGACTGGGCAGTTTCGCTGTCAAAAGATGAGAAAGAGGAGTTGAAAGCGAGGGTCTTGGAGAGCTACGCGACTTTGGCGGAATTCAACAGGGAATTCTCCCTTGACAAGGATGTCCTCTCCGGCTCTAAGCAGATGAGCCTGGGCAAGTTCAAAGAAATCCTGGATTCTCTGGGCTTATCGGACCGCTGGAAGCGAAGGTCTCTCAATTACGCCAGGCGCTTCGGGGGCAAGCGATTGGCCCTAGGCACAATCAACGAGGACATGTGCTACCTCTTTGGTTTCATATACGGTGACGGGCACGTGAAATCGGATAAGCGCCGAGGCTCTTTCCAGATAGTGCAGTCGACGAAAAACGAGGATCAGACACGAAGAATCAAGGAATGCTGGGCCAGGGTCTTTGGCGAGGAGGCAAAGCCCTACAGGAGAGTCACGGAATCCATCATAAGGGGGCGCAGGACAAGGAGCGAATGCCTGACTTTCCATAAATCGAACAGTGTCTTCGTCCATCTTTACGACACTTTCACTGGCAAAAACCTCGGCAATCTGCTCAGATTATCCGACAGGAACCTTGCGGCATTCGTTGCCGGGGCCTTGGACTCGGACGGCTGTGTCTCGGTCAAGACATGCAAGAAGAATGGCAAGGCATACGAGCAATGCCATGCGAACTTCTTGCTCTCAAATAGTGCGGAAGAGAGCCTAAACTTCGCTACGGCCCTAAGAAGGTTTGACTGCTTGGCCAAGGTAATTGACAGAGGGAACATAAAGGACGTGGTACTAAGCAGCAGAAACGACGTGAAGGCGTTAATGGACGTGTTAAAGCCGCATTCATGCAAAGCAGGAGTTATTGTGCCCTCCAGAAAAAACAAGGTGTCGGGGGAAAGCGACAAGATGCCTGCAAAACCAGTATCACAGATGTGCTCCCAATTAATCCAGGGCAACGCAAGCACCTTTGTGAAACAGGGGGTATGGAGCAATGCCTATAACTATTCAAAGTGTCTGCTACGACCTTCGCGGGAACAGTTCAGAAGGATAACCGATTCCATCAATTTGCCTGAAGAGCTCCGTGCCGAAGCCGAGAATCTTTTGAGAAGAGACTATTTCCTTGATGAGATAAAAGAGATTAAGGAGACCCATTACGAAGGCTGCGTGTATGATCTTTTTGTGCCAAAGGAGCATAACTTCGTTGCCGATGGATGTTTCGTCCATAATTGCATCGACGAGTTCGACAAGATGAGCGAAGAGGACAGGTCCGCCATCCACGAGGCCCTTGAGCAGCAGACTGTGAGCGTGGCCAAGGCGGGCATCATCGCTACCTTCAAGTCCGAGAGCGCCGTTCTGGCGGCCGCCAACCCCAAATACTCGCGCTTCGACCCCTACAAGACACCGGCAGAGCAGTTCGACATACCCCCCACCCTCATCTCGCGATTCGATTTGATATTCCCCATCAAGGACGTGCTGGACGAGGCCAGGGACAAGGACCTGGCCAGCCACATACTGGGGAGGCACAAGCTGTCGCAGCAGATAGCCAGTCGGAAAGAGGGCGAAAAGGAGATCGTCGACAAGCAGGCTCCGCCGATAGAGGAGGACCTGCTGAAGAAGTACATCGCCTACAGCCGGAGGAACTGCCGTCCCGTGCTCACCGACGAGGCCATAAAAAGGCTTCAGGATTATTATGTTGATTTGAGGAAGAGGAGCAGCGGGGGCAGCGTCCCCCTCACGCCCAGGCAGCTGGAGGGCCTGGTCAGACTGGCAGAGGCGTCCGCAAAGCTGCACCTGCGGCAAAAGGTCGAGATGTCGGACGCCGACAGGGCCATACGCCTGGTGGAGTTCGTGCTGCGCGAAGTCGGGATGGAGAAGGAGGGCGGAGGTTTTGACATAGACAGGATAGTCACCGACCACCCCAAGTCGGAGAGGGACAGGATATACACCATAACGGGGATAGTCAAGGGTCTGGAGGACGAGTATGACATGGTGCCTCTGTCCAAGGTCCTGGAGGAGGCTCAGGAGTTCCACAACATAGACAACCGGGCTGCAGACAAGATAATACGAGAGCTCATCAACAAGGGGGATCTCTACGAGCCCAGGCACGGGCACGTGAAAACGGTCAGCAAATGATGAACAAGATAGGCTTCTTCGTTTTCATATTCCTGTTCTGCACAGTGCTGGGACTATATGTCGGGCACAATCTCATACCAGAGGTCGGCGATACCAACCCCCTGACCGGCAGGAGTGTTGACGACGCCTCAGGGACACTCTACATACTCGCAGTCGTGTTGGTCGGAACAGCCGGGCTGCTACTGTTGCTGAAATTCTATAAAGGGAGAGCCCTGTTCCTCTTCTTTGAGATATACGTCGTATTGGTCGGCTCGTTCATGGTCTGGCAGTTCGTGCTTTTCGACTTGCTGGACAGGGCGCCTTTCCTGGTGACACAAGATCAGTACATGGCGGCGGTGATAGCTGTTTCTGCCCTGACTGTCGCGGCTAGGTTCATAAAGCGGACCTTTACCGTCAAGAACATGACTCTTGCAATAGCCATCGCAGGGGCCGGCGGGGCGCTCGGCTCATTCATGGGCTTCTTCCCTGCCCTGCTGCTCGTCATCGCATTGGCGGTATACGACGTAATCGCGGTCTTCAAGACAAAGCACATGATAAAGCTGGCCGACCAGTCCAGGCTGAGGGAGATGCCGGTGATGTTCGAGACTCCGTCGAAGGGCATAAAGACCGGACCGCGCAAGGGAGTCAAAAAGGGAGAAAAGGACGTCCTGGGCCTGGGGACCGGCGACGTAGCCATACCCCTGATATTCTTCGTCGGGATACTGAGGACCTTCCAGAACTGGACCCCCGTAGTCGGGGGGGTGCTCGGGGCGGCCCTGGGACTCGGACTGACGATATATTATGTCACTCGTGTCAAGAGGATAGCCCTTCCGGCCCTTCCGCCGATAATCGGATTCTCCATAGTGGGTTTCGCCGTATCGATTCTTTTTGTTTGAGGATTATAGGGAGTAATAGTATACCTCATATTTTTATACCCGAACCGTCAAATAAACCCTCAGCCCGTTGGGGGCGCCAAAAACAGATTAGCGTTAGCTCAATTTAGATGAAAATGGACAGCATAGGCAAATATGTGGACAGTGAAAACTATAGAAAAGCACTGAAGAAGTATGGGTTCAGGTACAATCCGATGACCAAGAGCCTTTTCTTGTCATATCCCTATGTTCCCGAAGAGTTCAGGGACATGGCCGTCCAAATATCGCTCTATCGGCCGTCTGCTTCGAGCATAGCGCAGATCTCTTCCATAGATTTTTACATAAAGGGCTCCGATTACAGAAAGGTCAAAGAGCCGGACAAGAGATTTGAAGAGTACCTAGGCGGCATTCTCAAGGAGGCTATGGAGAAGGCCAGACCCTCTTGCGTTCCGTGTTGATTATCCGCAGGAGGTAATATTATCTGAGTCTCCGAAATTTTCCCGACAGCAACTATAACACGTTTAAGCCCGTATATATGTCGGTGTTTTTGAGATGGTCTCTCTCGTCTGGGTCCGGTGCAAGACAAGGGTCTGCGAGGTCTGCGGGAAGATCATGGGCGTCGGCGAGACTTATGCCGGCAGGTGCAGGAACTGCCGCTCGGACTTCTGCGTCGAATGCGGCTCTCAGAGAGGCTTGTGCAAATCCTGCGCCGGTTCATCTTTATCCCTGGCCGGGCTTGTCCCAGTCACTGGATAAAACAAGTAGGAGGCGGACTAATAGGGAGGTATGAGGGGGGCTTCGGCCCCCACTCATCTTCATTTGATTTAAATTCTTATAACTTATAAGTTATAAGAAATGACGACGACTATACAGGTCAAAGATTACACCATGCGTTTATTGAAGGCGGTAAAAAGGGAAACAAAGTCAAAATCCTACGACGAGGCTATCATGAGTCTGTTTAAGAGGAAACGCGGTCTGGAATCCATGCGCGGCATTATACCGAAAGGGGACATATTGACGGACCTCAGAGACAAGCATGACAGGTTCTAGATATCTTCTGGACAGCAGCGCATGGATAAGCTTCATGCAGGACGAATCCGGGGAGTTGATGGAACTGCTCAAAGGGAACGATCAATTGCTGCTCACATCGGCACTCAGTTTCTATGAGATTCGGAGGAAGTTTTCTAAACGAGGCATCTCCGAAGGATTGATAAAAAAGGCATTGAAGAAGCTAAGAGAAAATAGCGAGACGGTACATCTGACCGGAGAATTATGTGAAAGGGCCGCGGAACAGGCTCTAGAGCACAATCTGCATGCCATAGATGCCCTGATCTATGAGAGCGCATTGGAGAGCCGTGCAGTGCTTGTGACAATGGACTACGACTTCCATAATCTGCCGGGCGTCAAGGTCATTGGGCAGGAGTGAGGCCATACCCCCTCGCCCATTATTCAAGCGTCTTCTCCAGCTCCTCGACGAAGTCCTTGCTGCCGATGTAGACCGGCGTCCGGTGGGTTATGGCCTCCGGCTGGATGCCCAGTATGGGGCGCTTCCCGTCGCTGGCCGCCCCTCCGGCCTTGGTCATGATGAAGGCCATGGGGTTGCACTCTATGACAAGGCGCAGCTTCCCCTGCGGCTTCTTTTGCGTCACAGGATAGCAGAATATGCCCCCATAAGTCAAAACCTGGTTTATGTCGCCGACGAACGCGCCGCCGTACCTGAGCTTCACCTTGCGCGCGACGGACTTTCGGCGCTGATCCAGTTGCGCGTGCGCTATCCCGAGCTGCCGGTCGTCGTCGTCTCGGCGAGCGAAGCGCCGCCCACCGTGCGCCGCTGCCTGCAGCTCGGCGCGCTCGGCTTCATCCCCAAGAGCCTCTCGGCCGATCGCATCCGCGAGGCGGTGGAGGCGGTCCTGGATGGGCGGGTCTGGACGCCGGCCGAGATTGACCTGGACGGCGCCGAGGCCGAGGAGGTTTCCGAGCTTCTCTCGCGCATGGCGACGCTCACGCCGCAGCAGGTCAGGGTGCTGGCCATGCTGTCCGAGGGCCTGTTGAACAAGCAGATCGCGTTCAAGCTCGGCGTGTCCGAGGCGACAGTGAAGGCGCATGTCTCCGCGATCTTGCAGAAGCTGCGGGTCGACAGCCGC
>CAZINR010000030.1:14566-15391 GCA_964540655.1 uncultured archaeon | reverse complement strand
CCCATAAGTGCGAGCACAAGGACTTTGTAGTCGCCGCCCCCGTCTAGCAGGCCACAGCTGGTGTATTTATAAGACCCGGCTTTGTATGACCAGCCTTCAAATGTCTTACCCGTTTTAACATCATAGTCCTGCTCCAGGAAACTCAGTTCGCTCCTATCCGGAATCGAACAGGTCTCCCTGTTGCCGATGACGACATTCTCGATTTCCCTACTGCCAATCTTACTGTTACTTCCATCGAACCTTATCCAGAGCTCTGTCGGGTCCGCCGTCTCCTCAACAAGCGTAGAACCGATGCCACCCAAGGCTCCAACCAGGCAGCCCACCCCGGCAGTCGCCCATGAGAAAACGCCGCCGCCGAGGATTGCCCCCGCGATAGCGCCCGATGCGCAGCCTATGCCAGCATTCGCAGCCCCTCTGCCGACCTGGGAGCTTATGACCCTGCGACCGACCAGATTATCAAAGCCTATGGTAGAGCCGGAGATTACTGCGGCTTCCCCAAGAACTGCCCGCGTAAGAGCTAGTCGGCCGAGAGCCTTGGCAGTTTCCCCTGAGAGCCAAGGCTCACCCACTAGGTTAATGGCAACAGCTTTAGCAGAGGTTCTTTGGATGACACTCCTAGCTACACGTCCATCTAATCCTGGTCTAGACCTAGCCAAGGCTGCTACCGCGTCATCCAGAGTTTCAGTTCCCTTAGCAACCCTAATTGCAGCGCCTGCAATATCGTCAACAACATCATCTGCATAAGTGCCCACCCCTTTCAGAGCCTTTTTGGCCACGGCCTTGGCTGCGCTCTTAGCAAAGGCCTTCATAAGTACGCTCCCTGTA
>CAZINR010000030.1:0-14556 GCA_964540655.1 uncultured archaeon | reverse complement strand
ACTCCGCTATCTTTCAGTACAATTCCTTCGCAAAGTCCGTCCTTCACACAGCCGACCTTAATCGCATCGGCGGGTATTATGTTCTCAGTCGCTACGGCAGAGAAGAAACCATTCAAATCATCCTTGTAGAACATATCGGCGAACTCCTCTTTTGTCTTAGCCAGGAAGAGCACATTCTTTTGTGTAGCCTCTTCTTCCGCCCTGCACTCCGTGAAGGCCGGGTCCCCGAATGGCTCGGTGCCCTTCTCGCAGAAGCACTCCACCTTCTGCTCTTTGATTTGGTCTGTGACGCGGTTCGCCCATATCTTGGGTCCGAACTGGCTCATCGGGTAGGGAGAGCCCTGCACTATCGGCAGAGAAAGGTTCGCGTTGGCCCATCCCCTCATGACCGAGTTTGGGACTATGTCATCGCACTTGTTCTCGACGCACACTCCGTTTATGAGCGCGGAGTCCGCGTCGCAGCAGCAGACTATGGGCTTGCCGTCCGGCTTGGTCGCGCCGGGTATCGGTCCCACCCTCCTGCGGTCGCGCTCCTCTTTCTGCGCGTCTGTGAGCCTGCTGACATCCGCCCCCCTGAACTCCTCGGGGCACTCCTCCAGCCCCCCGCGCTTCTCCTGCTTGCCCCACTGCGCGCAGGCGCTGTCCTGCTGAGTCTCCCCGCCTACGCATTTCCAGCCGCCCGGGGTCTCGGCCGTCTGCTCTTTCTTGTAATCGGCGGCGCAGCAGCAGTCCACAGTCGCCCCGCCGGACGCTATCGAGCCCAGGGTCGTCTCGCCCTGCGCGTTCGGGTTGCACACCTTGACACCCTCCTTCCCGAACCTCTGCTGGCATACGGTGTCCTGCTGGCCGGTCTTGCCATATACGCACCTGCCGCTCTCGATGCGCAGGAAGGTCTCGTCCCCCTTGGTCTTCTTGCACCTGCAGCCGACGTCCGCGCCGTTTACCCTCAATATCGCGCTCGGGTCCTGCTCTGCCTCCTGATGAGTGTAATAAACAGCGTTCGCGCCGGCATCGAACCGCTTGCAGAGCACGCAGCCCGTCTTGTCCTCGTCCATGACGTACTGCCCCAGCTGGTCTTCGCCGCAATAGCAGCCTGTCGGCTCCGGCGTCGGGCCTATGGTCCACAAAAGCGGCCCCTTGTATTTCTCATACTCCTGCTCTATGCTGACACTAAGGGTGTTCAGGTTGTTGGTTATGTATTTAGCCCCTCCGAAGGTCTGCCTGCAGTCCTGCTCGCTCCAGCCCCTGTAGGCCACGCCCACGAGCGAGTCGGCGAGGGTCATCGGCACCGCCAGCATAGACACTAGGAAAGCCGCCAGCACCGACATCGCTATCATCTTGCGCTTCATCTTGAATCCAAGTGCATTGAATAGCTTCCGCCCAGGTCTGTCCTCCCTTCCGTCTTGCCGCTCTGGACCGCCTCGCAGAACACCTTCTCCCACGGCTGGACTGGGCGGTTGTCCACCCGCGTTATCGCCTCCTGGCAGACAAGGCCTTTCTGCCCCACTTCGATGTGGCCCATGTAATGGTCGTATGTGTTGACATAGACCCTGCAGTCCAGCGGGGACTTCTTCATGCGCGTGGTTATGTAGTTCTTTATCCTGTCGACAAGGGTGCCCAGGTCGGAGGGTGTGTCCGAATTCGTGCCCTTGAAATCGATGACTATCTTGCTCTGGGCCGCCGTCTTGTCTCTGACGCCTCTTAGCGTAGAGACCACCTTGCTTCTGCCGGTGTTGCCCTTCTCGTCTATGCAGTAGGGCAGGCCGCCCACCGTCACCACCCCGCCTGAAAGCATCATGATGTCGTTCAGCTCCTGGAGGTCACTGATGCCCCTTATCTGCTTCGTGGCGCCTACCAGCGGCTTTATCCTCGCCCTTACTGGCTCGAACCTCTGCCTGACCCTCAGCCGCTCTTGGGAGCTGGCAGAAGAGACCTCCGTGCTGCCTATCTGGACCAGAGTCCCGTCCAGAGTCAGGGTGAACTCGCTCTCCAGGCCCGGGTCGTTGGCAATCCAGCACTGGTCTTTAGAATACAGAGTGACTTCGTCGGTGACCGTGCTCTGGCCGCGCCTCACAATCAATGTACGGCCGCCGCCCACTGAGGACGACACCCCGCCGACCTCGTAGCACGGATTGCCGTTGATCGTGTAGCGTATGTCATACTCCAGGTCCTGCTCGGCGCCGCCTTCTATAGAGTATGTCATAAGAAGATTTACGTCACTCTCCGCTGATGTCACGAGCGGGTAGAGATTTGCGCTGTTCCTTCCGTCGGAATCCTGCGGGTTCCACGACGGCCCCTGAAGCTCCACCTTCCTCGCGGGGTTCTCAAGGCTCCCGCCGCCCATCGTCTGAGCCCCGGCTCTCTTCAGCCGCACGGTTACGGTGACCACGCCCTGGCCGGTCGAGACTGTTATGCTGCTCCTGTCGGCGGAGATGCTGTCATAATCCTCGTAGCCCCCCTTGCTCACTTTCAGGTGGAAGCCGCTGAAGAAATTGCCCATGGTCAGGCTGCCCATGGATGTGTAGCCCATGAACACGCGGCAGTTGTCGCTGGAATGGGTCAGCTGCCACTGCTGCCCGTATCCGGGAGCGTACAGATTCGGAGGCGTGACTGGGCCGTATCCGGCCGGCGCATAACCTGTCGTCGGAACGGGCGACGCCCCGCCCGTGTTGTAGAGCATGACGCTGGCGTCGTATATCGGAGTGCCCAGATCGCTGACCACGCATACCCTCACCGAGTTCTGCTGATAATCAGGCATGTTAGCTATCTGCTGGGGGATGCCCTGCTGGTTTAGAGTCTCTTCCGGATACCACCTGCTCGGGTCGTTGGGGAAAGAGTCCTGCCCGTCGGGAATGCCGTCGTTGTCCATGTCCGCTATCGAGGGTATGGGGCAGCCGTTGGCATCCACCTGAATGCCCGGAGCAGTCCCTTGACAATTGTCCCTGTCATCCGGCACGCCGTCGCCGTCTGAGTCCTCCTCGCTGAGCACCGGGCAGCCGTTGGCATCGACCTGAGCGTCAAACGGCGTCCTCGGGCACTGGTCGAACTCGTCCGGCACGCCGTCATCGTCCTCGTCGCCGTCTCCGACCCTCAGGTTGAGCGACCTCTGGTCGCCCTGGCAGCTGTCGCAGTCGGGCACGCTCGCTTCGAGAGTCATCATGTAATCCCCCTCCTGCGAAGGCGCTATGAAGGGCATGGCGTATCTGCCCTCCGAGGCACTGACCGTCCTGGCGACTGCGCCTGTTATGTCTCCGGTGAACTCTACCAGAACCTCTGTGCCGCTGTCCGCGAGAATCCTGCTCTGCCCGCCCGCGGACATCGCGCCGCCGGTGGCGGGCTCGTCGTTGACTCTGAGTATGAACTCTATCTCCTTGCTCTCGCCGGGCATCGCTTCGACGAGAATCCCTGGTATCCCGTCCAATGTGACTGTTGCGAACTCCGTTACGGTCTCAAGGTCTATAGTGCCGCAAGAGCCCTTGGTTACCTGCTGAAGGGCAAAATTCTCTATCTGCTCCTTCACTGCCCCGTCTATGTTCGCTACAGCCCTCACAGTGACTGACTGCACATCGGAGCTGAATATGACGTGGCCGTCGGCCTCGGTCTTCTTAGTCTCGATCACCTGCCGGCACTGGGCGTTAGCGCATAGCGACACGTCAGCCCCTTCGAGCGGGCTGCCGTCGCTCTCGACGACTATGCATATCCCCTCGCCCTTGTCAAGCCTCACATTCAGGGGCGTGAGCCGCTGGGGCTGCACGGCGACCGCATTGCCCTCTCTCTTGCCGTTGTAGGTCCCGTATCCCGGAGCGGAGACTATCGGATAGACGCGCACCGGACTCAGCACTCCCTGATAACCAGTCTTCTCAACTGGCAGGTTTCTGAATATGACGCAGCCGTCAGAGGCCGTTGTTAACCTGTACTGGCCGTCCCACGTGGGCCCTTCCATGTCGAAGTCATGCAGCAGGACCTCGGCGCCCTCTACAGGATTTCCGTTAGGCCCTTCGACACATGCTTTGACATCTCCGGTCAGCGCGGCATTTGGCGGGGCCTCGTTGAATGTTATGTTTATGCGGGTCAGCCCCTCCTGGATGGGTATAAGCTCATGGGCGTCCGTCTCGACCGGAGGATGGCCGTCGGCGGTGGCGCGCGCGGAAACCGACCAAGAGCTGGGGAGCTCGGTGAAGGTTATGCAGTTGTCTCCGTCATCGCCGCCTATGGTGTCGCCCACGTCTATGAGCGCGCCAGTCGCCAGGAACAGCTCCACCGCCGATGTCGCGGGCGATGCCTCGCTGTTTATGTACTGGAAGGTGCATATCTCGATATGGGCGGAGTTGCCCGGATTCGACGGGTCGAGCACTGCGTCATGTGTTGAGGCGCTGATGCCCTCCACGACCTTCCTCAGATAGCCCGGCTTGAACAGGGCTACGTTGTAGTTCTTGTTCGCATCCACTTCGAAGCTAACGTTATCGGTGGGCGGCAGCCCCGAGACGAAGCCCCCTCCGGCCTCGGAAAGGACCGCGCTGACACCGCTCAAGAGGTCGCCGAACTTGTCCCTGACCTTGAGGCTTATCACGGACCTTATGAAAGAGCCGTCTCTCTCCATGGCTACCCTGAAGGTGATTTTCTCGGCTCTGTAGCTCACAGACTGGGCATCCTCTTTGTTCTCGTAATCCAGGTAGCCCTCCCTCTCGACTACGGGGTAAACGTCCAGGTTCTCCTCGAAACCTGTGAATGTTGCTTTGCCGGCGCTGTCCGTCTGCTTGGTCTCACTCAGGATGTCGCCCGATTTGGCCATTATCTTGACTGAAGCGCCGCTGATGTAGGCTTGGGTCTCCTGGTCCCACACCATGACCTCCACCCTGCCGTTCAGGGGCAGATTGACGGTTATCACTTCGAGCGTGCTCCCCACGTTGATTCTGTGGACGTTCCTAGAGGTCTCCGGGTCCAGCTGGCCGTACTTCCTGTCGTTGGAGACGAAGACTATGGGATATACCGCAGTGCCTATGGCTATGTTATAGAAGGTGGTCTCCCCAAGAGAGTCGGTGGTCTGCTGAGTCCCTATAGGCGCGTCGGAGCGGGCGTTCCGCAATACGACGGTGGCGCCGGGTATGACGTTGCCGTTCTCGTCCTTCACAACGACCTTCACCGCCGCGGAGTCGGCGGAATCCGAACTCAGAGTGAATCTGATGTCGTAGGCGATATCATCCTTTATCTCCTGTATCTTGCTGTCCAGCTCGCCTCCTGACGTGGATTTGACGACGGCCCTGTACAACCCCACGGGGAGCTGGAAGGAGTAGCTGCTTGAGCCGTCAAGGTTCTCAGTGCCCATGACGTTGCCGCCGGGGAAGTCCTTCACCTCAAGGACACCGGAGCTTATGAACCCGCCCTCGGAATCGGCGACGACCACGTTGAGTGTGCCTTTCACGGCCTGCGCGGTTATCTCGACACTGGCGCTGTCGCCCTTTATATTGACTGTCCTCTCGCCCTCGTACCGCGAAGAGTCTATGCGGACCGTGACGCTGCCGTGGGGCAAATCGGGCACCTTGGCCACGCCGTTTATGGTGGTCTCGTCCGACTTGGTCCCCCCTTCATGGATTATCTTGATAGGGGTTTGTATGGGGTTCCCGGCCTCGTCCTTGACCGTCACGGTCAGGACCGCGCTGCCGGTCCCCGGCGCCCCGCCACTGACCATGGCCAGAATTATTATTATGACTATCAATATGCCCAGGAAAAGAAGCAGCGGGCTCACACCCTTGTCCTCGCAGAAGCTGGCCAGGGGAACCCCCTTGTCCTCTAGGAAGTCGGCTAGGCTCCAGGCACGGTCCTCGAAAGCGTGCCAGACGTCGGCCAGTGTGTCCGTGATTGCCATCTTAGGCTTATTTGCCCTTGGTCTCCTTGTGCTTCCTTCTCAACTGCTTGCTGCCGCACTTCCTGCAACGCTCGGCATCGGGCGGGTTCCTGGCGTTGCATTTCCTGCATATCTTCACATCCAAATTCCGCTTTTCAGCTTCCTCGAATCGCGCCATGTTCTGCTATTGGTTTAATGTTATGTCATTGTCAATAAAAAGGTCAAGTCTTCGGCCCGATTTGACGGGCTTGACCTGAACCGGTAAATGACTCCGACAATCGAGTACTGTATTTAACGGTAAAAACATATAAAGGCAGTTGGATGTTTTTTATGGCCCCGCCTGGGCAGGGAGCCTTTTTATTCTATTAATGTGAAACTTACGATATGGCCGAGGGGAAGAACGTAAATGGCAAAAAGGAGAAGAAAAAAAGGCCCGAGGGCATACTAGTCATAAAGGGCGACGAGAAGAAGGCCGACAGGGCGATGGAGGAAGGCGGCATCGAAACCAATCTCTTCATCGAGTCGCACGGCAACGACCGTGAGACCGTGGCCGATGCCCTGAAGTCCACCCTGCTGAAGGACCTGCGCGCGGAAGAGGGGGTCACGGTCAGGAAGATAAGCTTCCACCCGGTGGTCGAGAAGGAGAAGATATACTCCGGGTTCGTGGAGTGCAACCTTGTCTCAAGAGACCCGCAGGTTGTGCTGTACCTCTCGCTGAGATACGGTCCTTCGGCGGTGGAGGTCGTCAAGCCCGACGAAATCAAGATAACCAACTCCGAGCTCCAGAACATGGCCGCGGACGCCAGCGCCGCCGTCCAGGCGCTGACCGGGAGGATACTGGAGATGATGACTCCGGAAGAGCGGACAAAGGCGCTGAAGCAGGGGCTGGAGCTGGAATAAGGTCCGCGGTTTTCGGTCTTGGGTCTTCGGTCCTCGGTCGCTGCCGGGGTTCAGAAGAGGAGATCTTCTCGCAGCACCATCGTCTTGCTCCTCTGCGGGCCGGTCGACAGGATGGAAACTGGCGCACCCGTGAGCTCCTCGATTCTTTTCACGTAGGCTCTGGCCTCGTCCGGGAGCTTTCCGAACTCGGTGACGCCGGAGATGTCGGTGGCCCACCCCCCCATGGTCTCGTAGACCGGCACGGCCCGCTCAAGGCGGTCCAAATCCAAGGGATAGTCTTCGGTCTCCTCGCCGTCTATCTCATAGGCGATGCAGAGCTTTATCTTCTTCAAATCGGAGAAGCAGTCCAGTTTTGTTACGGCTATGGAGGTCAATCCGTTTATCCTGCGCGCATACCGGGCTATCACGCCGTCGAACCATCCCGTCCTGCGCGCGCGGCCTGTGGTGGTCCCGTACTCGGCGCCCCGCTTGCGCAGGACCTTGCCTAATGAGTATTCGTCGCCATCGTTGGCTTTTTTGATGTCTCCTTCGCTGAGCGGCGAAGACTTGTCCTCGCTCATGGTCTGCTCGTCGGTGCCCAGCTCCGTGGGAAAGGGCCCTCTTCCGACTCTGGTGGTGTAAGCCTTGATTATGCCTATTACCTCAGTTATCTTGGTCGGCCCTATGCCCAAGCCTGTGCACGCCCCGCCGGCGGTGGGGTTGGAAGAGGTGACATACGGATAGGTGCCATGGTCTATGTCCAGCATGGTCCCCTGCGCGCCCTCGACCAGTATGTTCTTCCCGTCTTCAAGGGCCTTGTTCAGAACCGAATATGTGTCGCGGACGAACGGCTTCAGCTTCCTTGCATCCGGTGAATCTTCCTGAGCGAACTGCGACATGCGCATTCCCGTCCGCTCTATCTTGGCCATGTAGCACGGGCCTATGCCCCGCCCGGTCGTGCCGACCTTCTTGCCCGTCTTCTTGTCCGTCTCTATCTGCTCTTCCGTTATGACATGGGCCGAGGAGCTTATGAGCAGGTTCTTGTCTGTTATCCTGAATCCCTTCTTCTCCAGCCCGGTTATCTCCTTGACTATCTGCGGGGGGTATATGACCATGCCGTTGCCGCACACGCTGAGCTTGCCCTCGTGTATTATTCCAGACGGCAGAAGATGGAACTTGAATTTGGTGTCGCCCACCACGACAGTGTGGCCGGCGTTGTTGCCGCCTGTCGCTCGCGCGACTATGTCGGCGTCCTCCGCCAGAAAGTCGACTATCTTGCCTTTTCCCTCGTCTCCGAACTGGCCTCCCACTACGACCACAGTCTTGCCCATCGTTGACACCTTATTTTTGAATAAGAATATAGATTAAGATTGAGCACATATAAAATATTCAGTTTAATCTGTTCAAGCGCCCTCGATATTGCCCCATATCGTGCCTGCGGTCTGGAAGGATATGTTGTCGGAGGAGCGCTGATACGTCGCCACCACGTTCTCCTCAAATGCCTTTCCCGGCTCGCCGCAGTCGCCTATGGGCCTGCTGCAGACTGTGGCCTCTCCGGCGCTGACCGTGTCCGGCACGCACGCGTCTCCGGTCGACAAAGACACCGAGTTTATCTCCTCTCCCGCGGCATTGGAGAACTGGACGGCGAGGGTGCACGTCCCCCCACCCTTGACCAAAGACCAGTCGACGGGCGTCAGGACGCTGAAGCCGGAATAGCCGGGGTTCACGCGGCTGCCGATGTCCAGCAACCCCATCTGCCATATGGCAACCCCGATTATGATGACTACGAGCACGGCCCATCCATAGGTGCTCATGTACTCCATGGCCGACTGGCCCTTGCGCCCCATAACGTGCATACAATAATAAAGGTATGATTAATTAAAAGCAGAATTAGAAGAAAACTCAGAACTGGGGAGAATTGGAAAAAAGAAAAAAGAAAGGAACGGCCTTGGAATAAGCTGGGCTTATTCTGCGGCCTTCCAGACCTTGCCTGATTCGGTGTGCGAAATACCTCCGGAAGCCGGGGTCCAGGTCAGAGTCACCGTGGACTCGAAGCGGTCGCCCGCAGAGAGGCCTGTGCATCCGCTGGTTGCTCCGTGGTCGCAGGTGAACCTGCCGTTGGCGCTCACGTTGAAGTCAGTGCCTGAGGCATACGTAGTGCCGTCATAGACACATCCGCCGGATGGTGGCGAAACGGTTATCTTCTGGCCTGCGCCGTTGACCCACTGCGCATCAACTGTGCCATCAGCACTGCTACAAGCCCAATCCTGGGGCCTGACACTGCCGAATCCGCTTGAGCCGGGGGCTGCCGCTCCGGACGGGTTGAATATGCCCATCTGCCAGAGCACAACACCGACTATGATGACCACGAGTATTGCCCACCCGTATGTCATCAGGTATTCCATAGCACCTTGTCCTTTTCTGTGCATCATTTTTTTGTAACCTCTTATTTGGGTTGTGGTTGTATCCTAAGGTTGTGTTTCCTAGGGTTGTAGCTGTCTAATTTTACGGCTAGTCCTATAAAAATGCTGAAAACTGTCAAATCCGGCTTTTGTCGGGCACATAAAGATTATTTTTAAACCATGCGGCCTAACCTAATCCGGTGGCTATGGGAATGCTTGATATCTTAAGGGGCTTTTTCGGGCGGATAGAATCAGACGAAACTCCGCTCATCTACTGGCTTTTTGGCCTTTTGGCAATCATATTGGTCAGAAACCTGATGGAAGGCTTTCTTGAGGCGAACCACCACCTGCTGCCGGCACATTACTTATTCGTGGACTTTGCAGCTGCCTACGCACTCCTGTTCCTTGCGCTTCTCCTGATCCTGAAAGCTGTCACGGGAGGCAGATCGGAGAGCATAGCAAAGGTCCTTGTGGTCTTATTCACGCTCATACTCATAGTCCCGGTAATAGACTGCATAGCCTCCTCGGGCCAGGGCTACGAAATCGGCTATTTGAACGGCGATTTCGAGTATCTGTCATCGATGTTGCTCTCCTACTACGGGGACGGGTCCGCGACCATTGGGGAGAAGATAGAGGGTTTGGTTTTCGGTTCCCTTCTCCTCATCTACATATACATAAAGACGGGCAGCCGCATCAGATCAGTTGCGGGTTTGGGCCTATCATATGTCGCTCTCTTCACCTGGTCGGCCATTCCCTCGCTCATATACGCTGTTTCAAACGTCTTTTTCGCCAGCCCGCTGGCGGGGGGGGAGGTTATAGCCAGGGGGGCCTTTGACAAGGGTTTCCTTATAAGGTACATAACCCCGGAAGTCTCGCTGGCCGTGATCTCAATCCTAGTGGCGGCGGCGGTTTCGGTCGTGATATTCCTGGAGAGGAAGCGGCTGCGCCTCCCCACGAGCCTTTTCAGGCCCCTGAGGACCGCCCACTACGCACTCCTGGCCGCCTTCGGCTCGCTGCTTGGATATTCGGTGGCCGGGCCTCTGGAGCATCCCCTCTACAATTATCTTTTCTCCTTCTCTTTTGCAGTCTCTATAATACTCCTCTATCAGTTCGCATCGCTCCTGAACGACGTATTCGACAGAGACGCACACGAGCGGCCGGGCGGGAAAGGAAACTGCCTGGCAGCCGGAACGGGCCTCCATTTGGCCTTCTCTTTCCTTGCAATGTCCCTGCTTGTCGGGTATTCTGTCGGATATGCGGCCTGCGCGATGCTGGCAATCATTGCCGCTCTGGCATATCTCTACTCGGCCCCTCCCTTCAGGCTCAAGAGATATCCCCTTCTAGCGCCGCTTGCTCTTGCCGGGTGCGCTCTGGCGACCGTCATGGGGGGGTTCGCAGTCTTCGCCGGCGAGGAGGGCTTGGGCGCCCTGCCGCCGGAGATGGCGGCCCTGTTGCTGGTGGTCTACACCCTGGGGGTCAACTACAAGGACCTGAAAGATTACGAGACGGACCGCGAGAGAGGCGTTTACACAATACCGGTGGTTCTGGGGCCGGATAAGGGAAGGACTGTCATATCGCTGCTCACGGCCGCGTCTTTCCTCCTGGTCCCGGCGATAACCGGCCTATCGGGGCTGTGGCTGCCTTCGATAGCCGTGGCTGCGGCGTCTTTATTTCTGATATACAGGGACTCTAACGAGTTTTACTTCCGAATCATGCACCTGGCCTATTTCGCCATAGCGGCAGCCGCTATTGCGGGGGCCTACTAAATCCGGGAGGGCATTGGTTCCTTGGTTTTTAAGGAATATTATATAATTAATTCTATGGAACTCCTCGAAGAATACGACCACGTCGCCATAAAGGAAGATGTGGAAGAAGCCACCCCCCTCTACGAAATCAAGGAGCCCGAGCTTAGCAAGGCTGAGGCCGAGAACATAAGCAAGCACAAGAAGATAATCCTGCCGAGGAATCTCGACAACATAAGGGGAGACCCGGATATCTCGTCCAGATGGGACAAAGTCAAGAGGATAGCAGAGAAAAAGCTGCCCGACTCCGGCAACAGAGATTACGTGGCCAGGGCTGTGGCGGGCATGGCGCTGGGATACGGAAGGCTGGGGCTGCTCGTGGATGATGACAATCTGGAAGAGATCATGGTCAACGGAATAAACCTGCCCGTTTTCGTCTACCACAGGAAATACGGGATGTGCAAGACAAACATATCCTTCTCAACGCCTGAGGAGGTGGAGGGGGTAACGAGCAGCCTTTGCTATGTGAATGAAAGGGAGAAAGAGCCGATTGTAGACCTGGCAGCCATAGACGGAAACAGAGTCAACATAACCGCCGGCTTCCTGCCCTCCAAAGGTCCGACCATAACCATAAGGAAGCAGAGAAGGAAGATGTTCAGCATCATCGAGCTCATAAAGGGCGGCACTGTGTCTCTTGACCTAGCCGCTTTCCTCTGGCTTGCGGTCGAGGGCATGAAGCTTACTCCGGCAAACATCATAATAGCCGGCTCAATAGGCAGCGGCAAGACCACTCTGCTGAACTCCCTCTGCACCTTCATCCCTCCAACAGAGAGGGTGATAACAATAGAGGACACGCTGGAGCTGAATCCGACCAACATAGAGAACAAGATACAGATGGAGGCGAGGGGGGAGTACGACATGGACGCCCTGCTGAGGGACACCCTGAGGATGAGGCCCGACAGAGTTATGATAGGCGAGATAAGGGGCAAGGAGGCCATAACCCTCTTCAACGCGATGAACATCGGCAGGGTGGGCATGGGCACCCTCCACTCGTCCAGCGCCAGAGAGGTGGCGTCCCGCCTGGAGAGCGCGCCGATGAACGTCCCGGCTAGCATAATCGGCTCCCTTGACCTGGTGGTGGTGCAGAACAAGTTCATGCACAACGAAAGGTTGGTGAGAAGAATCACCGAGGTGGTGGAAGTCACGGGAGCCATAAAGGACACAGTCATGATGGGACAGATTTATAATTGGGATCCGAAGACCGACAGAGTGATAAGGAGCAGCGAGCAGAGCCTGAAGACGCCCATACTCTTCCTGGACAAGTTGTCTCATGCGACGAAGTTCGACAAGAACAAGATAGTCAAGGAGCTTCAGCTGAGAGAAGCGGTACTTGCTTACATGCTAAGGAACAACATACTCAACCAAGTGGATGTCGCGAGGTTTGTGAAGAGATTCTACCTAGACCTGGAAGGGTTGATAAAGGAGATGCCCGATCTCTTTGGCAATCCGCCGCAGCAAGCTCAGCAACCGCAAAAAGGCAAATGAAAAGAACGTCAAAGGGCCAGGCGGCAATGGAATATCTAGTTTTGACCGGATTCACTATGCTGATACTGATGGTCTTGCTGGTCGCCGCATACACCAAAATATCCAGCTCGGAGAAACAGATAGACATAGACGCAGCTGAGAGGGCTGTAGGCCGCATAAAAGAGGCGGCCGATTTCGTCTACGTGCATGGTCATCCCAGCAAGCTTACGGTCTCCGTGTACATACCCAGCGACGTGGACGTGGGGAACAGCTTCATAAGCGACAAAACCATAAACGTGGCCATGGGCGTGGGGAACAGCTACACAGATGTGTGGAGATCGACACTGGGCGAGATCGGGTGGGATTTGGACGGCTCTTCACAGCCCCCCAGCACGGAGGGCTACTACGTGCTGACTGTTGAATCGACGTCATATTCCTCCCCGCACGCAGGAACGATAAACATCCATGAGTAAAAAAAGGTCCGGCATCGGAGGAAAGGGGCAAGGCAGTCCTGAGTTCAACGTAATCATTGGTTTCGTCATGCTGATCTTCATGGTCGTCCTCTTGATAGTCTTCCAAAAGCAGGAGGAATCATACCAGTTCCAGGTGCTTCTTGACGCAAAGGCCGTAAGCAGGACGCTGGCGGGCAACATAAATGTCATATCGCAGAACGGGAACGGCTACAGCAAATATTTCTCCGTGCCCAGCTACCTGCACGGCCCGACAAGGTACGAGGTCCAAATCTCCGGGAATTTCCTGTTCTTGAATTACAGCGGAACCGGCTTGATGACTCCGCTTATAACAGATAACGTATCGATTATCCAGCTGGAGAAGGGCGAGCACCTAGAGAACTGCGTCATGAATGAGGGCGGGGAGGTAGTCATAAACACAATATGCGGCCTCTCGAACCAGGGTTGCGGCACCGTGCAGAGCTGTGACCCCATGGACAATGACAACTGCCCGACCTGCGACACGCCCGACCCGGAGACTATAAACGAGAACAGCCGGAGCACCTGCAGCTCTTACGGCTGCTCGGACGACGAGTGGCATCTTTACAAAGTCGTGCCGAGCGTCAGCGGCAGCCTGGAGATAACCTTCACGGGCACAGGCAACATGACCGGTTCTGATAAGACGGACTTAATGTTCTACGATTACATCGCCGATGGATGCAGCAGTCCGGACATAGTGTTCCAGCTGGAGCCTCAGACTACCTGGAACTTCGCCGTGACTGCCGGGAACACCTATATAATCGGTCTGGATTCTGACTCTACTGGCTGTGATGACGGAGGCTCATACGAATTGGAGACCGTGCTGACATGAACCTAGGGAAAAACCGCGGACAACTCTTCAGCGGGGACATAGCCATAGCTACAGTCGTCTTTCTGGCGACCATATCGATGGTCTTCTTCCTCTGGAACACTACGAACGAAGACATAAGCAGGGCCGAGAGCCTGAGAGACATGCAGAAGATATCCTCAGAGTCGATAGAGCAGCTGATAAGGACGCCGGGCATACCGCAGGACTGGGCTCAGGATAACGTCAGGGTCCCGGGGCTGGCCACAGAGGACAGACATATAAACATCTCCAAGGCGGCCTATTTCATAGAACTGATGAATTCCACCAACTATGCCGATAACAAAGGTCTGCTGGGGCTGGGCGCCTACGATTTCTACATGAACGTGACCGACATAGACGGGAACCTGGTCACCGTCGGGGGCGTCAATTTCACGGCGGGGCAGCTGCCCTTGGGAGAGCTGGAGAAGCTCAATAACCTCAGGACGGCCATTCTTAACGAAACTATCGTTAGATTTAATTTCATAATATGGAGATGAGGAACAGGAGGGGATTCGGTCTTACGCTGGATGCCATGATAGCCATGCTCTTCATTCTGCTCATATTCGTGGCAATGTCAATCTACAGGTTCGAGACCTTGACCGAGAGCGCCAGCACATCCTTCATCAACCTGCACCACATGTCCGAGGACATCCTCGACGCGCTCAACAAGAAGGGCATCCTGGATGAGATAGGCCAAGAATGGACCACAGGCAACCAGACGGCAGCCTCTGAATTGGCCGAGGACTACCTGGAGCTTCTGGTCCCGGAGAACATAGGCTACAGGCTCTTCTTCGACGACAACATGGTAATCGAGAGCAACAGGACTGAG
>CAZINR010000029.1:0-15500 GCA_964540655.1 uncultured archaeon | reverse complement strand
GACGCCATGTTCTCGATATTCGGCATCTATCTGATGGACAATCCCCGCAGCGGCATAAGCGTCATAATAAGGGATTTGTTCGGGAGGATAGACCTGGGGACACTGGCCCTTCTGGCCGGCGTGATGCTCATATCCGGGCTCATCGCATATAGAATACACATTTGGCTAGGCGAGAAGTTCGCCGGGCTGGCCGGCTCGATAGACTTCCGGAAGCTGTCGGCCGGCGGCTTCGCCTTTGTCTTGATGATGGTCTTCGTACTGAGTGGTCCGATAGGGCTGGCAATAGCCCTGGCGGCCATGTGCATAGGCCTTGTGCCGCAGCTGACTGGGGTTTCCAGAACCCACTGCATGGGCTCTCTATTGCTTCCAAGCCTCCTGTTCTTCGCGGGGATTTAAATTGCGCTAACGGTAAAATCCATTATGGACAACCAAGCGATAAGGAATATCCAGCAGAACATCGCGGCTACCAATGTCAGGCCGCTCTACGCAGACGAGATAGTGGTGGCCCATACCATAAAGGCGGGGAAAAACGCCAAGGGGAAGGTCATGAAGGAGGGCCACCTGCACCTTGTCTTCATAGACATGACTACCCAGAAGCCGGTGAGCAAGATAGTGGTGTCGCCCATAACCGCCATGGGGCTGCAGAAGGCTCTCGGCGATTCGGTGGTCAAGATAGAGAAGGAACTGAAGAGCAAGAAGTTTGAAAAGAGCAAGAAGGTAGACACCGATTACATCAGATAGGGTTAATTTCGCGAAATCGGATTTTTTAAGCTTTGCTGCCTTAATCTAGGAGAAACAAAATGAACCGCCCCAAAACCCTCGCAAGTCTAGCTATAATAGCGGCTCTCCTGATAGCCTCCCTGCCCTGGTCCATCGCGGAGTGGGTGGCTGTGGGAGTCGCTCCCGAGAAGACAGGCATCTACAACGTCATAATACAAGCCACGTACCAAGGCAGGATGGAAACATTCCCGCTGCAGCTGGTCGTCAACGAAACCCCATATGAGATAGACGGCCTGACCGTGGAGCCGGTTTATCCGATATCCAGGCTTCCGCCCATAGGGCTCAAATTCGACATAAAGCTCAACGGCTCTTATGATTTCCAGATAATATCCAACACCCTGACGCTCTACTACGCCTCAGGCAACTCGCTTCTGAGGTCAGAGGAAGGAGCTCTGAGCCTTTCCGACGAGGGTTATTGGTACGCCAACGTAACAGTACCGTTCAAAGGCGATTACAGGGCGGTGGTTTCTCTGGTGGTCGAGAAGGGCGGGCAGAGGTACGGCGGAGAGTTCGTTAGCCATTTCAAGTCGGACGAAGCTTCTCCAGATTTGGTTTTGCAGCACAGGCTGGAGAAGAGGGTCCTGACCCCTTCGGAGGAGTTCGAGGCCTTCCTTACGGCTACTTTCGAGGGAGACCCGCTTCCGTCCTTGGAGATATTCAAGGCCAACCTCTACGGGTCGCTCAAAGATTTGAGGTGGGACAGGCAGGACCAGGCATACGACGCGACCTTCACCGCGCCGATGAACGAGGGGATATACCTCATGAGCATCTATGCGGAGGACCAGGACATGCTCATACAGGATAGGGTCTACGTGGCGGACACCGGGCGCGGCAAGTCGGTGAGGTGCCCGCTGGCCGTTGATTCTCCGACCGGCTGCGACGACATGAAGGATGTGAGGAAATGCGTTTACGATTACAAGAGCGATTTGATAACCGTTTCTGAGAGCGATTTGATTTCCTGCTTCGAGGCGGTCACTGGAGGCATAATCTACGGCTCGATAATATGCGAGGAGGCGTTCAAGGGCGACTTGGACGGCGACCTGAGCATGGACGAGTCCGACCTGGAGATTATGCAGAACATGATACTTCCGCTTCCGCAAAGTGCGAGGAGAGATTACGCGGACTGCGCGGATTACGACCTGGACGATGACGTAGACGAGCAGGACTTGGAATGCATGTCGAACGTCGTGGGAGGCAAGTGGTTCGGTGATGAGAACGGCGGCATATGCTTCGATGCGGAGTACGACACCGTCCTGAGCTGCGACCTGGATGGGGACGAGTTCATTGACATTCCCGGAGGGACTCTGACAACAGACAACAGCGATGGAGCGAGATACTATCCCGAGACACAGGCTACGGATAGCGCTATTCTAAAAAGGCTTATAGATGCGGCTGAAAACGGAATAGGGATTCCGCCTGAAATCCTTGAAACTTGTGACTTCAACCAAGATGGACGGTTGGATATAGAAGACGAGAATTGCATGAAGTACTTCTCTGGAATGGACTTGGACAACCCGGAAACATTGCTCTCTGGGCAAACTATCCCGGACAAGTGCATGAAGGTCTATGGGCTGGACAACTGCCAGGGCATAAGGGGCGACATAAACGGCGACACGGTCATAGACGCCCTCGACGAGGCGCTCATAATGATGATAGAGGCCAAACAGATAGGCAGCTACAGCATGGAGTGCGCCGATGTCAACAAGGATGGCCGGATAACGACAGAAGATATCTTATGCGTCAAGTCTTACACCTCAGGAGACCGTGAGGGCTACTTCATCTGCATAGGCTGCGACGAGAACCTCCCTCAAGAATATCAGTTCAGGGCCGAGATTTGCGGGGACGGCTATGACAACGACTGCGACGGTCTTGTGGACAGGACCAGCACTGGCAGCGGGGATTTGTGCCAGTGCAACGAGAACACTCCCTGCTGGATGGTCATGGATGCGGACGGCGGGAGCGTGCCCGGAATAAACGATGCTAATGTCAAGGTGTGCCGGAAGGTGAGCTGGAGTGGAGGAGGCTCTGGCGCGAGGGCATCCGCAGCTTCGGAAAGCTCTGGGAGCGCGGCTAGCGGCGAGGCGGCGGGAGCGGCTGGCTCGGCGGGGAGCGCGGGTTTCGAGAGTTATCAATGGATGTCTCCCGACGAGCTAACCTGCGACCAGAGCAAGGAGTGCGAGACCATGGAGTGCGCGGAGACGGAGTTCGTCTGCGCCTTCGACGGGGTGACATACGACTGGTACGACGACCCGGCCAAGATGCCGGAGGAGACCGACGACCCGGAGGCTGAGCCGAAGCTGTGCGACGACGGCCACGACAACGACTGCCGCTGCGGCGACGTGAAGTGCGCCGAGTTCGAGGAAGGCAGCATGTTCAAAGACTGGAAGTTCTGGGTAGGGGCGGTTGCGGGTTTCGGCGCATCGATGTTCCTTGGACCACAGGTGTTGTTGGGACTTTCCCTTTTGTCTTCTTTCCTGGGAGCTTTCTGCAGGAGCCCGGACGTGAGGGCTTTCATGTCGGGTTTTGCGGTAGGCATCGCTGTCGGGAACCTTGTGGGTGCGTCGAGCTGGCTCGGAGGAGGTGGGGAAGCCGCAGAGACTGCTTATACGGCGGCAGATTATACAAAAGCAAATAGTATTTATACTGAGGCGGCTACAAAAGCTAAAGAAGCAGGGCATGCAGCAAAGGCTGCAGAGTATACAAGATTGGCTGATGAGGCTGCTAAAGCGGCTAAGACTGCCAAGGCTGCAGAAGCCGCCACCAGCACGGCCAAGAACCTAGCAGAGGCCGACAAGATCATGGGCATCAAGAGTGCTGCTTCGACCGGAGTCTCCAGCGGGTTATGGGGGACTCTGACAAAGGCCTACATGAGCAAGGTCGGCAAGATAGTCACGGCGGCAGTAGCCGGCATCGCCGTGATGCGCGCAAAAGACTTCTACGCCGAGAAGAAGGGCGAGTGGGAGCACTTCAGGCAGGACTGCTGAGCTCAGAGTAGGACCGAGTCAAGTGCCCTGACAAAGGAGAAATGCCTGTCCTTAGTCACCAGGGTGCCTTTCCCGGCCAGGACTATCGAAGCTATAAGCAAATCCATGGGGGGTATCTTGTTGCCGGTTTCGTGTGATTGCTCCCTGAGGTGAGCGAGTATTATAGAGCTTTGCCTATTGGTGTTCATCAGTTCAAAAGAGTTCAGATAGTCCAGCATCGACCTACGAGCCTTTTCACTTTTGTTAAGGCAACCATAATATGTCTCGGAATATGTCGGCGAGGTTATGCAGAGCTTTCCGGGCCGTTTTTGTCTCAATTTCTCCAGCTTGGAGATCGTGTCGCCATCTCCCTTGGCCAACTCTATAACGACGCTGGTGTCGAGCACTAGGGTCATCTGAAGTCGAAGTCCTTTCTAAAAGCCCTTGCCCGTTCAGTTATTTCCTCGGCATCGCTCTCGCTCAGCATCGGACTCCTTGACAAAATATCATCCCAGTTATCTTCCTTGTTTTCTTTGTATTTAAGGACTAACGAGCTGAAGAAATCCCCCATGGTCTTGTCTGCTTTGGCTGCCTCTGATTTGAAGTATCTCCAATCCGATTTCCTGATTCCCTTTATGCAGACGTTAGTAGGCATTAGTTATATAAGTATAGAAAGTTTAACTATATAAATCAGTCCAGCCCTTCCCGCTTTATCTCTTTAAGCCCGTCGAAGTCTTTGTCGTCGGATACTATGGCCCCGGCGCCAAGCCTAATAGCTACGGAGATATGGGTCGCGTCGCGCGGTTTTAGATGAGGGTACTTCTTCATCAGAGAGAGGGCCCTATACGAATCGTTCCTGGTCACGGGGGAAATCCGCAGGTTGGAGAACTCGAAAAGCGTGGAACCGCGTTCGATGGCCTCTGCCCTATTCCCAGAGAGCTTCCATACAGCCCGGACGAATTCGTCGATTGTCAGGCAGCTTGTGACGACAGAACCCGCCTCTATGGAGTCGGCCAGCATCTCGCGGGCTTTGGTGGCCTTCGGACCCTCGTATATCGCCCCGTAAACAAAGACCGTAGTATCCAAATATCTCATTCTTCAAACTGCGAATAGAAGACCTCGTCCCAATCGATATTCTCCGGCTGTTTCATCTTCTTGAAGCTGAAGAACTTCTCCAGCACCTCCTTATCCCCGTTCCCCAGCCGTATCTCGTCGCCTTTGGCGTAGAAGTACACGACCCCACCGGGCTTCAGACCGAAGCTGTCCCTGATCGGCTTCGGCACTACCACCTGGCCCTTCGGCCCGATTTTGCTTTTCAGTTTCAGCATCTTAGTATTACTTTCTAGTATAACCTATTTATACTTAATAGTATAAAAATCATTCACATTTGTCTCCCTTGCAGTCGGGGCTCAGCAGGCCCTCCAAGACACGCTGCATCCCGTCTTTTACGGCAGGCAGATAGACATAGACCATGGTCCTGCCGAAGGTCGCGGAGCCTATGGAGAACTCCCTGTCGTTGTATATCTCGAACTCGAAGGGCGCATAGGTGTAGAGCTCCGCGCCCGGACCGGCGATGTTAGTGAGGATGACGCGGTTGGAATCGTCGATTAGCGTCTCGGTGAGATTATATCTCACCTCCGATTCATATATCAGCGGGAAGAAGTTCTTCGCGAACTCCAAAATGGGCGTTGCCGCCCCTCCCGAGAACATCGTGGCAAGCGCCGCGGCCGCGACCTGGATGGTGTAGGTCACCACCGACTCTACGGAATCTCCGCAGACTCCCTTGTCTTTGTCCCTGAAAGTGGGATATAAATAGCAGAATCTTCCGAAGGCCTCCCCCTTGTCGTATTTGACTGTGAAGGTGTCCAGCCTGCTGAAGACGTCATACCCCAACTCCTGTGCCTCCAAGTCTTCGACCGCTTCCGCTAATTGGTCCGCCTTCTCCCTCCGGTTCAACTGCTCGCCAAGGTTGCGCGCAGTATTGCTGACCGCCACGTAGGTCTTTTCGACATACTCTCGCAGTTCCTCAAGATTGTAGTTTATCTCAACGACCATGCTCACCGAACCCCTGCACCTGCATTCGCAGGTCTTTATGGAATAAGGAAAATAATCGCATTCGCGCCCTTTCCGCGTCTCCCAGCATTTCTTGCACATCTCCGTCCTAGTGCCGGTTCTCCTGTCATTGACGCAGTCGTAGCTGCCGCCGCTCGCGGGGCAGTTGAAGTAGTTGCATTTGCGGTAGCATTCCTCCCCCTCCTCGCATCTCCGGTTGTCGTCGCAGTCTCCGTTCGGGCCCTCGCAGTAGGAATCTTGTATCTGCTCTTCTGTCAGCTGGTTTTCCAATATATTCTGCAGCTCTTCTATGCCGCTGAGTGAATCCCGGCAGTAGTCCTCGGTCTCGCCGAGACCGTATTCCTCCTCATTCTCCTCGAAATTATCTTCCACGTCTTCAGGCGTATAGACTCCCTCGGTGTGCTCGTCCCTGGTCTCATCTATTATCTCCCTGCAGTCGTCGCCTCCCAGCTCGCTCAGTCCCTCGACCAAGTCGCCGATTAGCTCGCTCGCCTCTTCTCTGAATTCCTCGCAGGTGAGGCGGTCGAGCCTCATGTCTTCTATCGCCTCCCTTCGGCACTCCCCTTTGTCCTGACCCTTATCGCGGCACCAATAGTATTTTTTCTTGCATCCTCTATTGCAGCTCTGGCGCTTGCTCCTGTCCCCGCGCCTGCATCTATCCTCGCATTCATCTCGTCGCTCCCGGCAGGATCTGCACTCTTCATACGCCGTGGTGTCGTAATCCTCCAGCCAGTCATCGATGTCGCGCAATAAGTCTTCGTATTTGTCCTCCTGCTCTTCCAAGTATTCGACCTTCTTCTCCAGCTCCTTGACATCATATATCGAGCGGCAATCGGTCCTTTCCGACTGGATGGTCAGATTATCGCAGACCTCCTCCTCAAGCTCCCCCATGCGGTAGTTATTGCTTATTGCCTTCTGAGCCTTTTCCTTGTCCTCCGGGCCCATGTCAAACCCCGCAGGGAGAAAAGAAGGCTCGGAAAGGTACTGCCACTCCGCGAACCAGGTCGCCGCAGGGATGGCTCCGATGTCCAGAACAGACGTTACATCTTTGCCGAACTCGCGTATAGTTTCCAAATCGCCGAATAGCAGGGTGGCAATCGGGTCGAAATCATAATGGGCTTCTTTCAGCAGAGGACCGTTCTTGGCCAGATACGCATTCATATATGCGCGCGTGTATATGGCCGAGCTGAACGTCCAGCTCACGGTGTCGTAATAGTTCTGGTGAAAGTCCCATGCCCGCTCGTACATGTCCTTCAGCCTGACTCGCAGGGGTATGGTGATATTGTTATCGAAGAGTGCAGTCTCCCACCCATGATAGCGGTTGGTCGATGCCATGGGGAGCCTAACCACGCCCAAAAGGCCGTCTTCGGACTCTTTGAGTCCGATATCTTTGGGTATAACCTCGCTCAGGGTTATGTTTATGCCCTCGTCGAAGATGAAGGTGCTGTGATGTCCGTCCGAAAAGTCGGCAATCTTGGAGATCTCTTTCTTGAATTTCCGGGAGACGTAATCGGAGATGTTTTCCAGAATCAGATTCCATCCATGTTCCTTTGAATGGTTCAGGAATGGGTTTACAGTGCCGTCATCTATCTTTCCCACCCTGACTACGGCTTCATGAAAGAGGTTCTTCAGAGAGGAGGAAACCATCATGCGGACATTCTCGACCGCCATGTTCATCCTCAGCCAAGAGAGCCTATCTATATGGGCGGTATAAGCCTTATCGCCCTGCGAATTCCATTGTATGCTCAGGGCTATCACCATTATCACGAGCAAAAGTCCGAGTGTAGTGTAAAGGGGATAGAACCCCCTTTTTCTCAATCGCGCCATATCTTCACCTCCACCCCCCCGTTCTCGAGTCGGTCGCCAATGAGGACGGTCACATATCCTCCATAAGCGAGTGCATGTTCAGGCGGCTCCGGACCGAACTCCCAGGACCTGGACTCTGTAGCGATTCTTGCCCGAAAGAGATATTCCACGAATCCTGCAATCCCAGTCAGATTAGAATCAGACCGGCAGACATCGTCTATGATTCTTTCGTCCAGTACCTTAGAGCCATAAGAGCGGGAGATCTCGGTCTGAAAGATGCCTCCCGAAAGCGTCTCGACCAGCCTCTTGCCGGTGTCGTGCATGTCATCCAGGGCCGATTCGGTGAGTTGACCGGTGGAGATATCCAAGAACATCACAATCGAGGCTATCGCCACGATGAAAGCCATCACCGCCATGGGCAGGTCCTCGAGTCCGTGGGGGCCCAGTTGCCCCCGTCTATTCAAGAGCATTTCGAGCGTTCCATATAGATTGTCTCCCTGTGCTTGACTATGCAGATATGAGGCAGTCCCTCCCCAAAACCCTTCAGCATGCCGAAAGAGCCATTCGACAATGGAACCGACAGAGAGGCGCCGCCGATTACCTCCCGCGATCCGCTGCGGGTCCGCACGATGATGCCGGCTGTATCCCCGCTCTTGTTCAGGATTTCGACTGAATAATCCGCACCGTCGATGCTGTCGGGAAGCCGATACTCGAGATTCATTGTTCCGGCGGCGTTGTAAGTGTCCGTCATCAGATTCTTCAAATCCCTCGCGACCTGGTTGGCCCCGTCGGACTGTGCGCCGGCGCTGACGAAAGAATAGGCTGTCAGCATCATGAGCATCATCCCCATGAACACCAGAAGACTGCCCATCTTACCCCAGGTCCATACCAGCCACCCCTTTGCTTTCATCTCCATACAGTGAGTTTCATAATCCCTCTTGAGCCGTCGGCCAGATAATAGTATTTGGCGACGCCTTCCCTGCCTGTGGGCTCTGACCCCCGGTTCACCTCCAGAATCGCTTTGCAGCAGTCCCTCAGCTCGAACTTGTACTCATACCCTACAAGGAGCTCGTCGAGCCTCCGCTCGATTTCCTCGACCACTATCGCCCTCATGTCCGCCCTAGCAGACAGCAACGTCCCCATAATTATGGATTTCAACGCGTCGCTCTGGTTGTAGTCGAAATCCGAGGCGCTCAGGTTTATGGTATAATTCGAGGTTTGTATTATTTTGATATGCATTATGTCGAATTCGTACGTCTGGTTGGGCCAGCTCAGGTTCCCGTAGTGGAGCTCCGCAGATGCCGTCATTGGCCTTATGAGCTTTCTTTCTTGGATAAGGCTGCGAGCGGTTATCTCCGGCGTAACGTTACGCTCTTCGGTCCAGTTTTTCTCCCTCTTGGACACCCTAGTTTCCTCGATTTTTCCTTTGACGAAACTCCCGTCATAGGTCCTGTGATGGATGGAATCCGGATAGGAGGGTGTGTCGAATACGTAATCGACCCCCTCGAAATAGTTGCTCTTCTGCTTATGAGGCACGTCATCGCCCCATATCTCCATCCTCACGCCTAGCAGCCCGGAAGGGGTCAAGTAGGTTCTAGTGCCGAACGTGAGCTCGTGGTAGGGGGCTTCTGCAGTCACATTGGTTTTGAGATAAAGGGGCGAGCGAGGAGAGAGCAGCACATCCTCCGACTCGTTCTTTACTCCTTCCGCCTCTTTGAGACCGTCATCCATGAGATCATAATCAGGGAGCATGTCTCCCATGTCCCTGTTGCGCATCAGCAGGAGAGCCGATGCGCTTATCATCGACCTGGCCTCGTCCGTGACCACAAGATTGCCCCGGGCTATGGAGGAATGGACGAGCATCTGCTCTACCGTCATGGCCTCGGACTTGACCTCGACTGGGAATAACTCCAGAAAAGACACTCTGGTGTTCAGGCCGGTCTCGATGTAGGTCAGAAGCGAGTTGGCCGATTCTTTCAAATCGGACAGCGCGCATCTCACCTCTTTGACTTTGTCCATCAGCTCGATTCCATCCAGCGCCTCTATCCCGCCCATGTCGAGGAGCCTTGACAAAAAAGTGATGTTCTCCATGGATTTTGCTATGTCCCCGCTCAAGACGCCCAGGAACGGGTCCGTGGCCTCTCTGCATTCCCTGTCTGCTTCCCCGTAGCCCGGAAGATAGTCGGATAGCTGACCCAGGGTGCCGCAGGGGGAGTCCTTCTCGGACTCGGCTTCTGAAAAACCGTCACTTATCACTCCGCCGACGAGTTCGTCCAGATAGAGCAGATATTCGGATATTCCATCCAACCGGGATTTGACGTAGAGAAAATAGGGGTCGTCGGAGCTGAGTTGTCCCGATCGGCCGATTCTGGCCTCCTGCAGGGTTTCATCCAACACCATTATGACCGCGTCCGCGTATCTCATTATCTTCCTGATGTCCTCGGAGAAGTCAGCTTCGACCGCTTTCATTGAGATGGGCTGTACCGTCTTTATCTCTATCTCCCCTCCGCCGCTCTGGACCAGTGAGCTCAGGGCTCTGACGGCGACCTCATTGATGTTCTCGTTCTCCTCTATGAAGCCTCTTGAGCCGCTCGACCTCGTAGCCTGGATGAATAGGTAAGAGAGCGCGAGTATGCATATGCTCATGAATATGGCCAAATCCAAGGCGGGTGCCTGCCCTCTATTCCCAGTAAACGAAGACCTTTCCATCTTCAGCAGAATATGTCAACAGCAGCTCGTGGTCTCCGGGGGGCAGAACAGGCAGCTCGGCCGCCATCTCGACCCCCCGGATGACCAAAGGCTCTGAGAGCAGGGTCGAATTCGTAAGGGTGCCATTCACGAATTGTGTGTCGGACAATACGGATATCTCACCGTCGATTTCTATCGCGTACCCGTGTGGAATATAAATGGATTTCCTCTCCGAAGAGCCGTCGTAGCCCAGACTCACCAGCTTGGCCATTTTGTAGATGTCCGTAGCCGCCTGTATCGCAGTCTGCCTCTCGTTGCCCTCGACGAAGGTCGCCATCACGCTTATTCCTATCCAAGTCACCATCATTATGACCGCGACCGCGGCCAGCACCATGAACGGCGTGTCCTCGACACCGATGCCTTTTCGTTTCATTCGTAATCGATTATCTCCACCGCATTGTTTTGGGTAAAATCCAGTAAGTCATGTCCCGCTTTTTCCGACACCGAGTCGGCCCTCTTCGGCCCTAAAGCGAAGGTGGCCAGAAGAGAGAAGACGGCAAGCGCTACCAGCATCGCAGCGGCCAGTTTCAGGACCTCGGAAGAGGTCCCCTTGCGGTTTACTCCTAAAGTCATCAGAATCCGGCCGTCCTGTTTGCGATTTTGCTGGAGAAAGCCTCCAGCGCTCCCGCCGTGGCGTTGACCGACACCTGGCCCGACTCGCGGACGTCCGAGAAGAAGACCGCGAAAATCGAGAGCAGGGCTGCAACGACGATAACGGCCATGGCGAGCCTGAAGACCTCCTGCGTCATGCCCTTCCGCTTCATCTTTGCAGATATGCCATGCTCTTGTTGAGACTGGTTTGCCTCGCTTTTTCTATGCCGCTCACGCTTTCGTTTGCGGAGTCTCCAATCTCGCTGAAATTGGAAGCGAGAAGGAAGAACACGGCTGCCGCCACAATAACTGCTACCGCTAACCTGAACACCGTAGAATGCATCTCAGGACCCCGGACCGGCCCCGGTGCAGGTTCCGGTTACCATGCAGTTCGTCGAGTCTTCCACTGTTCCCGTAGCCTCGGTCGTGCTGCTGGCGATGTCGCCCGCGCCCGTCCACGCCGAACCCATCATATAAGCCACTACAGCCAGCACCGCGGCGATTATTATCACCACGAGGGCCAGCTTGAACACAGAATCCGTTTGCCCTTTCTTGTTTTTCATCAAGCCCATTTTTTCTCCCGAGGCGGACGGGAGACTAGGAGTCGGCGGCAATAGGTGGTTATTATATGTGGTTTAGACAGTAATAGTTGCCTAGAGGAAATATTATGCGTAGAAGATAACAGGTTATTTGGATTGTAGACTCCTTTCTATCTCTTCCTCCGAGGCCCCAGAGTTCCTCAGCCCACGGCGCACATGATGTTCTAATTGCGCCATGGCGAAAGACCCTAGTCTTTGACCGGTCAGATGTAACTTACCTTCGCGCTCAATTAACAAACGTCCCCTGGGCGTTACGAATCCTGTTTTCTTATCTGTGACGGCAGGCAAAACAAATGTCTCTCCCTCGCCTTCAACATGCCGCTTTTGCCACATGAGTTGCTCGACTTCCCCCTTTGCCTCGCTTGGCCCCATGGCGGCATTGCGTATCGCTGTCTTCGCCGCTCCGGTGCCGTCCGGGCATCTGTAGAAGATACAGGATCGCCAACTTCTATGAGATTCCCTGGGCTCCCTAGGCGAGGGTGTGTGCTGCCCGTGAAACTCACAGTTGCGCCTGAGTATACACCCCCTACACGGATGTTTCCTTGGGCCGGGCTTTGTCATGCTAATTTAGCCTCGGAAAGGATTAAAGTATTTATTTCCCGGAGAGCTTCTTCGCCCTCTCTATGCCTGCTTGTACCAGCTGCTTGTTCACTCCCCTGCTGAGCCTTTGGCCGGTCCTGCGAAAAATCTTAGCCTCCTCGTCCCAGGCGACGAAGCTTCCATGTCCGGTTATGGCGCCTTTCTTCTGGGAGGTCATGACCGGGAGTACCCATGTCCTCCTCCCGTCGACCTTCTCGTAGCTCCAAGTGGGCCAAAGGCTTGAGGAGGGCTCCTCGGAAGCGCGGCGTATCTCCCTGATTGCCGCTGCCTCGCCCATCCTGCACCTAACGAACCTGCATTCTCGCCAATCTTCCCTGGGGCGCCCTATCTCCCTGACGAACGCCCCGCGGAAATTGCATTTGGGCTTATGGGGGGCTTCGCACGCTTCGCAGACGGGGTGCTTTTTAGCCTTTACCTTCTTGGGGGATTTTGACATGATAAGTTAGATTAACAAGGTGTAAAAAGGAAGTGCGGGGGATGGGATTCGAACCCACGTAGGCCTAAGCCACAGGATCTCTCGAACCCTTCTTTCTTTTCATGAAGGTTTTCTTTCTTTGGAAGAAAGAAAAGGTTCCTTAAGTCCTGCCCGTTTGACCAGACTCCGGCACCCCCGCAAGAAGGTTTTGAGTCTTCGGTCCTCAGTCTTATTAGACTGAGCGAGAGGCTAATTTGCGTTAGAATTATTAAAAACGTGCTTAGGCTGGCTTTCTTGCGACAATGAACCAATAGACGTGAGTGTGAGGAGAACCGTGCGTGTGGTCCTCAGTCAGTTTTCTCAGTTCGAGAATATCCGATCCGGAGAAATCCGAGCGCACCTCGCACTCGTCAAAATAATGCGCCGTCCTGGCCTTTTCTTTTACATAGAATGTATTTTTTGAGATTTCTTCTCCCTCGCCGAAAGTCGGATCCTTGGTGGAAAAGAAGGAATGCAACATCAATCCATTTGTTTTTAGAACCCTTGTGCATTCCTTCAAGAATCTACGCCGGTCTTCTTGTTTGTATAACAGATGAAGGAAAAGATGGCTGAAAAGGGCATCAAATTGCGAGTCTTCAAAAGGCATTTGCATAGCATCTGCCACTAGGAGATCACTGGGCGGAATAAATTCCCGCCCAAGCCGTATAGCTTCTTTACAGAGATCGATGCCGGTGGTCTTAATTCCCCTTTCATTAAGGAATTTGCAATCTCTGCCATAGGCACAACCTATGTCAAGTACTTTGAAATCGGGTTTTAGGTATTTCACGCTCTCAAGAGCTGTCTGGCTAGGTTCTTTGCCCCAGATATAACCTCCTTTCTTAAAGCGCATGTCCCATTCTGATACTGGATTCATTATTCCAATTTTTCGGCTATCGTGTCGCCCATCTCGCTGCAGCTGGCCTTCCCGCCCAGGTCTTTCGTGCGCACCTTGCCCTCTTTCAGCACATTCTCGACTGCGCGCACTATGGCGTCTGAGGCCTCCTCTTCTCCAAGCTCCCGGACCATCAGCGCCCCGGCCAGAATCGTCGCCACCGGGTTCGCGATTCCCTTGCCGGCTATGTCCGGCGCGGAGCCGTGGACCGGCTCGAACATGGAGACTCCGTCCGGGTTTATGTTCCCGCTGGCTGCCAGGCCTATGCCGCCCTGGACGCACGCGCCCAGGTCGGTGATTATGTCGCCGAACATGTTCGGGGAGACGACCACGTCGAACCATTCGGGCTTGGTCAGGAAATACATAGTGACAGCATCAACATAGTTGTACTCGTGCTCGATGCCTGGGTAATCCTTGGATACCGATTCCACAATCTCGCGCCAGAAACCATAGATGTCCGTCAGGACGTTGGCCTTGTCGACGGCAGTGACTCTATTCTTGCCTTTGGATTTGCACAGGTCAAAGGCATATTTGACTACGCGCTCAGCACCCTTCCTGCTTATCATGCCGATTTGATATGCTATCTCATCCGCATCCGTTTCTATGTCCAGTCCGAATCTCGTAGTGTAAAGTTCTCGTACTATTTCCAGTTCGCCCTTGGACTTGCCCTTCTTAGCTCTCCCGCCGATGCCTACGTAGAAGTCCTCGGTGTTCTCGCGGACGACATCGAAATCTATGTCTTCCGGCCCCTTGCCCTTCACTGGAGCCTCTATGCTCGGGAGCAGCTTGACCGGGCGCAGGTTGACGTACTGGTCGAAAGCGAACCTCAGCTTCAGCAGGATTCCCTTCTCCAGGACGCCGGGCTTGACCCTCGGGTCGCCCAGCGCGCCCAGATAGATGACGTCGTTCTTCCCGATCTCCTTCACGGAATCGTCGGTCAGCACCTCGCCCGTTTTCAGGTAATGGTCCGAGCCGAAGGGGTAGTCGGTCCACTCGACGCTAAAGCTGTACTTGTCTGCGGCCGCTTCCACGACCTTTTTCCCTTCGGGGATTATCTCCTTCCCTATCCCGTCTCCGGGGACGGATGCGATTCTGTAGGTCATCTTTTCTTTTTTTCTCTGGGTGGAGGATTTTCTGCCTCTGTCATCTTTTCATACATGTCCAGGTCCGAATGCCTATAAGTGGGCAACTCGCCCCTTGAAGCAAGATACTCCATATAATTGTGGTTCCCGTGCCTGTTGGGGGCGCCGGTGAGCTCAGCGTCCCTCTCTCTCCAATCAGGCATCGCCTTTGGTTTAGGTTTCCTCCTAGGAGGTGTCATTTCAACCCCTTCACGAAATCGTTGACAGTCTTTATCTCCATGCCCATGTTCTCCATGTCGCGCATGTTGGCGTCATGGATTTTCTTCGTCTTCGAGCCGATTGCGTCGGTCAGCAGGACCACGTCGTAGTCCAGCGCGAGAGCGTCAACAGCCGTCGCGCGTATGCAGTTCGGGGACTGTATGCCCGCCAGGACTATCTTCTGGATGCCCATCCTCCGCAGGATTGCGTCCAGGTTCGTGTGGAAGAAGGCGCTGAAGCGCGTCTTCGGCAGGACCGTCTCCCCTTCTTGCGGCTTCAGCTCTTCTATTATCTCGGAGCCCTCCGTCTTCTCGACGGCGTAGGGCGTCTTCCTGAACATCTCGTAGCGGAACTTCTCGACATCCGTCCCGTCGGCCCTGTGCTGCCTCACTATATGGACTATTGGCAGCTGGGCTTCTCTGGCAGCTTCTAGAGCTTCCCTAATTTTAGGCACGACTCCTTTAGCCCCTCTGACAGTTAGTGCTTTTCCATCCTCGACAAAATCCTTCTGCATGTCCACTATCATCAGCGCAGTCTTCATTTTTTCCTGTCCAGTTCCTTCTTGACGTGGGGCAGCAGTCCCCCGTCCTCGACTATCCCCATCATGAAGTCTGGCAGCGGCTCTGACTTCAGCTCGATGTCTCCGGCTCTGAC
>CAZINR010000028.1:0-15792 GCA_964540655.1 uncultured archaeon | reverse complement strand
CCGCCAGCCCAGGCGGTTGGGTGTGACGTTGCGTCTATCATCGCACTCGAGCGACCGCCGGTCAACGCGGGGCGCTCTCTCGCCGACTCCCGCGTACTGACCCATTGAGCCCTGGCCGATGCGACGACGGAAGCCTTCCCAAACCAGGGGCTCTGGGGGGCTACCGGACTCGCTTCCGCATACAAGATATTCCCGGAAGCGAGCTGGAAGAAGGCCCTGACGGACTGCCTTAAGCTCTTCTTCAAGAACCAGAATAAGGACGGATCCGTGCCATATCTCCCCGACGCGGAGAAATATGCCACCCATGTGGGCGACACGGATGTGTCCTCATACTACCACTCCCGCCACATAACCTTTGCCATCCATGCTCTGGAAGCTCTTGGTTCTGATAAATGGGAGAGCGAGCTGCTCAGGGGAGTCGACTTCCTGGTGGGCATAACACACCCCGACGGCATAAAGGAGATGCGCTTCGAGGCCAAGAGGTGGTACTGGGAGTCTGATTATGAGGTGGCCAGCAACCCCTTTGACATACCCTGCCTAGTCTGGGCTTATGAAAGGACTGGCAACAACCACTATTTGAGATATGCTTCCCTCTCCCTGAACCAGCTCATGCGCCACCAGCTGCCGGACGGCGGAATCACCAGCCATATCGGGCTGCAGAAGAACTACCAGTGCAGGATATTCTGGAACGGGCGCATCGCATGGGTGGCCAGGAGCATAGACAAAATACCGATGAAACCGTCGCCTCTCGAAAAACAGTACCTGCGCCTCTTTGACGATTCGGGCATCCTGAAGTTCGAGAACAATGCTTACTGCGTGATGCTGCGCGGAAAGAAAAAACCCATGAACATAAGCTTCGGCGGAGCGGTAGGCGGCGGTACCATAGCATACCTGGGAACGAAGGAAAGTGGATGGAGGAATCTTGTCACCGTGCCGGAATGGAAAGCGGCTACCCATTCTCCATCAACCCCCAAGGGCCTCAAACCGGCCGGGAACCTAAAGCTCTTCCTTAGGGAGAACGCCGTGGACGTCAGGAGGAGGCTTTATAAATCCTTAGTAGAGTTGAGGGCCGGGAATATTCTCTTCTCAATGTCATATCCAATTAGGCACGTACTGCTGAAATGCCTAGACGAGCTTTTCGATACCTACTCGACCCAATGGGATTTGGACTCGTCGCCGCGACTCTCCGGCAATCGCGCCTCTTTTGAGGCCGCCTTCTCGAAGAGGGACGGTAGGAAGTCGAAAGAAAATGTAGCGCTGACTTACGAGTTCCATGACGATGGCTTCGAAATAACACTCGACCCGCCAGGCTTCTCCAAGCGTTTCAAGGGGCCGTTCGAAACACTGCCTGAGGGGAAGGTCAGGTTCAAAACCCGGGACTAGCCATTATCTTCTGTCTCTTTCCTGACGTGCTCCACGAACCTTTTGAGACCCTCATCAATGCCCACTTTGGCTTTCCAGCCGAGCTCCTTCTCGGCCTTTTCGACATCGGCCCACGTGTGCTCCACATCCCCTTTCGCGTCGTCCATATGCTCGATTTTGGAGTGTGAGCCGGTTATCCTGATTATCTTCTCGGCAAGCTCGTTCACAGTTATCCTGTCGTTGCCCCCCAGGTTGAACGTCCCCTCCCCTTCCCTAAGCAGCAGCAGGTTGCCCGCGACTATATCATCTATGTATGTGAAGTCCCTAGTTTTGTGCCCGTCCCCAAACATGGGGAGCGGCTCGCCCTTCAGGGCCTTCTTCGTAAATACGGAGATGGCGAGGTCGGGCCTCATGCGCGGCCCGTAGACTGTGAAGTATCGGAGGTTGACCGTCTTGAGCCCGTAAAGCTCCGAGAAAATGTTACAATAGTGCTCAGCGCTAAGCTTTGAGACACCGTACGGCGAAATCGGGCTATTTGGATGCTTCTCATCAAAAGGCATGTATTCAACTTTTCCATAAACTGATGAAGATGATGCGTTGACCATCTTGCGCACTCCGGAATCAGCAGCCGCTTTCAACACATTGAGTGTACCTACCGTATTGACCCTGTATGATTTAATAGGGTCTTTCACCGATGCGCGCACTCCTGCCTGAGCGGCTTCGTGGTAGACAAACTCACAATCTTTACACGCCTCCTCGACGGTTTTCAGGTCAGTAATATCCCCTTCCATCAACCCTATGTCCAGCGCCTCTATGTTCTGCCTCTTGTAGGCGGGGTCATAATAGGGGTCGAAGTTGTCAAGGCAGACGACTTCATGCCCCCCTCTGATTAGGGCCTTGCATATGTGACTGCCTATGAAACCGGCGCCACCCGTGACGAGAATGCGCATTTTAGACTTTAGTTTAGCATCTTGCGAGTTTAAAATGTCATATTAGCAAAGTAAAGAGATGAATGTCCTGTTCTTCACCAGACGTGTCGACAAGAATGACCCGAGAATCGGGTTTGTGCACCGCTGGATAGAGGAGATGGCGAGCAGAGTCAACAAAATTTACGTGGTTTGCCTCGACACAGGTGAGATGGATTTGCCCGACAATGTAGAAGTGAAAAAATTGGGCAAAAACAAGCTCCAGAGGACATTAATGCTTAATAGGTGCATGTTCTCTCTAGTCCCAAACGTGGATGTTGTTTTTTGTCACATGAACCCCATTTATACAATCCTGTCGGCTCCATATGCGAAGCTCTTTGGAAAGAAGCTTTATATGTGGCACACGCACGGAACTGTCACTAAAAAGCTGAAAATTGCTCACTTCCTCGCGGACGGGCTTCTTACAGCTTCCAAAGAAAGCGTCGGTATACGTAGCGACAAGGTCATCTCACTGGGCCATGGCATTGATACCAATTTTTTCAAACCGCAGGATATTGAAAAAAAAGGAATATTACTCATATCGGTCGGTAGAATCTCCCCCGTAAAGAAGCTAGAGCTTCTTATTCTCGGAATGTCGAACCTGATAAAGGAGCACAACGACGCAAAACTACTCGTCATAGGGGGGGTGCCTATAGAATCTCAAGAAGCATACCTCAAAGAGCTGAAATCTCTCGTGTCGAAGCTTAACCTGAGTAAGAATGTTGAATTTATAGGTCCGGTAGACTATACCGAAATACCAGAGCTTTATAACAAGGCCGATGCTCTGGTCTCTGCCAGCGCCACTGGGAGCCTTGACAAGACAGTGCTAGAAGCCATGTCTTGTGGGCTCCCCCCAGTAGTCAAAGGAACGGTGTATATGAGTTTGAAGGGCCCTACGTTCTTCAGAAATGAGAAAGACTTCTCCGAAGCCGTGAATAAGGCATTAAACATGAAGAATAAAAAAAGTCTAAGGGAAGAAATAGTTGACAACCACAACCTCACCATACTCATGGAACGAATCATAAAACTATTCAAAACATGAAAATACTTTATATATCTGATTCCAGATTGCCAAGCCAACGGGCCAATTCCATCCAAGTAGCCAAGACTTGCGAGGCACTCTCTAAGGCTGGTTGCGATGTCACCCTGCTACTACCGAACAGGCGTGAGAACAGGACTTATGGGGATAAGTATGTTTGGTCCTACTACAACATCAAACATAAGTTCAGGATAGTTAGAGTGCCAGCCGTGGACCTGCCCATGCTCCACAAGCTGAAGATACCGCGCTTATGGTTCTTCATATCCACAATCACCTTCACACTCTCCGCACTCAAATACTTTGGCAGTAACAAGGACTTCGATATCATCTACTCGCGACACGAGCCCACTGCCACCCTCATTGCCCGCCTTTTTGACAATCGTCCACCAGTAGTTTGCGAAGTACACAAGTTCAGTAGCATGCGGTCTAAGCACATGAACGGCATTGATGGCGTCGCTGCTATAACTGCTCGCATGGCAGAGCTTTACTCAGAGACGTTCGACTTGCCAACTGCCGTCATCCCAGATGCTGCAGACCTGTCTTTTATAGAAAAGGCGCCTCCGAAGAAGCTGGCCAGGGCCCGATTGAAACTTGAAAAATCTGCGAAATTGTTAATCTACACTGGTTCTCTGCAGAAATGGAAAGGCGTTGAAACTCTTGTAGCAGCTGCTAGGGAGCTTCCCAACTTCACGATTATTGTCGTAGGTGGCAAGAAGCAGGATATAAACAGGCTCAGGACGAAAGCCCCCGAGAATGTCATCTTCACAGGACACGTACCTGCGAGCAGAATACCACTCTTTCTCTCCGCAGCAGACGTGCTGATTTTACCGAACAAAAAAGACCGAATCTCTAGTGAATACACATCCCCCCTCAAACTCTTTGAGTACATGGCCGCTGAGCGCCCCATAGTCGCTTCCGACCTTCCTTCTCTGCGTGAGGTTCTGAACGAGGATTCGGCCTTCTTCTTCGAACCAGAGAATCCACATTCACTGGCGGCGGCCATACGCCTGGCACTCTCGCCCAGCGCGGCGAAGCGGGCCAAGAAGGCTAGATCCCTGGCCAAAGATTACACATGGGAGAAAAGGTCTGAGAAGATAATTCAGTTTCTAAAATCACTTTCTAAACTTCGGCAAAGATGAACAAAAGGGAGTTGAAATCCCGGTGCCAAGAGGTAATCGGGTGGATGAAAGAGGACTACCTCAGGGAGGACGGCGTCCCGATGAGCAGGCTTGACGGCAACACCGGCAAGCCAATAGTCTATGGCCATATACTCGAAGACTTGGGCGACTATCTCCCGTTCTTCGACTACTTTGGGGAGTCGGAGTTCACGGATAACCAAATCTCGCTTCTAAGCGGGCATCTCAAGGGCAACCTCATTAGCACCGAAAAGAGACTTAGGGTGTTTTCCTCCATCAAGACCTTTGCCCACACAGACCTGCTGCTGGGCCTTGTGGACCACCATCATTTCACGCGCGACAAGGGGACGCTTGAACTGGCCACCTCAATAGTAGACGCCTTGATATCGCGCAATTACAGAAACGGCTTCTTTGTGATGGAGAGTTTCGTGCCGTTCGGCTCGATGCCCATAGCCGAGTCGAAGGACAACACCACAATCGAGCTTCTGGTTGAGCTGTACAAGCTCTCAGGCGAGGAGAAGTACCTGGGCATATGCCGGGAGATGGCAGCCTCCTGGCGGAAACTCCCCTTCTTCAAAAGGCACGGCCTTTTCCCCACATACCATGTCACCTCCCTAGGCCCGCTCATGAGGCTCAGCCCCAAGACTGCCGCCAGGTGCAGGCAGGTCCGCACGATGAAGCACAACACCAACTCCCTATTCTCCTACCTGGAGCTGTACAAGGCCACTGGGGACGAAACCCTTTCCCAGGACATCCTCAACTGGGTCGAGGCGTTCAAGAGCGTCATGCTCGCGAAGTATGACACTCCCCCCTCTATCGTCAGCCTGGACGGCGACACAGTATCGGTCAAGTCGAAGCCCTCGCTGACCTCCGCCTTCCCGGTGGTGGATGCCTTCTGCGACTGTGCGCACTTCATGGATGACAGCGAACCCTTCCTGGAGACTGCGCGCGGGATTGCCGACTTCTGGGTCTCCAGGCAGTCGCCAGACACAGGGCTTTTCCCTGCAGACGCGGATTCCAAGGTGAGCAACTTGGACAGCGAGACTGACATGCTGATAGCCCTGATGAAGCTGCATGAGCTAACCGGCGAGAAGTCCTACAGAGAATCTGCAGTCTCCGCCTTGGAGGGTATAATGCAGCACCATCGCCTAAAGAAAGGCTACTGCCTCAGCGTTGGTTTGAAGGACGGCAAGCCGGCGGATACGGTCGTGAAGGTCAAGTTCACCACTCTCTTCATGAAAGCGCTCATACTTTTTCTGGAGGGCACTGATATATATGGCAACGAGCGCCTCTACAACCTACTGAAGGATAGATGATGGAACTGCAAGAAGCGATAAGGACGCGCAGGAGTGTCAAGGTCTATGCGGACAAGCCAGTAGAGCGCGAGAAGATACTCAAGGTCATCGAGGCGGGCAACCGGGCGCCCAGCGCCTGCAATATACAGGGCTGGAGATTCTTAGTTGTCGAGGACAAATCCCACAGGGACTCACTGGTTGAGAAGGGAGTCATACACCTGAAGAACATCCCTGTCGGCATCTTCGTGCTGTACTACAACAAGACTAACAACACCGAGTATGCGGATTATGTACAGAGCGCATCCGCCGCCATACAGAACATGCTCCTGACTGCGCATGATATGGGCCTCGGCGCCTGTTGGATTTGCCACCTGCCTAAGAAAGACGTATTGAGGCGACTGCTTAAGGTGCCCGGCCACTATGACCCGATAGCCCTCGTCACGCTCGGCTATCCGAGCCAGCCGGAGCGGGAAGTCCCGCGGAAGGCAGATGCCAAGGATCTCGTCTGCTACGAGGAGTTCGGCTTCGACATCTCTGACCCCAAGGGCCAGATACGCAAAAGCCTCAAGAAAGTGCACGAGAAACTCCCGGGCCCGCTGAAGAAGATCACGCGGGGCATATACGAAAAGAAGTAGGACTTCAGAAATATCCGAGCTTTTTCAGCTGCGAGACCATGTAATCCTCGTCGGCCCTTTCCTTGAAAATCCTTTTAATTATAGAGTCGGCCTCCTTTTTTAGCGTCCCTCCTTTCGGACACTTGCGGTATGAGAACTCCTTCTTCCCGCCAGTCAGGTCCAGGGTAAGCTTGGCGCCGCCCTTCTTCAAACAGAACATCTGGAAGGCCTCGCTGTAGGCAGTTAGATTCAGTCCTGTCCTCAGGTTTCCATCATTGTCTATAAGCGGCACCCCGTCGACTTCAGAGCCTTCCTTGCCGTAGAGCGCCAGCAGTGTGGGTAGAATATCAATGTTCCTCACCACATCGCGCACCATCTCCCCACCGTGCGCATTTCCAGGTAACTTTATCAGCAGCGGTACGTTTATCACGCGGTCGTTCACATCGAAGCCGTGGGCGATGTGCTCGAAGCCCTCTTTGTAGTTCTCGTGCAGGTTGTCGGAGTGGTCTGCGGTTATTATTATGCACGTCTCGTCGTAGATGCCCTTTTCCTTCAGGGCTCTTATCATGCCGGCCAGCTCGTTGCGGACGAACGAGTCGAGCCCTAGATAGGCCGATAGCATTATGAGCTTCTTGGCGGGGCACCGGGTGAGGCGGTTGGAGTAGAATCTGTGCAGCCTCTTCAGCCCCTGGAAGTATTCGTAATCCTTGCCCATGATGGGCATGGATGTTATCCTGCCGAGCGATTTCTTCCAGGGTATGTGGGTTTTCGCGGTCCGCACGAAGACCAGGAATTCCCCCCCCGATTTCCTTATGAACTCCGCGGCGTTTACGGCCTTGGACTCTTTTTGCAGGTTCCAGGGGCCGTAGTCATAGCCTTTGCCCAATATCTTCCTGGTGAACGAGATTGGGTTCTTGAAGTGGTCGAAGACGGTCTTATGTTTCAGCTCGTTCAGCTTGACCCCCTTTACGTAGTCCCCGCTACCACTCTTCTTCTTGCGCCACTTCTTATCCATTAGGGCTTTCTTGTCTATGGTGACGAGGCTCGTGCCCATACTGTACGGGTTCATCCCAGTAAGGAAGGAGCCGAATGACACCGGTGTGAACGTGGACTGCGCTATCGTGGACGGGAAATAGACGGAGTCCTTCTTGAGCCTGCCCAAGACGCCGCCGTTATAGCTGGAGAACGTGTCTTCCCTTAGTGAATCCAAGACCAGCCAGATGAGTTTTGCGCCACCTTTCTTACCCATGACGCGTAATCTAGAGCCGCTTTATAGAAAAGCATCCCAATGAGCTTCAGGGATTTTTATAGTAGCATTATATAATTACATATAATTAAGATGACCAAGTATACCACTATCTCCATCCCAGAGCCTCTGGCCGAGAGGCTGAAAGAATTTATAGGTGGGACTGGATTTAAATCCATGTCCGATTTCGTAACCTTCATGCTTCGAGAATTCTTCTCGGACAGTGAACTTAGCGAAAAATCATACACTGGTACTAAGGAAGAAATAAGAAGAAGGCTTAAAGCATTGGGCTACATAGACTGAGATGGAACCGGAGTTGGGCAGGGAATACGAGGGCCTGGACCACCTTGACCAATTGGAGAGCAAGAGCATCTTCATAATCAGGGAGGCATACAAGCAGTTCAAGAAAGTGGCCATGCTGTGGTCCATAGGCAAGGACTCGAGCTGTCTGCTGTGGCTGGTCAGGAAGGCTTTCTACGGCAGGATGCCTTTTCCGGTCATCCACATAGACACCGGCTACCAGATACCGGCTATGATAGAGTGGCGCGATAAGTATGCCAAGGATTGGAATCTCGATTTGATAATATCCCAGAACAAGGAGGCGCTGGCCAACGGCATGAGTAACAAGAACAAGCTGGCCTGCTGCACGGCTCTAAAAACGGACGCGCTGAAGCAGACCATAGTCGAGCACAAATTCAGGGCGCTCTACTTGGGCATAAGGAGAGACGAGCACGGAGTGAGGGCAAAAGAGAGGGTCTTCAGTCCACGCAACCAGGATTTCAAGTGGGACTACAAGAACCAGCCGCCGGAGCTCTGGGACCAGTACAAGGCGAAGGCGGAAGAGGAGGAGCACATAAGGGTCCACCCGCTCCTGCACTGGACCGAGCTGGACATCTGGAAATACATCCAGCGGGAGAAGATACCGATAATGCCGCTCTACTTCTCAAAGGGCGGAAAGCGCTACAGGAGTCTGGGATGCGAGTGCTGCTGCACCCCCATAGAATCCGAGGCCTCCAATATAAAAGAGGTAATTGAGGAGCTGAAGAAAAGCAAGCAGGGCGAGCGCTCCGGCAGGGCGCAGGACAAGGAGGACCTGCACGCAATGCAGAAGCTGAGGGCTCTGGGGTACATGTGAAGATGGACGCGACTGACAAGGATTTAAAGCTGGTGTTCGTGGGGCATGTGGACCACGGGAAGTCCACACTGATAGGCCGGCTAATGTACGACACCGACACGCTGCCCGAAGGCAAGATAGAGGAGATTAAGGAGGTGTGCGACGCGCTCGGGAAGCCCATGGAGTTCGGCTATGTCATGGACAACCTTGAAGAGGAGCGGGACCAGGGAATCACCATAGACACCGCCCAGATATTCTTCAAGACCGACAAGCGTACATACATAATAATCGACGCCCCCGGCCACGTGGAGTTCGTCAAGAACATGATAACAGGGGCATCGCAGGCCGAGGCTGCCATATTGATAGTCGACGCCGAAGAGGGCGTTCAGGAGCAGACGAGGAGGCACGCTTACATACTCGGCATGCTGGGGTTGAAGCAGGTGATCGCCGTAATAAACAAGATGGACCTCGTCGATTACTCCGAGAAGAGATTTAAAGAGGTCCGCAAGGACCTGGATAAGTTCCTGAAGGAGATAAACATCAAGCCGTCGCACGTCATTCCCATATCGGCCAGCAAGGGCGACTTCGTCGCCAAGAAGACAGATAACATGCAGTGGTATGATGGGCCGACGGTCCTGGAGGCCCTGGACACCTTCAAGCCGCATGAATCCGAGCTGGACAAGCCCATGAGGTTCTCGGTGCAGGACGTCTACAAGTACGACAAGCGCATAGCGGTCGGCATGGTGAACTCGGGGATCATGAAGGCCGGGCAGGAGATTGTGGTGCTTCCCTCGAAAGAGCGGACCAGGATAGCAAGCATAGAGGAGTTCCTTAAGGAAGACGTCAAAGAGGCGGTCGCTGGAAAGGCCACCGGCATAGTCACGGAGGACAAGCTGTTTGTCGAGAGGGGGAACATAGTGTCAGAACCGGGACAGATGCCGACTGTTACCGACCGATTCAAGGGCCACATCTTCTGGATGTCCAAAGACCCGTTCAAGAAGGGCGAGAGGATAATATTGAAATGCTCGACGCAGGATGTGGTCTGCGAAGTGGAGGAGCTAGTGAGGTTAATCGACTCTTCGACTCTTGAGGAAATCAAAGGAAGGGACGAGATCGGGAACAGAGAGGTCGCAGACGTGATAATAAAGACGGACAAGCCCATAGTCGTGGAGAATTTCAACGACGTCCCCGAGCTGGGAAGGTTCGTGCTGGAGAGGCTCAACACATGCGCAGGTGGGATAATAACCGAGGTCTAAGATGATAGTCGTATATGCGATAGACGCTCTGGAATACAAGAAGGTCGAGGGATATGGTTGCGACAACCTAAAGCAGAAGCAGTATGGGAAGACGGACATAAGCGAGTTCTCCCAGCCGCGTACGATGGTTTTATGGAGCTCGTTCATGACGGGCGAGAACAAAGAGAAGGAGATTCTCGCCAAGGGCGACAAGGAGATGTGGAACACGCGCATACCCTTCGAGGAGACTTTCTTCTCGAAATTTGAGGATCCCATTATCCTGGATTTGCCAGGATACAACTACGACCTGGACGTTCATGCCAGGTCGAGGGAATTGCTTAAGGCATACTTCGAGGCCGGCTCCGACGCGGGGAAGGAGAAGATAAAGAAGGAGTATAACCAGGACGCTCTCGAGCACCACAAGAAGGTCAAGCAACAGTTCTTGAAAGCGCTGGACGAAGACCACGATTTCGTCCTGGGATACTTCAGCGCGGCAGATGTTATAGGCCACCTGAATTTCGGCAACAATGCCATCATGAAGATGATTTATGACGAGCTGGACGAGCTAGCCGGGGAGATAAAGGGCAGGCCAGACAAGATGCTGGTTCTCTCCGACCACGGCATGAAGGCGATAGGCCGCTTCGGCGACCATTCTGAATACGGGTTCTGGAGCACGAGTTGGGACTCGGAGTTAACCAACCCCAAAATAACCGACTTCTCAAAGACCCTCATATCACTCTAGCAATGGCGACCCCCGTTTATATTCTCCCAATTGGAAAATAGCAGGGGATTCTAGAATGGCTTCTTTTGTGAAGGTGTTCCTGGGCAATTTTGCTTGGGTTTCCGCAGGCAGCATGGCCAGCATGATAATCAGTTTCTTCTCCTCCCTATTAATTATTATCCACCTCAGCGTATATGAATACGGTCTACTCGTATTGGCGCTCTCCATAGTTGCGGTGTTTGAATTCTTTCTTGACTTCGGACTCAGCCCAGTGATAAGCACTGAAATAGCCCAGGAATTGGGCAAGGAGCGCCTTGACTATGCAAAAACACTCATAATATCTTTTTCAAAATTCACACTTTTCATGGGCATCGTGGTTTCCCTATTAATATTCATTTTTTCAAATACGCTTGCAGACTTTGTCTCCAAACCTGCGGTCGCGAGTCTGATTAGGATAGCATCCCTTATGATATTCCTAACTTCCTTAAAATACATATTCGAGCTTTCCTTCGAATCGTCCCTGCGTTTCAAATACCGGGGCGCAATGGACACTTTGGAAAGCCTCTCAAAGGTGGGCTGGGTCGTTTCATTCATCTACTTGGGGGTCTTCAATCTGGAAACTGCATTCCTTTGCTACTCCCTGGCGATGGCAGTCTCACTCTCGGTTTCATGGGTTTTCCTCATAAGGAGTGTTGAGCAGTACAGGGGCATTCGACCAGTAAAGAAGCCTCTATTCAAAAACATAATAAAGAGGCACGGAAAATACAGGATAATAATGCAATCATTCCAAAAAGTACAAGGGAATCTGCCACTGTGGATACTCGAGTTTCTACTGGGCGTTGAAGCAGTTGGCATATACGCATTAGCTAGAAGGGTGTATGATTTCATATCTCTGTTCCTCAAATCTATAGAAAAGGTGCTAATACCCACGATATCCTATGAAATAGTTCGCAATAAAGAAAGAGTAAAAAGAATAATTGCAAGAGGGATGAAATACGGGCTTTTTATATCGCTTTTGACAGTTATCTCCTCGTGGATTTTAATTAATCCTATTCTTTCCTTGCTGGGGCTCGAAAGATATTATCCTTCCATACCGATTTTCAACGTGATAGTGTTGAATCTGGTAATTATCGGAGGGCTCTATTTGGCTAGACCCCTACTCTTCGCGCTGAAGGCGCAAAAGGAGTTGACACTAATACATATAGCGACTACAATTGAGATGATTGTACTAACCTACTACCTTACTGTCTTATTGCATTCTCCGCTAAGCCTTCCACTCACATTGATAATAAGCAATATAACCGTCTTGGTATTGCGCTATAGGATTATCTTCAAGATAGCCCCTTCTATGAGACCGAGCTGGAGGGAAGTGCTGTTTCTAGATCAGTATGACAAAAATCTCCTTCGCAGGATTTTGCATGGCATTTCAAGATCTATAAAGGGGTCATAACATTCTATTTATCTCTCCAACTTCTAATTTCACTTCAATATTACAATATGGCCAGATTGATTATTTTGGGTTTAGATGGTTTCCACAAAGACCTTTTGAAATATTGCCCCTTCTTGAAAAGCATATATTACTCACATCCCCACTCTATATTGAAGAGCACCATACCTCCCCATACGGCAGCTGCATGGGCAACCATACTCACAGGCAAAGATCCAGGCCAACACGGGGTGGTGAATTTTGTTAGATATGGTGAAGATTTCAAGATGCGGCTCTTGGAGGGGCACCTGGAAGACACTACTCTGTTCGAATACCTAAGCAGGAATAGAAAGACATTTTTCTCACTATTCGTACCTTTTAGTTATCCCCCCGCTAAGGGAGGTAACTATCTCTTCTCATGGCTCTCCAAGGGAGAGGACAAAGTGCATCCATCAAGCCTTTTGAAAAAACATAAGAGCCTTACGCGACTCAGCGATCTAAAAATAAAATTGGACAAATCACCAAAGAATACTTTAGAGCAGTCCATACCTCTACTGAAGAGGAAAAAGAGAGTATTCTTTGATGTTTTGGACGGAGGTTATGAAGTAATATTTGCTTTCATAACCGAAACCGATCGGATGCAGCATATGGCGCTTCAAGAATTGGGCAATGATACTGAAAAAGACAGAATCTCCCAAAGACTGCTTAAGCGTGTTGACGACTTCGTTAAAGAACTCGTAACCTCGTTGTCGCCAGAGGACGATTTGATATTATTGAGCGACCACGGCTTTGCTGTATATGAGAAACAATTCCGCATAAACAACTGGCTGGAGAAGAACGGATATCTGAGATGGGGTGGCAAGAACACAATAAATCTCGGAGACGAAAGCTCCGAGGAAAAGATGCTCAGGGGCATTATCTCAAATAAGAAAAGACGCCTAAATCTCGGGTTCGTTTCAGATTTCGTAAGGCGGCACGAGAATCTTAAGAACCTGCTTTATCCCATAGCAAAATTACTGAGAAGGAAGCTTTCTATAGATGTCGCCAGCTTTAATATAAATCTCGACACTTCAGATGCTTATTGCCTTTCGGGCACAGAGAAGGGACTCTATATAAACAGGAGAAAAATAAAATCGAGCAGCAACATTGAGGCTAAGAGAAAGGAATTGATAAAAGAGCTAAACTCAATATCCGGAATCACAGCCTATCCGAAGGAAAAGGTATACAAAAGGGGTAGGAGTTTCGATTCGCTTCCAGACATAATCCTCGATTCCGAAGAATATGACCTTATAAGGGGTTCCGGAGGAAACGTTTTTATTGAACATTCCTTTCCCAAACACCACCGAGACGGCTTCTTCTGCGCTATCGGCAAGTCTTTCTCGGAAAAATCAGAGTTTAGGGAAACTCCTTGCTTGCAGGACATAGCCCCCACAGTACTGCATTTGCTGGAGTTACCTGTACCGGAAGACATGGATGGAAGGGTCCTCTCCGAGATTTTCAAACCTGGCAATGAAGCTGCCGAAAGAAAAATCAGATACACTAAGGAATTTTCGGACAGGCAGGAATCCAGCCCATCTGATGAGGGGATGGCTGAAGAGGATGAGAAGAGAATCAAGGAGCAGCTCAAAGCCCTCGGATATTTGGACTAATCGCCTTCTGCCGACCTGAACCAGTCGATGGTCCTTTTAAGGCCATCCTCAAGACCCACTTTAGGTTTCCATTTTAGAATCTTCTTCGCCTTGGTTATGTCTGGCTGGCGAGTCTTTGGGTCGTCTACCGGCAAGGGCTCGTAGACTATATCGCTCTTGGACCCGGTTACGTCGAGGACCTTCTTTGCGAATTCCATGACACTCATCTCGGTGGGGTTGCCTAGGTTTGTCGGCTCGCCCTCATCTGATTCGAGCAGCCGGTAGATTCCTTCAATCAAATCGGAGACGTAGCAGAAGCTCCTGCTCTGGCTGCCGTCCCCATAGACCGTCAGGGGCTTGTTATTGAGCGCCTGGTAAAGGAAGTTCGGGACAACCCTGCCGTCTTGCATCCTCATCCTCGGGCCGTAGGTGTTGAATATCCTGACTATCTTCGTGTCCATGCTATGCACCCTTTGGTACGCCATGGTCAGCGCTTCGGCAAATCGCTTGGCCTCGTCATAGACCCCCCTTGGCCCTACCGGATTGACGTTCCCCCAGTAGCTCTCCGGTTGCGGCCTGACCAATGGGTCGCCGTAGACCTCAGAGGTGGATGCCAGCAGGAACTTTGCTCCTTTTGCCTTTGCGAGGCCGAGAGCGTTATGGCTCCCGAGTGCCCCCACTTTGAGAGTCTGTATGGGCATCTTCAGGTAGTCTACAGGGCTGGCGGGGGAAGCAAAATGGAGGATTGCGTCCAAGTCGCCAGCAAGATTTATAAACTCAGTGACGTTGTGCTGGATATACTCAAAATCTGGATTCCCTTCCAGATGCTCGATGTTCCTGGAATCGCCGGTGCAAAGGTTGTCCATGCAGACGACCTTGTGGCCCCCTTCTAAAAAATAATCGCAAAGATGGCTTCCCAGGAATCCGGCCCCGCCGGTGATTAGGACTCTCACTTTCTTGATTTTGCTCGACTGAAAATTAAAACAGCTCTAGTCGGGCTTCTCCGCCTCTACAACTACGATTCTGCAGAACCCCCCAAATAGTCTATGTAAACCCCCCAAATCGAACGGCGTCAGGGATATGCCAGTCTTCCTGATTATCTTAGCCTGAGAACCTATCCTCTCAACGACCTCAGCCTGGCTAAGTGGCTTGAAGGGACCGGTCGTGGGAACCTGCTTGTATTTCCTTTTCAAGACATAATTCACGAAGTAATAGGGCCAGAAGAAACTTTTTGAATTCCTGAAAGACACGAATAACCGGCCGCCGGGCTTCAGAACCCTGAACATATCTTTCAGCAGCTTCTTATAGTCAGGCACAGTCTCTAGCTTCTGCATACATAAGACCGTGTCAAAGCTGGACTCTTCGGCAGGGATTTTCATGTCCGGCCCCAGCAGTGCGCTCACTCCACTCTTAATGCCGGAATTCCTCAACCTCTCTTTCACAAACCTTACATTGCTCTCGGACAACTCGAATATGCTGTAATCCACCTTTGATCCCCTCAGAAGTCTGACAGTATGCGTCCCGGTGTTCGGCAACACCTCCAGGACCTTGCCTGAGACCAGTTTCTTTGCCAACTTCGTTTCAGAATCCAGTTCGCTCTTCCTGCCTAGGAAGACGTCCGGCATAGGGCTGAGTGCCCAGATTCCGTCCGCCCTGTATCTCACCAGACTCTTCAATGCCCAGTCTCTAGGATCGTACGACTTGGGATATTCGTCATCGAAGTCGAATCGGTCATATGAAAGTATTTCTCTTACATCTTTTCTCGGAAGAGGTTTCTCATCCTTCAGCGGATACCCCAAAAGGACTATCGCGATGATTGAATAACTAGAGGGTATGCTCAAGATTCTCCTGACATTCTCCGTCTGCCCTATCGTTCCGAGCCAGACTGCGCCCAAACCGAGAGAATGAGCACAGAGGAGCATGTTCTCTATTGCCGCCGCGGCGCTTTGCAGGTCGGGCATGATTCCGTGTTTGTCGGAGGTTATGTCCTTCTGATATGACACCACAATGG
>CAZINR010000027.1:0-16347 GCA_964540655.1 uncultured archaeon | reverse complement strand
TGTTGTAGAGCGCGCCGTTGACAGTCAGGTTGCACCATTTTACGTCCTTGTTGACGCTCACGGTAACGTTGGTGGTGTTGTAAGCCGTGGTTGTGTTTATGTCCACCCATGACCATGTTATCGCCACTGCATGGCTTATGTTCAAACAGGCGCCCTTGGTGAAATAATCTGAGTAAGTCAGGCTGCCGTTGTCCATCGCCCTGGCCCTCAGGTCGACGCACGTCTGCTCAGACAGGTCGGTAGTGTTCCAGTACAGCGTGGTCTCGTTGCTGTGGTTGCCCAGCAGGTTCCACATCCTGCCGCCGAAGTGCACCCATACGCCGGTCCAGTTTATCTCGTCGTAGTTGTTGCTGTTGTTGTAATCCAGGTTCACGCCTCTTATGCGCAGGTCCATATCCTCTGTCTCCCTCCATCCCTCCCTCACGCTCAGGTTGGTGATGTTCAGGGTGAAGTTGCCTGTACCGTCCACACTGAAGTTGCCCATGGTCAGCCAGTCCGTGCTGTTGTACATCTGCAGCTGGAGGTCCGGGTCGTTGTTTCCGTTCTGGGTGGAGCCGGAGTCGTCGAAGAGGGAGACGTAAACGGTCACGTTCAGCTCGGTTATGTTCTTCCATTCGTTCGGGAAGACTTCTTCGTATGTCGCCCAGTCCTTGGATGCCTCTGTGTCCACGCTCCCCACTCTCATGGTGCCGTTCTCCACCGCGAACCATCGGGTCTTCTCCAGGTTGTGGCCGTCGCAGTAGTCCTGGGCGTCAACCTCGCAGTACCTTATCTGCGCTCCGGAGGTTCCCAGGTTCCTGGCCCAGGGGTAGGTGGCGTCCTGGGAGCCGTTCTCATCGTTTATGCTGACCATGAGCCTTGGCTTGGTGTAGGCTGGCGAGAAGCCTATGCTGGTCCATGAGCTCCCGCCTATGTACTCGAAGTCTATCTGTAGGCCGTCTATTTGTTGTGCCACGGGGTCTATCGCCACCCAGCCCACGTTCTCCGCAGGCGTCGTGGAGTCGCAGTCGTCGCTGGTGGTCTGGTGGGTGCAGCCATAGATGTCGGTTCCCGAGGTGTCGGTGCCGTCCACCCATTCCAGCATTGCGATGTTGCCGTTCTGGTTGTATGTCTGTGCCGTGGTGAACACATAGGGCGTGTTGGAGAAGGCCGCGCTGAAGGATATCGAGGCGGAAAGCGCGTCGACCCTGCTCTCCACGTTCGGCTCCACCCCGGCGTCTATCCAGTCGTAGTCATCCACCTTGTCCGTGTCAAAGACAAAATAATGAACCGTCTCGTTCAGCGGCGTGCCGGTGCATGCCGCCGTCCCGTTGTCCATGCATAATGTCATGTTGAAGTGTGTGGCGTTCACCGAGCTTATTGCCGGAACCAAGGCGCTGTTATCTTCGTCAGAAGCTTGGTTTTGAGTCACAGGTGTGGCGATGACTACTGGGGTCGATTCATAGGCATTATTGAATTCTATCAGGTGCCACTCCCCCTTCGAGATGTTTATCGAGCCGGCCTCCCCCATATCGGCCCCCTCGGCGATGGCCTGCCTCTCTCCCACCTCCTGGTCTTCGGAGGTACTCTCGTTGTCCAGGGAAGCCTCGATGAAATAGGTTATGTTGTCGCCTTCCGGGTCTATCGAGCCGGAGGCGTTGAGGGTGACGCCCTCGTCAACCGTTATGTTGCACTCGCCCCCGTCGCAGGTTATGTTGTCCGGGGCGCTTGCCGGATTCTGGCCCAGTTCGGATTCAAAGGCCATCCAGAGCGCCTCTTCAGTCGCGTGTGTCTGCTCGTCGTCCGTCCTCTCCTCGGTGATTCTGACGTCCACTCCTGTCGTGCCGAGATTCCTGGTTCCTATGCGGCAGGGGTCCGTCCCGCCGGCTTGTTCGCCAAGTGCGAAGAACAAGGGGGTCGTGTAAGTGTTGCTGAAGCTCACCGAGTTCCAGTTGCTCGAGTCGGGGTCCTGGCTTATGCTCGTTTTTAACCCGCCCTCCATGTCGGTCGCGCTTGTCCGGTTCATGGCCACCCACCCTATCGAGTTGGTCGGGCTGGCTGCCACTGGAGCGTTTCCGTAGGTTTGGTCTAGCTCCAGAGATACCTCTATGCCAGTCGTGGATATGGTGCCAGTGTGATATCTTACGGAAACCCAGTCGTTTGCGGACGCATTGTTAGGGCTGGCTATCACACTGGGGGCCGAGCCGTAGGCGGTGTGGAAGGTTATGGGCTTGTATGAGGACGCAGACTCGCTGTTCGCGTCGTAGTAGTCCACAGGCTCGTATCTGCCCGCCTGCAGGAGCATGCCGTTGGAGAGCGTGTGCGAACCGTTCTCGACGACTATGTAACTCACATTACCTGAGAGGGGAATGCTCTCATTCCTCAGCTGGACCCTGAAGCTGTTGGATGTTACGTTATCGATTATAGGCATCGCCACCTCGGCGTCGGCGCTCCTCTCGTAGCCCTCTCTCGGGAAGGCCACCACTATCGGGTTGACATAAGCCCGTTTGGTGTTCACGGTCGTCCAGCCGAACGTCTCGACGATGCCTGTCTCGAACATGTCTGCGTCGTTGCTGGCCAGCTTCCGTATCCCTCCGAACTTGAACTCAAGATAGTGCTTGCCCGGGGTGAGGGCCTTGCTGACTTCATAGCCCGTCTCGTCGCACTCGTAGTCCTCTATGAAGACCGTACCACCCGGCAGCCACTCATAATCCAGCTCTTCATCCCCGCACCTCAACTCCATGAACTTCAGATCCCTGTCCTCGTCGACGTTGTGCCAGGAGGTCCCGCTGATGGCCTTTATGGCGAGGTCGGCCCTTCCAGTGGTGTTGAACCTGACCGTCCAGTTCCCCCCCACGGTGGGATAAGACTGGATGTTGAGTATGGTCAGGCTCTCGCCGAATGCGGGGTCCTCGGCGGTCAGGGTGAAGTTGTACTCCTTGCCCGGAGTGAGCGTTCTTATGAACGGCTCCCATTCACCCTCGCACTCCTGCTCGTCGAAATCCCATTCTGCGCACTTGTAGAGGCGGTGGCCGGTGGCGTTGACGCTGACCTCGGCATAATCAAAATCGAGCCTGCTGGGGTCGATAGCGTAAACCCTGACGAATTCCTTTTCCTTCACCCTCCTGCCGGGTATTTCATCCAGCCCCAAATCGAGCCCTCGTGAGACGTTTATGTTGTTGAACTCGATTCTCTTGATGGGTGTTCTTGAGGGAATCACCTCCAGGCAATCGCTGGCAGTCATCCTTACGTCGGCATCCACCTTGCCTCTACCTCCCGCCCTGAAGGTTGCGCTCTCCCACAGCCCAGCCCGGAGGACGGGTCCCGACACCGCGAATGTCGTCGAGAGGTTCAGGGAACCGCAGGTGGCGGTGTAGGACCCTGCCTCCTTGGGGCTGTAGCGGGCTGAGGATGAGCCTGATTCTACCGACATGAGCGACAACACCTCTCCGGAGGGCGTGGTTATGGAAAGCTCGCACCTGAGGTCTTTGGGCATGCTCACGTTTATCGCCACCTCCTCGCCTATTGAGTATTCGTCCTCGGCCACAGTGATTGATGCCTCGGTATCCTGAGGCTCTGTCCTGTTGGAAGTAACTTTGCTCAGGTTGGATGCAATCCCCTCATCATGGACTTTTTCAGTTCCATCCGAGGCGTTCTCCCCCACAGAAGCATCCTCCACCTTCACTGTGAACCCTGCCTTCAAATCAACGCCCGATTTGGGAATCCTGTAGAATATGTTGTAATCCCCCTCTTCCCGCGGAGAGTACTTCTTGTGAACTACGCCGGTCTCATTGAGCAGCAGAGACAGTGCTTCCCCACGCGGGGTTATGATAGTCAAAGAAGGGTTTGAATCTTGTGGGACGTACAACTGCATGCTCACTTCTTCGCCGAGCATGTACTCCCTCGCTTCCACGTAGAGAGAGGCTTCCGAAGCCGTTTCGTTCACGGTGTCGTTGGATGGAATCTCCTCTGTATCGTTTATTCGACCTTTAGTTTTGTTATAGGCCTCATCCGTCTCGTTGGACGGAATCACGCTCTCATTGCGATTTTGTTCGAAAGTCCCGTTCTTGTCGGTCCGGTTATAAGGGATATTCTCCGTGGAGTCACCGCCCCCCGAATCGCTGCTGTCCGTCAGGTTGTCCTCCGCACTCCCCGGTAGCGGCTCCGCTACGGTGAAGTTGGCTTCGAGTGTCGTGAAAAGGCCGAAGAACTCACAGGTAGTGGTGTAGTTCCCGACTTCCCGGGGAGTGTAGAGGGTTGAGAATGAGCCCGATCTGTTGAGCATGAGGGACAGGAGCTCCCCTGAGGGGGATTCTATGGTCAGAGCTGATGAGATGTTTTCGGGCGCGATGACGCTTATGTTGGATGGTTCGCCCAGGTCATAGCCCCGCTTGTCGGTCGTAAGGGACACGATATATGCTGGGCTGCTATCAATAGCATAAGCAAGGCTGAGCGCGAGCAAAAATACGCATAATCCTAGTGCTGGGTATCTGTGATCCATCACCACCCACGAACCCTTCTGGGCCTCTCACGACGCTATGGGTTACAGAAGAAATCTTAAAAAGGATGCTGTCTCAGTTTACGTATTCAACTGAGAAGCTCACGCTCGCGCCGCCCTTGTACGTATCCAGAGTGTCCGGCAGCAGGATCTCGTAGTTCGCCCCCTCCGAGCATGCGCTGGAGGCGGTCCGGTTAATCTTCGCGACGAAGACCAGGTCCTCGTTGTCCGCGGAATCGAACTCGTTGTCCCCCACCGTGTCGCTGGAGTCCCAGAGTATGCCGGTTATGAAGCTCCAGGTGTCCGTGCTGTTGACTATGGGCACGTCGGTCACAGTCTGGGTGTTAATCGTGAAGCTGGTGGTGTTCTTAGGCGAGCTCCCGTCCGTGCTGAAGGTGATGTTGGTGTTGTTGATGTAGGAGCTCGTCTCCAGGACTTCGTCAACCTCCTCGAAGTCGTCGGTCGCAGCGTCTCCCGCGGCCGTCCTGCCCAGCGCGACCAGGCTGCCCCAGTCTATGTCCGCATTGGAAGAGTATGCGTAGATGTTGCCGTCTCCGCTCCAAGTCCAGTTGTAGACTACCGAGACGTTCCTGAGGACGATGATTCCGGAAATGTTGCCGCAGAAGTCGTGCCACATGTCCGGCCTGGCATAGACCCAGGCGTTGCTGGTGTTGGCTTCGTTGCCGCTGGCGTCATCGCAGGTGGCGTTTACCGGGGTGTGGTTGCCCTTGCTCAGGCCGGTCACGGTCCAGCAGACGTTGGTGGAGCTGGTGCTGTTGACGTAATCCGTTCCGGCGAAGTGCAGCGTGCAGTTGACCGTCTCCGAGGCGTTGACGCAGACAGTAGTCGAGCTCGTGTTAATGGTCGAGTTTATGTCCGTCCAGTTCCAGTCGAGGCTCGGGGGCGTAGAGTCCCCCGGCACCTCGCTCCAGCTTATGTTCATGTCCAGCAGGGCCAGCCTCTTCGAACCGTTGGTCGTGAAGGTCACCCTGTACACCAGGCTGTTGTTTTCGGTGAACCCCGTTATGGGAGAGCCGTTGGCCGCGTCGTACCATGTGTTGCCGTTGTCTACAGATATCTCTACCGTTATGTTATTGTTTGCATCAGTGTTGAACTCGCTCCACGTTACGTTTGTTATCCCGGTGATGTTGTCGGTGGTGTTTATCACCGTCGAGGTGAAGTTGCTTGAGCCGCCCCCACCCTTATAAGTTTCTGCTAGAGCGGACACGGACGGCTCCGAGGACGCATACCTCCTGACCTTTATGTTGTCGTAATAGGCCTGTGTACCGTGCATCATGAGCGCTATTTCGCCGCTGTCGTACTGGGTGTAATTGTAGGCGTGCCTGTAACCGTTGAAGTAAGCGGCTATGCAGTCATTGCTGCCGCAGTCGTACACCTCTACCTTGAGATCGTACCAGGCGTCCCTGTTCATACTGACGTCGTCCCATTCCTGCGGGTCGGTCGTATAGCTGCCGCTTATCCACTGCCGTATCCATATGCTGTCGGGATCCCTGTCGTCCAGTATCACCGCGTAGTGGTTGTCGACGTCCTGGAACCTGAACAGGACGCCGGCGAAGCCGCCCGTGGCACCCCCAGAGGCTATGTTTATCCTCGTCTCTAGGATGTAATCCGACCAGCCCGAGTCCCCAATGGAAGTTATCACATAAGTCGTCAAATCGCTGGCCTGGTAATAGGTATTGCCTGTGACGTACCAGTCGCCGTTGTGCTCGGTCCAGCCATCGTTATTCCCATCATTGAAATCGTCCCAGAACAGGTAGACGTTGCTGCGGTTCTCCGGCGGGCTCCCCGCGGACGGGTTGTCGTAGTACATGTAGTACGACGCGTTCCACCCGCTGGCGGAGATGTTCTCCTGCAGCCGGAACCATATCTGGGTGGCGCTGGTGTTGCAGGCGGTCTCGTTGACCCTGTCCAGCTCGACGTGGTCGGTCCCGTTCCACCAGACTATCCTCAAGTCCGAGCAGTTGGCCAGGAGCTTGTCCGCATCTACCAGGCTGTTCGTGTCCAGAGTAAAGTTTATCGAATGGTTCGCCTCCAGGACCGAAGCCATGCTGTTGGTTATGTTCAGCCTCTTTCTGTACGACCAGGACGAGTTCCACCAGCCCTCCGCGACCCCCGTGAAGCTCATGTTGCCTCTCTCCCACTCGATTTCGTTGTATTCCTCTATGCTGGAGGGGTCGTTGTAGGTGTCGTAGTAGTTGCCGTTCATGTCGATGGTGAAGGCGCTCGAGTCGGTGCCTTCATTGCCGAAGCTGTCGTTGGCGAAGACGTAGATGGTGTAGGAGCCCTCGGCCAGGTTGAGGTAGACGTCATCGATAGAGGAGCAGGAGCTGCAGAGGGTTATGTTCTGGCCCTGGTCTATGTTGTACCATGCCTCTTCCACTGTCTCTCCGAAGCTGACATTGACCGTGGGAGTGGTGTCGGGGAATGTCCCGGACGGGGTTATTATGCTCACAGTGGGCCCGTTCGCATCTATTGTGAATGTGTAGTTGACGTCCCCCCAGTCGTAGGCATCGCCCGTGGAGTTGTCGTAGGCGAGGCAGTTCCACTCATAGGTGCCGTCGGTGGTTATGGTCTTTGTGAACGCGGTCCAGTTGCTCCTGCCGGTGACCGTGGTGTTGGTCTCGTTTCTGTGCCAGCCCCCGCTCCAGTTGCCGTATAGCGATATGTTCTCCAGTTCCTTCCCCGACCCGGTAATCGCTGAGCAGTTGAAGGTTATCGGCTGGTTGGTGGTGTAGCCCGGAGAGGGCGAGACTAGAGTCACAGCAATCTTGTTTGCCTCCTGGCTTCCGAGCGCCACTGTCGGCTCCTGGGAGAAATACAACCTCACCAGTATGTCGTCCCATCGCCCCTCCCTGTAGGCCCCCGGACCGTAGTAGCCCGAGGTGTATGTGCTGTCGGACGCCGAGAGCGTGTCGAAGACGCTCCCGTCCTCGTTGAAGATTGTGCCGTCTATGTTGCCGCTCTCATCCCATGCCGTCCTCAGATAATACCAGGTATCCGTGTCGACGTCCAAACAGGTGTCCAGCGGCGAGCCGCTGTTCCAGTTGAGCCTGATCTGGCTCGTGCCGCTGTTGCGCCAGTCTATCTCCATCTGGTAGCCGTTTCTCTCGGTGGCCGGGACCATGCCGAAGAGGAGGCCGGGGAGGTCGGCGTTGGCAGTCCCGGGCCCGGACCATACCCAGCCCTCTATCATCATGCCCCTCTGGAGGTTCTCCGGCTTGACCGCGCGCCTGTAGCCGGCGGCGCCGTTGCCGTAGAGCCCGTAGTTGCCGTTCTTCTTCGCGCCCGTGGTAACGCTCGGGTTCAGATTGCCGTTCGTGAACGGGTGCGACTGGTCCTCGAAGTCCTCCCACAGGTAATAGACGTTGCTCTTGTTGTCCGGCGGGCTGTCAGCCGAGGGGTTGTCGTAGTACATGTAGTACGACGCGTTCCACCCGCTGGCGGAGATGTTCTCCTGCAGCCGGAACCATATCTGGGTGGCGCTGGTGTTGCAGGCGGTCTCGTTGACCCTGTCCAGCTCGACGTGGTCGGTCCCGTTCCACCAGACTATCCTCAAGTCCGAGCAGTTGGCGAGGAGCTTGTTAGTCTCCACGAGCTGGTTCGTGTCCAGGGTGAGGTTGATGGAGTAGCCCTCCCTCAGGACCGACGCGACGTTGTTGGTTATGTTCAGCCGCTTCCTGAAGCCCCATGTGTCGTCCCACCAGCTGACCTGGTTGTGCGCATACGCGACATCATCGCCGAAGCTGAACTCCAGGGTGTGCTTTCCTGGAGTCAGCACCTTGCTCACCTCGTATGCGGCCTTGTCACATGCATAATCCTCTATGAAGACCGACCCGTTGACCCATTCGTACTCCAGGACCTCTTCGCCGCACCTCAGCTCCAGGAACCTCAAATCTTCACTCTCGTCGGAGTCGCTCCATGTGGTCCCGTCCACTCCCCTTATGCTCAGATTGGCCTGCCCCGTGGTGTTGAACCTCACAATCCATTCCCCGCCCACGGTGGGGTGGCTCTGGACGTTTATGACTGTTATGCCCTCCCCGAAAGCGGGGTCGTCCGGCGTGATTATGAATGTGTAGTTCTCTCCCGGGACCAGGCCGGTCTTGTAGAGCTCCCAGCTGCCCTCGCACGTCTGCTCCGTGAAATTCCACTCAGCGCACTTGTAGAGCTGGCTCCCGGTCGCAGTCACGGTGACGAAGGCCCTCTCGAATTCCAGCCTGCTCGGGTCGATGGCGTAGGCCTTTACGAACCTCTTTTCCGGAATCTTCTCTTTCGGGACCTCCTCTATCCCCAACTCGAACTGCCGGGATAGGTTCAACCCCACGAAGGATATCCTTTTCACGGGCGACCTCTCCGGCCTTAGCTCTGCCAGTCCGTCTTCCATAACCCTGATGCTCGCGCCGAACGAGAAGCCCTTGCTGGTGCTTATGTTGACGGACGCCGGCAGCTTTCCTGTCCTATGCCGGCTTTTATTGGTCCCGTCGCTAATATTGTACCCGATACCCGTAGCATTCGTGACATTGCCCATGCTCGCGTTAGTAGCCTCGGTATCATTAGCAGTAAGGTTATCTACAGCCCAGCCGGGACCGCCCGCCACGGTGAAGTTGGCTTCCATGGTCGTGGAAAAGTCCGTGAAATCACACACGGCGGTGTACGGTCCCGACTCCTTCGGGCTGTAGCGGGTTGAGAATGAGCCTGAGCGGTTTGACAGTAGCATGAACGACTCGTTCAGGGGCGTGACTACAGTCAGCCTGCAGGAGACGTTCTCAGGCATGGTCGCGACTATCACCACCTCCTCACCCATCTCATAAGAGGCGTTCACAGTCCTCAGAGCCACGGCCTTCGGCAGTCCGGGCCGCTCCCCATCTCCCGTATCGTTCTCGTCTGTCCCGTTGCCTACACCCCCCGCAGGGGCCGCAACCACGGTGAAGTTGGCTTCCATGGTCGTGGAAAAGTCGAACTCGCACCTGACGGTATGCGGCCCCTCTTCCTTGGGAGTGTAGCGGGTTGAGAATGAGCCCGATCGATTCGACATCAGCACAAGCTCCTGCTCGGAGGGCGTGGATATCGACAGCCTGCAGGAGACGTTCTCCGGCGCCTCGGCACCTATGGAGATCTCCCCACCCAAAGAGCATTCGCTCTCGTTCACCTTAACCGAAGCGTTCTCCAGAAGCTTCCGGAGAGCTTCGCGTCTGATGTCCTCGGTCGAGTTTGATGCATCCCCGGCGGGGCCGGCTTCCGCTACGCTGAAGTTGGCTTCCATGGTCGTGGAAAAGTCGAACTCGCACGAAGCGGTGTACGGCCCCGCCTTATCGGGGATGTAACGGGTTGAGAATGAGCCCGTCTGGTTGTGGAGAAGTGAGAGCAACTCGCCCGACGGCGTCTTTATTATCAGATCAGAGCTAGTGTTGTCGGGCGCCACCACGGTTATGTTGACAGTCTCGTTCAGGGCATAGGCGGATTTGTCTGTTAAAATCGACAGGCTGCTATGTATCCACCCGTCATCCGCGGCGTAGGCTAGGCTCAGTGCTACTAGTATTAGACATACTCCTAACAGTAGATGCCTAGACTTCATCGACCACCCAAAACTGGTCGGTGAATGACTTCTCCACGACCGGTAGAGTAATGGGATGTCCTATAAAAAGTTTCCCCCGAATCGGCGTTGATTCAAAGATTCCAGCTACCTGACTTTTATCTTTTGTGCGATAATAATAGCATGGAGTCGTTCTCATTCTCTCTGCCGGAAGCGAATCTGCTCTTCGGCAGGAAGACGGTCTCAGAGTTAGGCAAGAGGGCCAAACAGCACGGCGACAGCGCCCTTCTCGTCACCGGCAGGAGCTCGATGCGGAAGCACGGCTTTCTGCAGAAGGCGAAGACGAGCCTGGAAAGCGCGGGCATCGATGTAACGCTGTTCGAGGGCGTCGAGCCGAACCCGACCGTGGGGACGGTTCAAAAAGGTGTGAAGGCAGGCCTGGACAACGGCTGCGACCTCGTCGTAGCGATAGGTGGCGGCACTGCCATAGACGCAGCCTAGGTGATGGCAGTGGGGATGGGTCACGATGACAAAGACGTGTGGCCCTACGTGCTCTGCGAGAAGGAGACTACGGAAAAGGCCCTTCCGATAATCGCCATCCCGTCCACAAGCGGCACCGGCTCGCATGTGACGTGGTACACGGTCATAACCAACCGGGACACGGGCGAGAAGGCCGCCTACAGCTCGAAGCACATCTTTCCGGCCGAGTCGGTCGTCGACCTGGACATCGTCTCCACGATGCCGCCGAAGGTTACGGCCGAGACGGGCTTTGACGCACTCGCGCACGTCATGGAGGCCTACGTATCCAGCAGGGCCACCCCGATCACGGACGTGCTCTGCCTGCGCGCGATGACGCTCATAGCGGGCGCGCTTCCCTCCGCGTTCGCCAACGGGGATGCGCGCTCCAGGCGCGACATGGCCCTGGCAGACACCTATGCCGGTCTGTGCATAACCTCGTCCAGGACCGTCATGGTCCACGGCATAGGCAACACCGTGTCAGGAGTCTTTCCCAACATAGCCCATGGTCAGGCATTGGCGGCCCTGACTCCCCCTATAATGAGGTTCAACATCGAGAACGGGGACGATGAAGCAGTCCAGAAATACTGCGACATCGCCGAGGCTCTTGGCGAAGAAGTCACAACCCCGGACCGTCGGAATGCCCTCAAATCCGCAACGGCGGTCGAGCGGCTGCTGGGGATAATAGGCCTTGGGAGGGGACTGGGCGAGTTCGGCATGAGCGGGAAGGAAATAAAAAGGCTAACCGATTATTCTCTCAGGCTCGGGATGGGCGCTATAGGCTGCAATCCTGTAAAGCCCAGCCGCGAGGACATAGAGCGCATCTACCGAGAGGCGCTCTGAAGCTTCATGAGTGCGTCGGCCATGTCGCCTGATGAGAAGCCGACCGGTTCGCAGTCTTTGAGAACGCTCTCTACAGCCTCTTGTAGTGTAACTCTATCGAGCTCTTTCCCGGCAAGCACGCCCTCAAGTTCAACTATCTTCTCCTCTGGATGGAGGAAGAAGTCGCCAGTTATTTTTACACTACGGACTTTGCCGTCCTCCATCTGCGCGCGCAGGCGTATCAGCTTGCCCTTCGGCACCTTGTAATCTACCTCATGAAGTTCCATTCTCTGGTCGAATATTTGGATCTGGCCAGCTCCTCTGCCTTCTCTATCTCTCCATTAGATAATTCCCCTTGCTTCAACACTCGCATATGCGAGTGTTGCCTGAAAGCCTCGATCAAAGCCTCCTTGACCCTCTGAGATGGGATATCCTCGTCCAGCTCTCTCCTGACCGAGGTCACCCTTTCCTCGGCCGCCGATATCATCTTGTCCCTGAGCTTCTCGCTGGGCACTTTGAGCAGAGAGAACATCTCTTTCACATCGACGTCCAGGAGGATGGTGCCGTGCTGCAGGACCATCCCGCCCCTGCGCGTCTGGGCGTTGCCTGAAATCTTCCTTCCGTTGACCACGATGTCGTTTATCGGCTTGAACTCCGCTTGCAGCCCCAGGCTCTTCAGCCCCCCCACTATAGGCGCGCATATCTGGCCGTACGACTCCAGTATATCGCGCGCGACAAGGCCGCCGTCCTCCGGTACAATCAGGCTGTAGGTGAGCTCTTTGTCGTGGTAGACGGCCCCTCCGCCGGTCAGGCGCCTCACCACGTCCACACCCATCTGCGCGCACTTCTCGAGGTCGACCTCTTGCTCTATCCCCTGGAAGTAGCCTATGCTGACCGCCGGCGGCTCCCAGCCGTAGAAGCGCAGAGCGGGCCTGCCGCTGAGCATGACTGCCTCGTCTATGGCCATGTTCACGGCCGCAGGGCTCTTCCCGGTGTCAAGCAGTCTGAATTCCATTCGTATATTTGCGGTCTCAAATAGAATAAACTTTTAAACTATAACGTTCTATATAATACCTATGGAGACCACCATACAAGTGAGTCACAAACTGAGGGAGGCACTCAAGCTCAGGAAGATGGCCCCTAATGAGAGCTATGAGAACATAATCTGGGACCTCATAGAGGATTCGCAGGAGCTGTCTCAGGAGGCCAAGCGGAGCATAGCCCTGGCCGAAAAAGACATAGAAGAGGGCCGAGTTCACAGGTGGGAAGACGTCAAAAAGGAGCTTGGCATAGATGTATGAGGTGCTGATTTCTGACAGGGCCAAGAAGCAGATTCAAAGGCTGGACAAGAAAGACCGAGGTCGCATAACCTCAGTGATTGACCGGATTAGGATACGGCCATTCGCATATGTCAAGTCGATAGTCAATAGCCCCTATTTCCGGGCAAGGGCGGGAGATTACAGGATAATCCTGGATATCCGGGAGAAAAAGATGATAGTGTTGACTGTCGATGTCCTGCACCGAAAGAAGGCTCACAAGAGACTGCCATAGTCTCCCGCATGATAAGAGCTTCTCACAAGCGGCCCCGACTCGACGTGCCGGAAGCCCATATCGAGGCCCGCCTGCTTCAGCTCTTCGAACTCCCCCGGCGTGTAGTACCTAAAAACCCTCGCATGCTCCTCTGAGGGCCGGAGGTACTGGCCGATAGTCAGGATGTCGGTTACACTGCACAAGTCCTCCATGGTGTCGATAATCTCCTGTTTCGTCTCTCCCAGCCCGACCATGAAGCCGGACTTGGTCACACTACACTCCTTGGCTTTCTCCAGGACGCCGAGCGACCTGTCATAGTCCCCATGCGCGCGCATCATGGGGAACAAACGCCTCACTACTTCGATGTTGTGATTGAGCATGTCGGGGCGCGCATCCAGGACCTTCTGCAAGGCCTTCTCGTCCCCCTGGAAGTCCGGGATTAGCACTTCCGTCTTGCAGTCGGGGTTAAGCTCTCTTATCCCCTCTATAGTGCGCGCGAACATGGACGCTCCGCCGTCCTCAAGGTCGTCGCGCGCCACTGAGGTTATGACAACGTACCGAAGCCCGAGCTCCTTTACTGCGCGCGCTATGCGAGACGGCTCTTCAGTGTCGGGCGCATCGGGCCTGCCGTGCTTCACGTCGCAGTACGCGCAGTTGCGGGTGCATGTGTCGCCCAGTATCATGAACGTCGCCGTTTTTCTCCCGAAGCACTCCGCGATGTTGGGGCAGTGGGCTTCCTGGCACACCGTGTGCAGGCCGTTCTCTTTCAGCATCCGGACCATGCTGAAATAGCCGTCTCCCGAAGGCAGCCTGACCTTCAGCCACTCCGGCTTTCTAGCTGAACTCATCGATTGCGTCTATCACAGGCTTCATGTACATCAGCGCAGGCCCGCCGCACATGATGACCGCCACGAAGCAGGCCTCCATTATTTCGTCCTTGCTGGCGCCTGCCTCCAAAGCGTTCTTGACGTGGAAGGCTATGCACCATTCGCATCTGCAGGCAACCGACAGAGCCACCGATATGATCTCCTTGGTCTTCGCCTCCAGGGCGCCCTTCTTCTCCGCCGTCTTCAAAAACCTCATGAAAGCTCCTGCCTCTCTGGGGTACTCCCCCATCGCCTTTTCAACAGTCTTGTTGACCTCTTCCAGCTTCTTTTTCATGTAACTCATCGTCTCATCCTCCTTTTCGCGTTTTCGGCGCATAAAATGATCGGGTTAGGGGCAGAGCAGACCGGGGGGGAGAAGCAGTAGGTCATGTTTATCAGGTCGTCCACCGTCGCCCCGTGCTGCATGGCGTAGGCGGCCAGGTTTATGATGCCGTCCACAGCCTCGCCGCCCAGGGCTTGGCAGCCCACCAGCTTCTCGCCGGAAAAATGCATCTTGACCGTGAGCTGCTCTGCGTTCTTGCTGTAGTCCGGTTTTGTCTTGGCCTTTGCCAGCCCGAAGGTCGTCCTGAAACCCTTCTTCTCGGCGTCGAGTCCGCACATCCCCGCTATGCCCAACTCAATACCACATATCTTGGCCACAACCGGGTTCAGCGAGCCCTCGTAGCGCATGTCGCCCCCGGCGGCATTGGTCCCCGCTATCACCCCCTGCCTCTCGGCCTGCGGCCCCAAATAGGAGTGCATAGGCTTTTGGTTGAAGAAGCATCTCTCCTCCACACAGTCCCCCGCGGCATAAACGTTCCTCATGCTGGTTTGGAGATGCTCGTCTACGACGATGCCGAACTCGCTGGTCTTTATGCCGCTCTCCCTGGCGACCTCATTGTTCGGCAAAACGCCAACGGCGCTTATTCTGAAATCCGACTCTGGAGCCTTTTTGGTTCCTGTTATGATCTTGGCCTCCCTTGACAGCACTTTCTCAATCTCTCTGGAGAACTCGGGGTCGAAATTGGGCAGGATCCTGCCCTCTGCCTCGACTAGAGTCCCACCCAAAACGTCGGCCAGCTCGCATCCCAGCATGCCCCCGCCGATGATGACCGGCTTCTCTTTCTGCGCGCGCCTCTTAATCTCGTCGGCGTCTTTTATAGTCCTCAATATTAGCGAACTGCCTATCCTTTTGGCCTTGCCGCCCGTCGCGATTATTGTTTTGTCGAATTCTACTGTTTTTTTCTTGCAGATAATTTTCTTGTCCTCTATCCTCAGGGCCTTGTCATTTATAACAGTTACCTTGGATTCACTGAACATCTTTTTTAGAGGGCTTACCAGGTCTTCTCTCTCTATCCGCCCTCCGATGTAGTAGGGTAGCGGGCATCTGGGGTAGTAATCGCTCTCCCCGGATATCACAGTCACCTCGGCGCCCTGTTTGGCCGCTGCGAAGGCCGCGCTCAGCCCCGCGTCCCCGCATCCTATCACGGCTATCATGCGTTCTCCTGCGCCCATTCCGAGGCCTCTTCCGCGCTCATGAGCCCGTCCAGCTCGCTCTCGTCGTCCAGCTCTACCTTGCATATCCAGCTGGAATATGCGTCTTCATTGAGCTTTGACGGCTCGTCGAAGAGCGCCTCGTTGACTTCAATCACCTTCCCGCTGACCGGCGATTCGATGTGCCCGCTCCACTTGACAGACTCCAGGCTCACGAAGTCCTCGCCCTTCTTGAGCTTTTGTCCTTCCTCTGGGAGGTCTATGAAGACTATCTCCTTGACGGCTTTAAGGGCGTAGTCGGTGACGCCAAGGGTCGCCTTCCCGTCTTCCGCTTTGACCCACACATGCTCGCTGTACTTAAGATTCTTCGGCAGATTCATTACATTTTGTGCGGTCGGATACCCCGACTTTCAAGTCGGGGAGGAGACCGCTTAACCTCTTTTAATTTTTGTTAGCCTGATATCCTCTGTAGCGCGCGCCCGCGCTGCCGCGCGGGACACGAAGTGCGCTACGGAGGCAAACGATGAACCTAAACAGCTATAGCCATGGCTTCGGCCAGCTGACGTACCACGTCGTCCTGGTGCCGAAGTACCGGCGACCGATATTCAACGACGCCTTCGTTAAAAAGGCGTGCGAGATGCTCTTCAGGGGCATCGCGCAGCAGTACGGCTTCGAGATAATCGAGCTACAGATACTCCCGGACCACGTCCACATGTTCGTGTCCGTGGACCCGGACGACTCGATTGCACGCGCAGTGCGCCTGTTCAAGGGCGTATCTGCGCGCAGGCTCTTCCAGCGCTTCCCCGAGCTCGCCCGCTTCTCGCGCGAGCACGTCTGGTCCGCGGGCAAGTTCTACCGCTCGGTCGGCAACGTGACCGCCGACACGATAAGGCATTACATCGCCCGCTCCCAGGGCAGCTGGGACCTCGAAGAGCCAATAGCCAATGCGTGTACCGCAGCGGGCCAGACCGCCATGACCGACTTCATGGCGTGAGCCTACTGCGGAGATACCCCGGCATTCATGCCGGGGAGTGTGTCATTTTTTCTTTAGAATGGCAAGGAACTTATCTCTGCCCAAGTTTATCTCCTTA
>CAZINR010000026.1:0-18195 GCA_964540655.1 uncultured archaeon | reverse complement strand
TGTCAAGGCGGGATACCCTGCATATCTGCTCTATCTGAGATGCGCAGAGGCCGACCTTCTCCTTGTCTATCCCGCCCAGGGTTATGTCCTGACCGTTAACCTTGACTTCCACGCCCTCGAGTATCTTTATCTTGCGCGGGTTCTTCTCCCCCAGGAAGTTCTCCACGGAGAGCGTATTGCCCTCAACCTTCACGTTCATCGGGAAGTGGGAGTAGATGACCTTCAGCTTGTATGTCGTGCCTTTTTCAATGCCAACCACCATGTTCTTGATGTGGCCCATCACCGTCCCGACATCGGCCCGGTCCCTTTTCTTCCGGGAATTCGTGTAGACCGTTATGGCCCCATCGTCCTTTTTTATGTCCACGTGCTTGGCCTTGAAGGTCCGGCGGTTCTCCTTGCCCCCCGCCCCACTGACGACTACCTCTTTGCCGCTCACTTCGACCTGCACGTCGCCCGGAATGCCGTATTTCATAGAGAACATCAGTAAACGTAAGCTATAAGCCTTCCTCCCAGATTCTGCTTCTTGGATTCCCGGTGCGTCATCAAGCCCGATGACGTTGAGATTATCAGCATGCCGAAATCGGCCGCGGGCAGGTATCTCTGCTCCCACGATTCGTACTCCGCCTTCTTGACGGGGAACCTCGGCTTTATGACCCCGCACTTGTTTATCTTGTGATTGAGCTTTATGAGGAACTTGCCGCCCCGGTGGTCATCAACATACTCGAACTCGCCGATGTAGCCGTTCTTCTGCATTATCTTCAGGATAGACTCCAAGAGCTTGGAGGTGGGACTGACCACGACCTCTTGCTTGCCTACCGCCTCGGCGTTCTTTACCGCGATCAGCGCGTCATTTATTATATCCCTTTTCATTCTCTACTTGTATTTCTCGAACCCAAGATCGCGGGCCACTTCCCTGAAGCACTGCCTGCAGACCAGTATGTCGTATTTCTTTATGACCGCCTGCTTCCTCCCGCATATCCTGCATTTGTCGTCTTCCTTACTCATTTTCTATCTTGACTCCGAACTCCCTGGTTATGTAGTCTATGGCATCCTGCTTGGACACCACGTGAGACTTGCCTACCTTGGCCCTCTTTATCTTCCGGTTCTTGACCCGGAATCCCGGGCGCTCTATCGTGACGGAAACCTGCAGGCCCATCGTGCCTATGTCCGGGTCGTACTTCATGTCTTCGTAGAAGACGTATTGCTCTATCCCGAACGACAGGTTGCCTGCTTCGTCGAAGTTCTTGGCCTGTAGGGTCGTGTCCACCGCGGTAAGCGACCTGGCCAGGAACTCGTGAGCGCGCTTTCCCCTTAAAGTAACTTTGGCGCCTATGGGCAGTCCCTGCCTCAAGCCCCATGCGGGTATCTTGTGCTTCGAGTAGGTTTTGACCGGGGTCTTCCCAGTCAGCTTCTTCAGAAGGCTGAGCGCGGGGTCCAGCAGCTCTCCGCTCGACCCCACCCCTATGTTGGCCACTACTTTGGAGATGTGCGGCTCCCGCATCCTGCTTATCTTCCCTTTGTCAGCCATCATATCTTGGATTCCTTGTCGCCCACTATGAATATGTAATCGGTGTTGGTGACCAGCTTCTCGCCGTCTACGTCTACAGTCGTCAGACTCTTGAGGTTCAGCCCGCTCTCGGTTATGTTGATTATCTTGCCTATCTTGCCGGCGTGGCGGCCCTTGGCCACTAAAGCCATTTTGCCCTTGTCCTTGCTCAGCACCGCGGTTATCTTGAGTTCGGGCAGGCTCAGCACCAATGTATCGCCCACTCCGTACTTCTTGGAGTCTTTGGCGTCTGCCAAAAGGTTCTTGCCGTCGTAGAAGTTGAGCTGCAGCTTGCCACCTTTGAGCATCGTCTTGCCAGAGAGTTTGCAAAGTTTTTCCGACGCCTTTTTCTTGTCGATTTCCTGCGGACAGAGCCGGGCGTTGCTGTCGACGCTGATAAGATAATACTTGTCAGTCCCCGGCAAAGCGACGACATCCAGAAGCCCGACCGGGAACTTCTCGTCCTTGACCCTCCTGCCGTCCACCAGGACCTCGTTCTTGTGGAGTATGTATCGCACTTCCTTCCGGTTGTCGGCAAGTCCCAGGTATTCTCTCAGAAGCACGCCTATCGGTATGGATTCGTCCCCCTTGTGCGGCCCGGGAGAGGACTTCATTATCCAGACCCTCTCCTTGCGCGGGACCTTAAGCGCCTTTGACGATACCAGCGTTTTCAGATGAGTCATTTCTCGGTTATCCAGTCCTTTTTAGTCTTTTTGTCGATGCCCTTCTCGGAGACCTTCTCCTTCTCTTCGGCCTTGCCCTTCTTTTTGGCCTTCTTCTCGGCCTTCTCTTCATCCTTGCGCTCTTTCTCTTCCTTCTTCTCCTTCTCTTCGGCCTTCTTCTCCGCCTCTTTCCTCTTCCTCTCCTCTTCGGCCTTCTTGAGCCGGGCCTCCTCCTTCTTGACCTCGGTCTCGATAACGGTCTTGCTGACCTTCCTCTCGAGTACGGCCTGCCTCCGCTTGTCGCGGATGTCGACATCGGTTAGCTTGAGATTGGAGGGGTCTATGGCGCGCAGGACTTCGGTCCCGTCCCTCTTCTTGGAGACCACCTTGTCGACATAGACCTTCATCTTGTCCAAATCAACGTTCATGACCTCGCCCTCGGCGCCCCTGAAGCTCCCTGATATGACCATGACCTTGTCGCCCTTCCTGACGGGTAGGTTCCTCCGCTTGAACTTCGCGCGCAGCGGCTTGTCCAGGCTGACGGACATCTGCCTCCGCTTCTGGTGCAGCTTAAGATTGGCCAGCCTCTTCCTCTGCTTCCTTGCCTGAACGGTCTTCGTCTTCATGCTACTATCCTGGCGTTGCTGCCTATCTTGTTCCACCTTTCGAGGGCCTCTTTTGCCACGGGCCCCTTTATCTCGGTTCCCTTCGGCTTTCCCTCGTCGTCCACTAGTATGCACGCGTTGTCCGCGAAGCTGATGCGCGTCCCGTCGGGGCGCTTGTACTCCTTCTTCTGGCGTATCACGACTGCCTTCAGCACCTGGTGCATTATCTCGGGCTTGCCCTTCTTGGCGGAGCCGATTATCAGATCGCCCACGCCCGCTGCAGGCAGCTTCCTCCTCTTGCCCTTGAACCCACTCACCGCGATTATCTCGAACGTCCTGGCGCCGGTGTTGTCCGCGACAGTCAACTGAGCCCCTACCGGGAGAGACCTTGGTATGTTGGAGGATATTCCGAGCATCTTATTTCTTGGATTCTTTCTTCCCTATTACAACGAAATGAACAGTCTTTGAGAGCGGGCGGCATTCGGCGATTTTCACGGTTTCTCCGGCCTTGGCGTTTATCTCGGGCGGGTTGCGGGCCTTGATCTTGGTGTGGCGCCTCTTCATCCTCTGGTACTTGGGCACCTTGACGATATATTCGGCTCTGACCGTGACGGTCTTCTGCATCTTGTCGCTGATAACGACTCCCTCTATCACGGAGCCCCTTGTTGATATCCCCTCCTGGGACGCATCGTCTTTCCTAGTCTTGTCAGCCATTTTACCTTTTGCGCGGGCCGCCCCGCGGTAAAACACGCTCCAGCAGGGCTGAAGCGCTGATTTCCTTCTAAAGAAGCGCAATCAGAAGGTTATTCGCACCTTCCTTTTAATGCGCTCCTCGGGTCTGCCTAGAAATAGCGACCCATTGACCAGCAGCTCGTCGCCGCTGTCAGTGTGGATCGAAAGAGCAACATGCTCTTTCGGAATCTTTTTGGAGCCTTTCGGCCCCTTGAGTGTGAGGGTGTTTTTGGTCTCGTCCGTTATCCTTCCGGACAACCCCTTTAGGCCCGGGTCTCTGGATTCCGCGACCTTGGCGCGGAGACCGACCAACTCGTGCCTCAATATGTTATAGGGCGTTACCGCCATGACTATGATGCGTCGATGGTGTTCTCGGGGAACCCCATCGAGACCAGCATGTCCTTGACCCTCTTGACATGCTGCCCCTGCAGCTCTATGACACCGCCCTTGACAGTGCCGCCGCACGCCAGCTTTGATTTGAGCTTCTTCATGACCGCCCTGTGGTCCGAATCAAGCCCCTCTATCAAAGTCATCTGTTTGCCGTACCTTCTTCTTTCGGACCGTATAGTGACCCTGGCCTGCTGCTTGGAAATCTCGCCGCATGCGCAGAGCTCTTTTGGCAGTCCGCATTTGTTGCAAACGTCTGACATTATTTGATGTAGTTTGACTATTAGGGTATATAAATGGTCTATTTGCCCCCAGTCTTTGCCTTTTCCGCCCGGATGGTCTCAAGGCGCGCAATCGTCCGCCTTATGCCCCTCATCTTGCCCGGGTTCTCGGGGGCCCCGCCCGACCTGACCTGGCTCTTCATCTTGCCAAGCTCGGTTTTGAGCTCTTTTATCTTATCGGTCATCTGCTGCTCCGACATCTCCCTTATCTCTCTTAATCTCAGTATGGCCATTATTTCTTCTTGGCCTCCTTTTTCTTCTTGGTCTTCGAGACCTTTTTCTCCGCCTTCGGTTTCTTCGCGGCCTTCTTTGCCGGCTTCGCGGAGTTCTTCTCTTCCGTTTCCTCTTTCTTGGAAACCTTCTTCTCTTCCTTCTTCCCGGAGGCCTTTTTCTCTTCTGCCGGCTTCCCCTCCTCTTTCGCCGGCACCTTCTTGGATTCTGACTTCTTCATGTCAGGCTCGCCCTTCTTGGAAGTTTTCTTCTTGGAATCCTCTTTATCCTTGGGCCCGGTTTTCCTGGCCGGCTTCTTCTCTTCTTTGACCTCTTTCTTTTCCCCGGGCTTCTTCTCTGCCGGCTTCTTCTTTTCCTTCTTCTCTTCCTTGTTAGGCAGCCCTTTGTCCGGCGTCTCCTCGGCCTTCTCCTCTCCAGAAGCCTCGACTACGGCTTCCTCTATCTCAAAGTCTTCGGGACTGACGATGTTTATCTCATCGGGGAAGTGGACGTTGCTCGGGACCACGCTGACTTCCACGCCGATGACTCCCGGCTTGCAGGAGGCTATGGTCCTGCCGTGCATGACCTGCTCTATAGCCGGCTTGCCGCACTTTTTAAGATAACCCGCCTTCATCTTGAGGACCCTCGACCGACCGCCCTTTCCGACGAGCTTGCCCGACATTACTATTTCCGCGCCCTTGGCGCCACTCCTCATTATGGCCTGGAGGGCCTTGTAGCCCACCTTCCTGGAGTGCATGCCCCTCTCCAGGGCGGATGCTATCCTGTAGGCCACTATGTTCGGCTCGAGGTTGGGGTTGTCCACCTTCTTGACCTCTATCTCCGGCTTCTCTATCCTGAAATCCTGCTCTATTATGCGGGTGGTCTCTTTGACGTTAGAGCCCTTCCGCCCGATGACAAGGGCGGGGCGGTCGCAGTATATGACTATGCGAGTGACAAGCGGCGTCCTCTGTATCAGTATCTCCGCGAGTCCCGCTCTTTTGAGCTCGCGCCTGAGGTATCTCTTGACCTCGACCTCTTTGACTCCTTCGCCCACGAAAAGTCTTTCGATTGCCATTATTCTGAGATCTCCTCTATGAATATCTGAACGGTAGTCAGATGCACCTCGAATATCGCGTGCCTGCCCTTGGGCTTGGCCCTCCTCACCTTGTGGCCCCTCTGCGCCAGGGCAGACGTCACCACGCAGTTCTCGACGTCAAGTCCCTTGAACTCGGCGTTCGACATGGCGGACCTCAGCACGTCCAGCACCGCCCCGGCAGCTTTGACCGGCCGCTTGCCGTAGGGCTTCATGCCCTTCTTGTGGCCCCTCTGAGTCTTGGTCTTCTTGATGGGTATAAGCGCCTTGCCGTCCAGGACGCCCTGGAGATAGTCGCGGGCCTTCTCGGCCTTCATGCCCTTGATGGCGGCGCATATCTCCACGCAGTCCTTGAACTTGACCCGCATCTCCCTGCCGGTGGCCTTGGCGACGAAGCCTTCGTTTTCCGGAGTGTGCGCATATCCTATCTTCATGCTCTCACCGATACGAATTTGGTCGACCTGGATGCGCCGATCCCGGGCGTCGAGTGCTTGAGGAACGCCCTGGTCAAAGCGAACTCGCCCAGGAAATGCCCTATCATCTTCTCTTTTATCATGAGGTCCTGGAATTCCTTGCCGTTGTGCACCGAGATCGTCATCCCCACCATCTCAGGCAGAATCACGAAGTCCCTGCAGTGGGTCTTTGCCTTCTTCGCGCCGCTCTTTATCTTCTTGTAGAGCTTGAACCGCTCGTCGTCCGCCTTGGCCGCGAGCATCCTCTTGATGCTCCTTCTCTGCCTGGACGGCAGGAGCTTCAAGAAGTCCTCTAAACCCATCGACTGCAGCTCTGCAAGGGATTTTCCGTGGAATGCGAACTCTTTCTTAGCCATTGGTCTTCTCCTTAGCTCGTTTCCGCCTCACGCCCGTCCTCTTCGGGGCTATCTTGCCCACCTTGGCTCCAGGCGGAGCGTTCCTCTTTGATGAACTTGAGCGCCCTATGCTGGTCCTCCCGCCGAACGGGTGGTCTATGGCGTTCATAGAAGTCGCGGACGTCCTCGGATATAGCTTGCCCCTAGACCTCTTGTCCTTGTAGTGGTTGCCCGCCTTGACGAAAGGCTTGTCCGGCCTGCCGCTCCCGGCTATGCTGCCTATGGTAGCCCTGCACCCGAAGTCCACGTCCTTTTTGCGCTTGGATGGCAACTTTACCACAGTCTTTTTCCTCTCCCTGTCCTGGGAAAGCACGGAAGCGGAGAGCCCGGAGGTCCTGACCAGCTTGCCGCCATCCCCCGACACCTTCTCGATGTTGTAGATCGGAGTCCCTTCCGGTATGTTCTCTATCGTGAGTATATTGCCGGGGCTTATGGGCGCTCCATCGCCGAACTCGATTATGTCGTTGACGCTGATGCCGTTTGGAGCTATCATATATATCACGTCGAAATCCTCGGTCATGAGCTTCATGAGGGGGGCGGTCCTGACGGGGTCGCTTACCAAATCTATGACCTGCATTATTCCGCCCTTCTTGAACTCTTTCAGAGGCATGTACTTGCACTCGGATTTGAAGCGGTGGCTGGGCACGCCATAGGCCGGTCCTCCCTTCCCTCTTGCCTGCTGAATCAGTCTTTTGCCCATCTTATCACATCAGTCCTAAATCCGAAATAATCTTGCCGGCCTCGAAGTCCGGCTTTAGCTTGACTATCGCCTTCTTTCCGCGCCTGAAGTCGTTAATCACGTTCACCGAGTCCACCTTGACTTCATAGTCCTTCTCTACCGCATCCCTTATCTCCGTCTTGGTGGCGCCGTCCTCCACCGCGAAGACTATCTTGTTCTCCCTCTCCAGGAGGTCGAACGACTTTTCCGTGAGTATCGGATGCAGCAGTGTCATTTTAAGATGATATCTCCTTTATTGCTTTCTCGGTCCAGAGGGCCAGCCTCCCCGGCTTGCCGCCCGGGGCCAGCAGGCTCACGCTCAGCCCGCCCACATCGACCACGTCCACTCCGGCCAGGTTCCCCGCGGCCTTCATCGCCGGGCAGTCGCCGGATACGACCACGAGGACAGAGGTCTTCCTCTTCTTCTTGCCGGTCCTCGCCTTGCCGGCCTTGGTCTTCGTTCCGCTGGCCCTCTCGACGTCGCCGGAAAGCCCCAGCTTCTCGAAGACCTGCGAGACTTCACTCGCCTTCTTGACGGACTCGAAAGAGTCCTCGATGATTAGTGGGAGACTTAAATCCTTGATTTCATGGCTTCTGCCGTTGCCCCTGACGAGCTCGAGGTCGGTAGTGGCGCCTATGGCGGAATTGAGGGCCAGTATCCACTCCTTCTCGTTCATCTTCTTGGCCCACTTCTTCTCGGCCTTGGGCGGGTGCGCGCGGTGTCCGCCCCTCGACTGGGGGACGCGCCTGACCTCGCCCAGCCCTCCGCCGGGCCTCTTCTGGCGGGGCAGTCTGGATATGCCCCTGTTGACTGTCAGGCGGTAATAGTTTCTCCTCCTTGAATAATAATCGGCGGTGGTCCTGAAGCCTGCGCGCGGGTCGGAGCCGTAGGGCTGCCTCTCCAGAGACTGCTCGAAAACGAATGCGCGCTGTATTATGTCTGGGCGGAACTCGGCGGAAAACGCCTCCGGCAGCTCAACCTGGCCCTTCTTGGAGCCCTTGATGCTGAGCACGTCTGCCTTGGCAGAGCTTTTCTTTGCGGTCTTCGGTCCTCGGTCTTCGGTCCTGGCGACCTTTGCGGTCTTCGGTCCTCGGTCTTCGGTCCTGGAAGTCTTTCCTGCCTTTGAGGTCTTCTTGGCTGCGGAGGCCTTCGAGGTCTTGCTCTTAGTCTGCTTGGCCTTGCTTCCGGATTTTTCGGCCTTACTTTTGGCCTTCTTCGATTTCCTGCCTGCCTTCGACTTCTCGGCCTTCTCGGTTCCTTTGGTCTTCTTCTTCGCTGCCATCAGGTGCCTTGTGAAGATGATAGTGAGATGTGGTCCACGGATATTGAAGGCGCCTTCTCTTCGGACGGCCTTATGGCCTTTCTTATCGCCACCGCGCGCTTTTTCGGCCCGGGCACCGAACCCATGACCAAGATGTACTCGCCCTTCACCAGCCCGTAGCCGGCGAAGCCGCCGTCGGGGTTTATCTCCTCGCCCTTCTCGCCCATCTTTACTATGTACTTGTTGAAATCCACCCGGTTGTGGTAGCCCATCTGGCCGGCCATCGGCGCCAGCCAGCTGAGGTTGGAGGGGTTCCACCCCCCTATCGAGCCCACGTGCCTCATGTGCCCGGCCCTCTTGGCCTTCCTCTTCTGTATCTTGATGCCCCACCTCTTGATGGGTCCCTGGAAGCCCTTGCCTTTTGTTACCGCTATGGCGTCGATTATATCGGACTCGTTGAACAGGTCTTTGACGTGAAGCTCCCTGCCCAGCACGCCCTTGGCGTACTCCAGCTGCGCGGCGGGGTCTCCGCCTATGCCCAGCTCCATGAGCTCCGGCTTCTTCTTGCCGATGCCCGATTTTCGGGGCTGGGTGGCCACAAGCAGGACGATTTTGGCTATCTTGTCGATGCTGTCTTCAATTTTCTTGAGGTTCTCCTGGGTGTTGGATTTCTTGGGCAGTGAAATCGCGCGCCCGAGGTCCTTGTCGAGCTTCTCGGCCAGGGCGTCCGTGAGCACCTCCAGGCCGTTGTATCCGTCGACATAAGCGCGTATCCCGACGACGGTCAGCGGGGGGCAGTCGAGGATGGTGACGGGGATCTGGATGTCGAAGTTGTGGGTGGGGGAGTTCTTGTCGAGGTCTTTGGCCAGCACGTGGGTCATGCCGGCTTTATAGCCTAGGAAGCCCTGGGCCACAGGCTCTCCGCTGGGAGCGTAGTTGCCTATGGTGGGCGTCTGCTTCTTCGCCCTGACCCTCGGTGAGAAGCCGAGAGAGCCGGCCCTCGGCTTGTGGTACTTGGCCATTGTTGAAAGTGATGCCTATGATTGCAGACATAGACGAAGCTGCGTCTGCGTCTGGACGGATGCTTCGATTCAACGCTAGAAAAAAAGCGGTTAATTAGAAGGGTCCCTTATAAAAATGATGGGGCCTCTCAGCCAACAAAAAAAATCCAAAGCCCGCATTTATTACGGACTCTGTTCTAATTCAATGAGGTGGATGCCTTAGATACGAAAATGGAAAAACTATTAAAGAAGGGTTTCCTTCTGGGGGTCGGGCTGAGCCTCCTGGCCGAGAAAAAGGTCCAGAAATACCTCGACCAGTTGAAAAAGGATGGCGTGCTGGATGAGAAGGAAGCTGAAAAGCTGGTCAAGGAGATGATAGACGACAAGCTGAAGGAGAGGGAAGCGCTTGAGAAAGAGATAGACAGGAGGATCGACAGGACCCTGAAAGAGGCGGGCCTTGTGAGGAAAGAGGACTATGACAGACTGAAGAAAGAGGTTAGTTCCCTCAGAAAGCAACTGAAGTCCCGGAAACAGAAGAGGTCCGGCTGAACCCGTGGATGGTCCTGGACGACGAGAGGGGGGATTTGGAGCGGCTTTCTGAGATAATAGGCGTCTTTGTGAAATACGAGTTCGGACCCCTGGTTGACGGGGCCGTCGAGAAACACAAGATAGCGGGACTGCTCAAAAAGGCGGGCTTCTACGGCAAGAGCAAGTCCCTGGACATGTCCAAGCCTGTCCGCCTGAGGAAGACATTCGAGGAGCTTGGGCCCATATTCATAAAATTCGGCCAGACCCTGAGCACCAGAGAGGACATCCTGCCGAAGGAGTATGTTGAGGAGCTCTCCAACTTGCAGGACAAAGCCCCGCCTTTGAAGTGGGACATTGTGGAGCTAGAGTTGGAGAAGGAGCTGGGCAAGCCTTATGCCAAGGTGTTCAAATCGGTTAGAAAGGCCCCGCTGGCGTCGGCGTCGTTGGGCCAGGTGCACCGGGCGGTCCTCAAGGGCGGGGAGAAGGTCGTGTTCAAGATACAGCGGCCCGGGATAGAGAAGGTCATGAAGCAGGATATCCGATTGATGAAACATATGGTGAAATTCATGCTCATCAACGACCCGGACCTGAAGTCATACAATCTTCCCGGGCTGATAGAGGAATTCGAGAGGGGGCTGGAGAGGGAGATAGACTACCGTTTCGAGGGTAGGTACGCCGACAAGTTCAAGAAGAATTTCAAGAGCGAATCCACTGTCAAGGTCCCTGAGGTTTACTGGAAATACAGCACCGAGAACCTGCTGGTCATGGAATATGTCGACGGTGTGAAAGTGAAAGAGCTCTTCCACAACAAGGGCGAAGAGCGCAACGAGGAGGTGGCCAGGAGGATAATCGACAGCTATCTCAAGCAGGTGTTCGAGGACCGGTTCTTCCATGGAGATCCCCATCCCTCCAACATACTGGTCCTGAAGGACGACGTCATCTGCTACCTGGACTTCGGCCTGATGAAGCATCTGAGCCGGGAGTTCAGCTACAACCTGAGCGAGATACTCATATACATGATGAACGGCGAATCCCGCAGCCTGATCGAGAGTCTGCAGGTGGGAGAGATACTACCGGAAGATGTCGACAAAGAGAAACTGGCGAGGGAGCTGGAGGATTTGCACATACTCTACTACCAGACGGGGAAGGCCGACTTGTCGGGCGGTCTGGAGAAGGTGCTGGAGCTGTTCAGGAAGCACAAGATGAGACTTCCCCAAGAGTACGCGCTTCTGATAAGGTCGTTCATCGAGATGGAGGGTTTGAGCAGACAGCTTGCTCCCAAGATGGATATGGTGGAGCACGTCCATTCCTACTTCACCGGTTTGCGCGGCCTGGCGGCTATCGGCAAGAAAGAGCTCGAGAATATGAGAATAAGCATAGTCGACATATTGCGGACTGTCGGCAGGCTGCCCCGGTCTCTGCGCAAATTCGCGGCCGCGCTGGAGAAGGGCTCCCTGAGCATAGAGTTCAAGCATCTGGACGAGCTGATAAGGGAGTTGGACAGGGTGAGCAATCGCATAGCCGCAAGCATCCTGCTGGCCGCGCTCATCATGGGCAGCGCGCTAATAATCCACGCCGGCGCCATAGGGCCGGAGTATCTCAACCTGCCCTTAATCGGCGCCTTCGGGTTTCTGGTGTCGATGCTGCTGGGTCTGATTATGGTAATGAGGATAGTCAGAAAGTCGGGGCTCTGATTCCTATAAATATAAACATGTCGAGGCTGGGCGCCAATGTTAAATGTCTCAGCCGGCTTATGGTCATTGGCGCATGCCTCGGCGTCGCTGCCTTTGGGATAATACGCCGAGGCTGGGATGTCAAGGTCGACAGCGCATCTTGGCCTATGACCTTGACAGTAGCCTCGGCGTCGCTGCCTTTGGGATAATACGCCGAGGCTGGGATTTGAACCCAGACGTCCCGAAGGACACAAGATCTCAAGTCTTGCGCGTTAGCCAGATTCCGCCACCTCGGCAAAGGTAGCCTTCCTGCAGATGTGCCGAGGGTTGCGAGCGAAGCGAGCCCGACCTCGGCGTGAGGTTTTCTCTTTGCTTATGAACGCTGAGGTGAGCAAACCGCAAAGGTTTGCGCCCACCTCGGCAAAGGAAAATTCCCTGCTTAGTTGCCGAGGGTTGCGAGCACATTAGCAAAGCGCCCGCGAGCCAGACCTCGGCAAGTTAAACCGTGAGGTCAACCTCGGCGTTACAAGCCAGAGAACGTTTATTTTGACACCAGCCGCAGAAAAAAGCCTCAAATGCCCTTCTCCTCCATCTGGAGTGTCTTGAGCTCGGCCTCGTAGTCCGCGATGCGCTTGGCGGCCTCCTCTTGGGTCATCTGCCGCTTGTAGAACGAATTGCGCGTGGCCTTGATAAGCTCTTTCAGCTGCCCTTTTCGCTTTTCGATGCTTTCTTTGCGATGGGTCTCGACATCGCCCTCCATCCGCTTTTTCCTGACCTTCCTGAGCAGGACTAGAAGTCCTAAGAAGGCCAGCAGCAGGAGTATAAGCTGCAGGAGCACGTCAATGCCGCCGCCCGGGGCGCTCAGCGATGTCCTGAACCGGCCGGTGTTGCCGTGAGAGTCCGTGACCCGGCCCTCTAGGGAGTCCCCGGGCTCTTCCACGACCGCCTTGTAGAGCCCCGGCTTCTCCATGGAGAGAACAGCCTGGTCGGCGTTTATGGTCGCTTCAAGGCTTTCCTCGGACAAAAGTTGGCCGTCCGGGTAGGTTATCTTGAAGAGCATCATCTCTCCTGAAGAATCGGCGGGCAAGGACGTCACCTTCAGGGCCGGGTTCACATCTACCTCAACGCGCCTGACGGCCTCATAGGTCTGGCCCCCTGCTTCTGCGCGCGCATATGCCAGGAAGGAAAGCTCTTCCGGCGCTCCGTCGGGGATCTCATACTCTCCGACGAACTTGCCGCCCCGCGGCGACAAATCGAACTCCTCGCCCGTGCTCTCGGAGAATACCCTCATTACGACAGAATCGGGGGGAATGCCCAAATCTGGCACCACCTCGAAATCCGCGGTCTGACCGTAGGCGTAGGACCCCTCCGGCTTCTGGACCCGCAGAATCAGCAGGCCGTCGTTTGCGAGGACAAACAACTTGGTGGAGAAGGATCCGGCGTTGCCGAACGGGTCGACGGACGTTATGTCCAGCCCCATGAAGGGCGCTTCCCTGTTCCGCTCCAGTATATCGTACATAGGGTGGGCTATGAAGATTCTATCGGAGCTTCTGTTGAAATTGAAGATTATGGTTTCAGTTCCGCCTTTGACCGTCAACTCGCCGATGACCATGGGCTTCACCAAGGGGGCCCTGTTCGCGTACACGGCGCTTGCGGCTACCTGCTGGAGGGTCTGGCCGTAGTCGAGACTGTATATCCCGTCGCCGGGGTCGGAATCCTGGGGAAAGACGCTGTCCAGGGAGATTATGATTTCCTGCTCGCCGGGCATCAGCCCTTCTTCCCCGTCGGGCGTGCCGTCGCCGTCGGTGTCCGGGTTCTTCGGGTCGGTGCCGGCATAGTATTCCTCCAGGTTGGTCAGGCCGTCGTTGTCATCATCTTGGTCTGGCTCCATGTCGCCGTATAGCGTCTCCCATTCGTCCGGCATGCCGTCGGTGTCGGTGTCCGCGTTCAGCGGATCCGTTCCTAGCCGGTATTCCTCGAGATTGGTCAGGCCGTCGTTGTCCGGATCGTTCTGCCCGTCCTCTATGGCGTGCTTGCGCTCCCACAAATCGTCCATGCCGTCGCCGTCCAGATCGCCCGCCTCTTCGTCGGCCAGGGTGATGACTATCGGCGGGTCGTCTCCCTCCCCGCACATGTTCATGTGGTCCAGGGGGCAGGGGTCCAGGGCGTTGACGATGCCGTCTTTATCTGAATCGTGGTTATATACGCTCCTGCGGAGCGGTATGTCCACGAAGCATAGGTTGCTTGAATCCAGCGGGCACGGGTCGGAGCCCTCTCTGCAGACCCCAAAAACCGCTTTCGGCCCGTCGCACTGGCCGCCGCCGTCGGTGTCCGGGTCCAGCGGGTCGGAGCCCTTCATTATCTCCTGCCTGTCTTCCATGCCGTCGGAGTCGGAATCGGGGTCATCCGGGTCGGTTCCGTAGAGGTTGAGCTCGTCCCAGTCGGACAGCCCGTCGGAGTCGGAGTCGATTTCCCTTGAAGCGCAGTCCTGCGGGCAGCTTCCGTCCACGGCCTCGCGCCAGTCGCATGCCTTGTCGCCGCAGTCGCCGGCGCAGTAGCAGCGCATCAGGTCCGGATCGCAGCGGGGCGTCTCAGGCCCGTTTATGACATCCGGGCAGAGGAAGCTCCCGCAGTCGTAGTCGTCATCGCACAAATCGAGTTGCCCGCAGTTGTTCCTGACGCAGGTGGCACGCAAGTCCTTGAGGGTTAGGTTCTGCTGGGCAGCCCTCTCTCCCCTGAGGAGGACCTCCCTGCAGTTTATCTCAACCCTCTGGCAGCAGTCCTCGGTGTAGCCGCGGCATCCGGGGGACCACTCGTATCTCACGAAGGTATAGCGGCCCTTATCCCTTATGCAGTAGTTGCTGAATTCCAGGGGGCAATACAACAAGGTGCCGGACCGGTCTATGGATTTTTCCGCCCCAAGGCCGTTGGCGACCCCCTCCACGAATGTCTCGTATACCCTGGTGAGGCTTATCTTGTCCGCATCCTCTATGAACTGGCCGATGGCGTCGAACCAGTCTTTATGCTCTCTCGGGGCCGGGCGCCTCACAAGGGGCCCTTCGGCAGCCGCGGATAGCGCTGAGAGCAGGAGGAAGAGCGCTACCGTCACCGCAAGGCGCCTTATCATGTGTTCTCTAAAGGGAGGGAGCAGAAAAACCCTGCTATTCTATGAGCACGGACCTGGCCGAGGACAATCTTTTGTCCCCCGTGACTATCTCCGCGCCCAGGCTCTTGGCCGTCTCTATGAGGTAGGCCTGGCCCAGGGTGAAATCCTTGAGCCTCTTGCTTATGCGCGCATGGCGCTTCGCAGCTTTCACGGCCAGCTCGTCGTCTATCTTGACCACATCGGAGAGAGTCTTTATCGCGCGCGCGGCGAGGCCGGAGTCCTCTCCGGCCTGCGCCACGTGGTCCACGACCTCGGCCAGTGTCAGGGCGGTGGTGTAGATTGTGCTTTCCTCGACCATCTCCCTGACGCGGCGGCCGGGAGGGCTGCCTCTGAGGTACTCGATCCAGGCATGTGCGTCCAGCACATACCTGCCGGATTTACTGGGCATTGTTGTAGGGGTTGACCTTGGGTATCGCACCGAAGAAATCGACATGGGGGTTCCGCACGTCGATTTCCAACAGCTGATCCTCCTCGATGCCTAGAGAGTGACGTATTTCCTTGGGTATGGTCAGAATCAGGGAGCCTCCCGCCTTCCTGGCCCTCGTGACGATGTGAGGCATTGTAGGATTATTAGTATAATTTTGTGATATATTAGATTATACTTATTAAAAAGCTTTCGGGGAGGGTATTGTCGCAACGGCGGGTGACAAGGCATGGGCGTCTAATGCGGGTGATAGCATAAAACAGAGGCCGATTACCTTATGCCAAGCTTGTTCTGCTCGATTATCTCGCTCCTGACCAACAGCTTTATTATCTCGGCAAGGATTATTATCGACGAACTCAGCATAATTATCACCAGCCAGTCCCCGGCGGTGAGCGCAACTGTCTGGAATATGGCCTGGGCAGGTTCTGCATAAACGGCCAGCACAGTAGCGATCAATGAAGCGGCGATCGCCATGAACACGTATTTGTTTGTAAAGAAGTCCTTTTTGAAGATTGTCGAGTGCAGCGACCTTGAGTTGAACACATGGAAGAGCTCGAACATTATTATCGTGACGAAGGCTACAGTTCTCGCATGGTCTATTCCTGCCCCGTTTATGTTCAATTCCCAGACAAAGAGCAGCAGAGTCCCTACAAAGACTATTGGCACGAGGACTAATACCTTAAGCAATATATAATTGGACAGCAGCCTCTCCTTTGGGTCCCGGGGTTTTTGCTTCATCACCTTGTCTTTAGTAGGCTCTACGCTGAGTGCGCTGGCCGGGAAGGTGCTGGTCACGATATTGATAAAAAGTATCATCAACGCAGTGAGAGGCAGGACCAGCCCGGAAAGGACAGCAAAAAAGATGACACTGACCTCGGTGAAATTGCCCACAAGAAGATAGTAGATGAACCTGCGGATGTTGCTGTATATCCCCCTTCCTTCCTTTACGGCCTTGACTATGGTCGAGAAGTTGTCGTCAGCAAGCACCATGTTCGATGCCTCCCTTGCGACATCGGTTCCCGACTTACCCATGCTGATGCCGATATCCGCCTTCTTCAGCGCTGGCGCATCGTTTACCCCGTCTCCGGTCATTGCCACTATCTCACCCACGCGCTGCAGGGAGGAGACTATCCTGAACTTGTGCTCTGGCGTAGTCCGGGCGAATATGGCGACATTTCTTATTATCTTATCTAGGTGTTCGTCTCCCATATCGTCCAGCTCTATGCCGTTTAGGACCAGATCGTCCTTGGGTCTTATTATTCCAAGTCGCTCCCCGATGCTTAGTGCAGTCTTCTTGTGGTCTCCCGTGACCATCATGATCTTTATGCCTGCGGAATGGCAGCTGGCGACCGCCTCGATTACTTCCCTTTTTATGGGGTCTTCCATGCCGGCAAGACCCTCAAAAATATAGCCCTCCAGCAGCCTTTCTCGTTCGGCGTCGCTTATCCTCATAGAGTCATCAGGATTTATCTTCTTCTTTAGGGGTTTGGTAGCTAATGCCAAGACCCTCAGGGACTGTCCGCCGTACTCCTCCTGTTTTGAGAGTATTCTTTCCTTTTCCCGCGAACCCATCTTCTTAAGCTTCCCGTTCAGGCGTATTGATGAGCACATCTCCAGGACGGCCTCCAGGCTTCCCTTCAGGTAAGCGGTCTGAATGTGGCCGTTGGATATGCTGGCGTTGACCGTTACCATGTACTTCTTGTCGGGGTCGAAGGGCATTTCAAACACGCGTTTGTTGTCTTCCCTTATGAGCTTGTCGTCGGTACCTGCCGACTTGGCTAAAGAGATCAAGGACCCTTCGGTCGGCTCTCCCGAAAGCAGCCATTCGCCGTCCCTGAAGAATATGTCCGCGTTGTTGCACAATGTGCATGCGTTGAAGAAATCAGAATATTGCTTCAAATCCTTCTTATTATAGGTCTTGCCGTCAAATGAGAACTCGGATTCGGGATCATATCCGCTTCCAGCAACGTCCAGCTCCTTGCCGTCAAGATGCAGCTTGACCACCCTCATCTTGTTTTCAGTCAGGGTCCCTGTCTTGTCCGTGCATATGACTGTTGTCGTGCCCAGTGTCTCTACGGAACCCAAGTCCTTTACGTTTGCATTCTGCCTGGACATCTTCTTGACGCCGTTGGAAAGGCCGACTGTGAGGGCAAGGGGAAAGCTCTCGGGTATCCCCGACACAGCAAGTACGCTTGTAAGCAAAAGAGCATTGGGAAGGTCCATGCCGCGACCCAAAAGCAGAAAGAAGAAGAGAGCACATACGCCGATTACTATAAATGATATCCTCTTGCCCATAGCATCAAGCTTTTTCTGCAGGGGGCTCTTGACAAAGCCTATCTTTTTAATCGTAGCGGATATTTTTCCAAGTTCTGTGTTAAGACCGGTCTCAGCGACTATGCCCAGGCCCGAGCCCATGCTTATGTTAGTCCCGCCAAAGAGCATGTTGTCCCTTTCGGAGATTATTGTATTGGGGGTGTCGATCCTCCCTGAGTTCTTTGCCTTCTGCAGGGATTCGCCGGTAAGGATCGACTCGTCGGCCATCAAGCCCCTGCTTTCAAGTATTCGTATGTCTGCCGGCACGACCATGCCTCTGTTGAGCACGATTATGTCTCCGATGACTAGCTGGGAGGTCTCAACGCTCTTTTGCTTGCCCCCCCTGATTATGGCGACTTTTGCCTCGGTCAGTTTGGAGAGGGCCTCTACCGACTTGCCGGCCTTGTATTCCTGTATGAAGCCCAGAAATCCTGTGAATAGGATTATGATGATTATGGCATAGAACTCGGCTAGATGGTCCGAGAAAAGGGAGATCAGGGCGCTTGCCAGAAGAACATATATTAGGAGGCTGTTGAAGTTCCTGGCCAGGATCTTCAGAAAGCCCAGCTTGTCGTCTTTTGCCAGGGCGTTCGGGCCGTAATCCTCCAGCCTCTTGGACGCTTCCTCCTCGCTTAAGCCCTTCCTTGTAGAGCTGAGTTCGGCAAGGACTTCATCCTCGGTCTGTATGTGCCAGGGCTTGATCGGTTCCGTCTGGTAGGGGGGCTT
>CAZINR010000025.1:0-19388 GCA_964540655.1 uncultured archaeon | reverse complement strand
GCCTTATCCACCTGTCTGGGTGGGGGTAAGGGTCTCGCTTCAGGCGTATGCGCCTTCTGAGGTGCAGATGCCTGAGGGGGGAGTGCATTTTGGCTATTGCAGATCCTTTGGCAGGACCTTGCGGTTGATCGTATCGTTTTCCTCCACTCTCACTCTTGGCCCTATGCGCGCGTCTCCCATCAGGGTGGCGCCATCCTCTATGACCACGTCGTCCCCTATCACCGCTCCCGGCCATATGTCCACGCCTTTGCCGATTCTGCACTCAGAGCCTACGATGCAGCTCTTGAGCTTGGAACCCACACCTACTGACGTACCCTCGAAGAGAACCGAATTCCTTATCTCGGCCCCGGTCACACTGCACCCCTTCCCAAGAACAGTCTCGACAAGCTTGGATTCCTTCAAATCACAGTCCTCAGCAATCAAGTTGCTCTCGTGCAGGAAATGATGGGTGGCTTCAAGATAATCCTCCGGCTTGCCCACGTCGCGCCAGAAGGCGTGGGTCACGCTGCCGCATATCCGCTTGCCCTCCTTCAGCATTCGCGGGAACAGGTCTTTAGAGAAGTCGTAGAAGTCCAGCGGTATCATGTCCAGGGCCTCCGGCTCCAAGACGTAAATCCCGTCGTTGGCCAGGTTGCTGAAGGTCTCCTCGTGCTTGGGCTTCTCCTTGAAGCGCACTATTTCGTCGCCCTCCATCTCGGCTATGCCGAACTGAGAGACGTCGTCCACGGTTATGAGGGAGATGGTCGCCATGCAGTCCCTATCCCTGTGCTCTTCATACGCCTTCCTTATGTCTATCTCGCTTATGTTGTCGCCCTGTATGACCACGAAGGTCTCGTCCAGATGATGCAGCGCGTTCTTGACCGAACCGGCGGTCCCCAGGCGCTTCTTCTCGTGGACCAGCCTTATTTTCACACCCCAGTCCGAGCCATCTCCGAAGTAGTCCTCTATAGCGCTCTCCTTGATGTTGGTGGTTATAATGACCTCCTCGAAGCCCTGCTTGGACAGCCGCGTGACTATGTGGTCTATTATCGGTTTGTTCAAGAACGGCACCATGGGCTTTGGGCGGGTGTAGGTCAGCGGGCGCAGCCGCGTCCCCTGCCCTCCGGCGAGTATGACGGCTTTCATTGTTTGAGTTTAGAAGCGGGGTTTATAAAACTGCGCCCGATCACTCGAACTCTATCGTCGCCGGCGGCTTGTTGGTCAGGTCATACAATACCCGCGTCACGCCCCTGACCTCGGAGACAATCCTGTTGGCCATTTTGTGCAATATCTCTGCGTCCACCTTCATCGCATTGGCCGTCATGGCATCAAGAGACTCGACCGCCCTTATCGCTATCATGTAGCCGTATTCGCGCGCATCGCCCTTGACACCCGTCGCTCTCCCCGGCAGTATCGCCGCCAGCGCCTGCCAGGGCTTCAGACCTGCCTTCTCGATTTCATCCAAGACTATCGCGTCCGCCTCTTTGACGGTATTCAGCCTCTCCGGCGTTATCTCGCCCAGCACCCTCACCGCCAGCCCCGGGCCGGGGAACGGCATCCTCTCGCATATATCATCAGGCAGATTCAGACTGCGCGCGACCTCGCGCACCTCGTCCTTGTACAAGTCGCGCAGCGGCTCCACCAGCTCCAGCACCATGCCGTGCGGCAGCGTAACGTTATGATGGCTCTTTATCTTTCCGCCCGTCTCTATCCAGTCGGGGGCTATGGTGCCCTGCACCAAAAACTTCGAGCCGGCCTTCTCAGCCTCTCTCTCGAACATCTCTATGAATTTGTGCCCTATTATCTCCCGCTTCCTCTCAGGGTCGGATACGCCCTCCAGCGCCTTCAGGAACTCCTCTCGCGCGTCCACCAGCTTGAAGTTGAGCTTGTACTTCCCCTTGAACGTCTTTTCCACCAGCTCGGGCTCTCCCTTCCTCATGAAGCCGGTGTCCACGAAGACCGCCGTCAGATTCTCGCCTATCGCGCGAGACGTGAGGATTGCTGAGACACTGGAATCCACGCCGCCGCTCAGCCCTATAATGGCGTGGCCGCCCCCCACCTGCTCTCTTATCTTCTTGACTGCCCCGCCTATGAAGGAATCCATGGCCTGTTGTTTATGGTTCAGAATTAAAAAGTCAGAATTGAATGTGGACGAAATCCCCGTCCTCCAGCCCCAGAAGGGCCTTGAGGTTCTTGCCGGAGATAAGCTCTATGACGTTCTCCCTCTGCTCTCCTTTGGAGGGGAACACTATGAACGCCCTCTCCTGGTTCACGGCGCAGGGGGCCAGCTCTATCTCCCCGAACTTGCCGAAACCCTCTATTATAACAGTCTCCAGCGGCGGCAGGTCCTGACTCACCTCCAGGTTCAGAGTCCCGGGGTAAGGCTGCATATTGACAGCCCTTCTTATCTTGTCGGCATAGACCTCCACATACTTCGCTCCCTCTCCGCTTCCTGAAACTACTTTGGCTTTCATATCCTGCAAACCTCCGGCGTCCTTCTCTTGTGCTTGGAGTTTTTTATCATCCTCTCGACCTTATTGCTCTTTGCATTGCCCGCCAGCACCTTGTCCAGCCATTTGTAGGACATGCCCATCTCGGCCTCGTCGGTCTGACCCAGCCAGAGCCCGGCGGTGGGCTGTTTGGATATTATTTTCCTGGGAACCTCTAAAAAGCGGGCGAGCTGCCTGACCTCGGTCTTGAGCAGGTCGCCTATGGGCAGGATGTCGCATCCTCCGTCACCGTGCTTGGTGAAATACCCGACCGATAGCTCGCTCTTGTTGCCCGTTCCCACGACCAGATAGTTCAGATGATTGGCGTAGTAATAGAGAAGACACATGCGAATCCTTGCCGTGAGGTTGCCTTTGGCCGTCTTGTCAGGGGGAAGATGCTCCAAGAAGGCCTGCTGGATGCCCTCCAGCGGTATTATCTTCTTGTGTATGCCCAAATCCGCAGCCATCTCCCTAGCGTCCTGCACGTCGTGGTGGGAGTTGGTGGGCGAGGGCATTATCAAGGCCATCACGCTGTCGGGTCCCAGTGCACGCGCGCACAATGTGGCCACCACAGCCGAATCCAGACCGCCGCTAATACCCATCACAGCACCATTGGCACCAGCACGCTTGACCTTCCGCCTTATGAATCTCCCTATCTTTTCGGTCGCAGAAGCAGCATCCATGGTCTTATGCATAGTTTTAAGGCTCTTGTTTGAAAAACTCCCCATTTTTATTCGAAGAATCCTTAGATTATAGCCAACCCAAAATGGAATGCGCTATATGCGGCGATAAACTCGGCGCGGACTCGGAACAGCTGAACCTGTGCGAGCACCACCAGGGCTTCGTCCACCTCGGCTGCTGTAGCGATAGTTGCAGCGGGCATGGAGGGCCCTGCGAGCATTGCATCGGCATCTATTCCAAGCTCTAGAATGTATCAGATAACAAGGGTCAAGAAGGGCTCGGTCACCGTAGATGAATCGAAGACTTTAGACGGGGTTAAGCTATCCAAGGGCGACGTGCTCTGGGTCAACAAAGTCGCGAAGACGCAGGAAGAGCTGGAAGAGGTGAGGGATTTGTTCGGATTCCATAGCCTAGCCATAGAGGACTGCGTGGACCGGCAGCAGCGGCCCAAGATAGACATATTCGACGATTATGTCCTGGTCATAGTCAAGGACCTGGAGCTCAAGGACAACCTTGTGATAAATCAATTGGGGCTGTTCATCGGCAAGGATTACCTGGTCACCATAAGCAACAAGCCGCTCGACGAGGTGGAGAGCGTCATAAAGAGGCTCCAGACCAACCCTGTAAAGCACCACGGCTCGGAGTTCCTCGCATACCGGATTCTTGACCGCATAGTGGATTCCTACTTCCCCATACTGGACGGCATAGAGGATGACATAGAGGCAGTGGAGAAGAGGATACTGCGCAACCCCAACGACAGGAAGGTGGCGGAGAGGATATTCCAAGCCAAGCGCAACCTCCTGCTCCTGAGAAAGGCAACCTGGCCCGCCAGGGAGGTTTTCAGCACGCTGTCCAAGGGGGAGCTGCCCAACATATCCAAGCGGAGCAGGGTGTACTACAGGGACATCTACGACCACGTGGTTCTGGTTATCGACCTCGTGGAGACCTACCGGGATTTGGTCGCCGGCATACTGGAGACTCACCTGTCGGCCATATCCAACTCAATGAACGAGGTCATGAAGGTGCTCACGGTCATAGCCACCATATTCATCCCGCTGACGTTCATAACCGGGCTGTACGGCATGAACTTCCGCTTCATGCCGGAGATCGGCTGGGAGTACGGCTACGCTTTCGCCCTGCTGCTGATGCTGATAATCGGCCTGGGCATGGCCTGGTACTTCAAGAAGAAGGGGTGGGTTTAATTCTTTTATAAGCAAAACAATAGAAATGGCCAAAAGACCTCCGAGAAAGACCTATGGGACCCAGGCCGAGAGGCACGCCGACATGCCGGAGAAATATAAAGCTCTCGGGCATAAAGTGGGGCGCGCAGCCGGAGGGGGTAAGTCCAGGCGCAGGAAGCCCGGAACAAGTGGAGCCCAAATTATTGTGAATACCGCCAATGGAGAGAGGAGGGTCCCGCGGAGGAGGGTAGTAGGGATTCCTTCAAGGACCACGAGCCCGCTGGACAGAAGAGTGGCCAGAATGGAGGAGATGCTGGCGAAGCATGGCGTAAAACCCGGCGAGATAAGCCTCAGGAACCATCTAAGCGCGAAAAAGCCCCACAACGCGGAGTTCCTTGCTGCGTGGGAAGAGAGGCACGGAAGAGCCACTAAGGAACATGGGGCCAGAAGGATTGTCCCGGAGTTGAGAAATCAATTGGAAGCAATCATAGAAGATGAGGGTGGAGAGGGCAATAGGGTTCGAAGAGTAGCTTCTTTTTTAAGAAGGCATGGTATGAGGTCTGATGCCTTGAGAGATGTACTGGACCTGAGAAGGGAATCTCATGCGAGCTTTCTGGACGTCTGGAACGCCACAAGAAAGTGAGGCACTTCCAATCCTCACATCGCACTCAGACCCGAAGTTGCACTAAATCTGGAAAACCCACCTCCTGAGGCGCTTTTTCTCGTCTTTCAGCCTATCTCGCGCTTTTACCCTAGGGTGAATGATGCGCGCGCAGGGGGCTCACGCCGGATGAAGCGGCCTCCTAGGGGGCCCACCTCGCAAGCTCGATTTTCGAAATTTGCTAAATTTCCAAAAAGAGTATAATTTAATATAATCTTTAGATAAATAATATTAAAAAGAATTTGTTAAAGTAAGAGTTTCTAATTAATATTTATTAATTAAGTTCTTTAAAAGACTTTCTATTAATCAGATTCATCTAATTGACTCTGTTCTCCACCAGTACTCTGCTCCACCTTCTTGACCGTGCGCGAGAGCCTTGCCAGGGCGGAGGAGAATCGGGCAAAATTTAAGCGATACCTGCCGGTTTTTAGGTATTTTCCCTCGCTGGAAACCAGCCCTATGGTCTCCAGATCCTTGAGTGTCCTTTCCACCGTAGCCTTGGTGTAGCCATCCTTCTCCATGGCCTCAATTACAGCGCCCCTTCGCGAATTTGGCTTGTCCAGGAGCATCTGGGCTATCTTCACGCCGACCTCCTGGCGCAGATTACTGTCAAGAAAGAGAGTCACGATGTCCTCGAGATCCTGCGATTCATAGGCTTTGTGCCAGTCGAACATTTTGCCTTGATTTTTAGATGCATCAGGATTCTGATGCGCTATCGATATATCGTTTAATCCTCTGAGCGGTTGATGCCTCAGAAAACTGAGGCTTTTTTAAAGCGTGCTCGAATAACCCGGATGAAACCATCGACATATCCCAAACAACAGGCATTTGAGCTCAACACGCGGATTTCGCCCCTCTGGATGTTGAGATGCCTCAGAAAACTGAGGCCTTTTAATACCTCTAAAACCTCACTTTTTGACCTTTTTTTCCTCGTTTACCCCGCCCTCTTCGGCGGATTCTTCCCCGGATTCCTCGGTTTCCAGTTTTTCGGCTTTCCTGCCCTTGTTTTCGAGCTCTTCATGCACATTTTTGAGAGTCATCTCCAGCCCCTCGAGATGATGGGCCACCTGCTGGCCGAGCTCGGTGAGGCTCACGTATTTAGTCCTTCCCTCCTTCTCGCTCTTGACAAGGCCATACTCTTCGAGCTTCTGGATGACCCTCACGATATGTGAATAAGTTGCAGCAAGCGACTTAGAAATATCTGCCGGATAGGTCCTCTCCCCCTTAGTCATCTCCAGGAGGATCCTGGCTGGTTTGTCCTGCAGGAAGAAGCCTAGTATGTCGTCGGCCATTTTACCACCGATATTGTTATGGTACGCCCTTTAAAAACCTTTATTGCATAATTTATTATAAATAATATGTTTTAAGTAATATTCTTTATTGAGGATATAATTAATAAAATTTAATTATAAACAATTTTATTAATAGATATTTTATATAAGATTTAATTAATAGATATTTATATAAAATAATAAATAAATTTCCCAATTTTTCCGGAAATCCCGGAAATCCCCGAGAGCCCGATGTGAGAGTTCGTGAGAATTGATTATTTTTAAGCAGAGGGCATAAATAAGAGGGTTTTTTCACGGCATGAGCGCTAAATAACATACAGCAAGATGCCAAATCTTCCTTCGAGGACCATGGATGCCTATAAGAAGTACCAGAGCGCGTCCAGCGACAGCGAGAGGATAAAATACCTGGAGGAGTACATATCCAGCATCCCCAAGCACAAGGGCACCGAGAAGGAGCGCGGGATGCTCAAAAGGAAGCTGGCCCTGCTGCGTGAGAGTTTGGAGAAGAAGGCCAAATCAGGCGGGGGGAGGGAGATAAACGTAAGGAAGCAGGGATCCGCCCAGATAGTCTTCGCAGGCTTTCCCAACGCCGGCAAGTCCAGCCTGCTGTGCGAGATAACCAACGCCGATGTGAGGGTTGCCTCCTACGCCTTCACCACACTCGAGCCCAATGTGGGGATGCTGGAGCTGGGCGATGTGAGCCTTCAGCTGGTCGATCTGCCGGGGCTGATAAGCGGCGCGGCAGAGGGCAAGGGCATGGGCAAGCGGTTTTTGACGGTCATGCGCAACGCGGACATAATCGCCTTTTTCCTGGCCATGGACGACCGACCGCTCAAAAGGCTGGAGACGCTCATGGGAGAGTTCGACGCCGCCGGCATAAGGCTCAACCAGGAGAGGCCGGACGTCAAGGTCTACAAAAAAGAAAGAGGGGGCGTCAATCTTCTGGGCGCGCATCTGCTGCGCGCGGAAAAGCAGGATGCCATAGAGACATGCCGGGACTTCGGCATATTAAACGCCGACGTGCGCATAAACCGGCCCATGGGGCTGGAAGACTTCGTGGACGCGATAGACAAGAGCACGGTGTGGAAAAAGGCCTTCGCCATCCTGAACAAAACGGACCTCGCAGAGCCGAAGGAGGTCAAGCGGGCGGTAAAACTCATAAAGGCGCGCTACAACCTGCCGACGCTGCCCGTATCGGTCAAAGAGAAGAAGAACATGGAGGGCCTGAAGAAGGCGATATGGGACATATCGGGGCTGATGCGCATCTACACGGTCACGTCGCCGGATTCCGAGCCGCTGGTCGTCCCTGAGGGCTCCACAATCCTGGAGGTGGCAATAAAGATACACACCGATTTCGCCGATAAGTTCAAATACGCGCGCGTCTGGGGCAAGAGCGCCAAATACGACGGCCAGAGGGTGGGAAAAGACCACGTGCTGCAGGAGGGGGACATCATAGAGCTCAACGCTTAAGTGCCTTCAGGAACTCCTTCGGACTTGCTAATTTGATTCCCGCATATTCCTTCAGTTTCAGCAGATGACTATCGCCAGTCACAATGTAATCTGCGCGCGATTCCATGCCGCACTCGAGTATTTTATTGTCGTCCGGATCGTCCTTCACAACCCTTAATCTGACAGAGGGAGTGCATGTCTCGGAGGCCTCGAACAGTAAGTACGACAGGTCTTCGATATCATCAGTGGGCGCAGAAAACTTCCTGGAAAGTTTGTCCATTGTCTCTTGGATAATCGCAGGGGAGAGGCATATGCGGAAATGCTTGGAGATGCCCCTTCCGAGCACTTCATTCGGCGCGCCCTTCCAGAAATAGGCCGAGATTATCACATTGGTGTCCAAGACTGCCTTTATCTTAGTCATCCTCCATCACGTCTTCAGGAGTTATGCCCTGCTCTTCGGCGAATCTTCTGCCGCGCTCGCACAATCTCCTGAATTCTTCGATAGGAGGCATTCGGACTCTTTTGAATATTATGGTGTCGCGGTCCCCGTATACGGCAAACTTCTCCCCTGCCTTTATCTCCAGGCCCTGCCTGATTCCCTGCGGGATGACCACCTGTCCCTTCGGGGACATCGTAGTTATTTCAACTTTCATCATTAGTTTTACAATTTTACTAATAAAAATATTTTACTTGAACTCCTCCAGCGGCACGTCGTAATGCTTGGTCTGCTGCGGATAGACGTGGCGGGTGGTCTTGTGGGGGAACACTTCTCCTGCGCGCGCTTTTGCGCGCACTATGCCCTTGGTTATGGGTATGTCCTTTCGGCGCGGATAGACCTCTATCTCCGGGCTATCGTAGTCCACGAGGCGTGCGAGGATGTCCTTCATGCCCATACGCTTGAACGCCTCGGTACGGTGGTGGCCGTCCAGGATGATGTAATCGTCCTTCTCGACCAGGATGGGAAACCACAGCACTCCCGTCCTCTTCAGGCTCTTCATAAGCGAGCGGAGCCTGCCCTCGGTGAAGCGCTCGTGGGGCTTGAGCTTCCCTAATGGAATCTTTTTAACCTCCATCTTTAAATTAAAGTTATACTCAATTTAGAGCAAGAAAAATGTCCCCTAGACTACAGCAATCGTGCAGGCACAGGGTCAAAGAGCAGCTCCCACAAGCGGCTCTCAAGCGCAATTATGTCATACTGGCGGCGGCCATGGACCAGCGCGTCTCCCGCAGATGGAGCGAGCACGAGCTCCCGAAGCTGGCCAAGCGGGCCGGTTTGAGCGAGGTGCAGGCCAGAACCGCCATGAGGAAGTTGCATCGAGGCATGTTCGTTGAAAAAAATGGTGGAGAATATCGCCTTTTGCCCGGCTGGAAAAGAACAGTCAGGAATATTGTATATGGGAAGCACAAAAGACACTAATCAGAACTCGTCGTGCCCGAACTGGAAGATCATGTCCACACCCAGCTTCCCCGCCTCCAGCTCTTTCGTGTCGCAGGCCCCGTAGCAGGGGTCGGCGAAGATGGCCGTGGTACAGCCTGTCTTCTTCTCAATCTCGCGCGCGACCGAGACTGCCTGCGTCTTCAGGCCTTCGGGAAACTGCAGGCCGACCAGTTTCGCCTTTGATCTCTTGATTTCTTTGACTATCCTATCAATCTCGAAATCATAGTTCATTTCAATATACCTCGATCCCGGAAGGCCTCTACCACCTCCCTTATGCCTTGTTCCAGCTCCACCTTCGGCTCGAACCCCAACCCGCAGATTTTTTCGATGGAGATTGACCGGTTTTTGGTCAGCTTGTCGATGTACTCGGCTACAGAGGAACCCTTGCCTGCGAACCTTCCGAAAACCTTGGCCAGACCGGGGTTGATGCGCGCGGAGGGCGGCTCTGCGCCCAATACCCGTGCGGCGAGCTCCATGAACTCGTTCTGCGTCTTCTCGTACGCCCCGTCCACGTTGAACACCTGGTTTGCCGCCTTGGGATTCCTCCTTACGAGGACCAGGGCATCAAGGAGGTCCCTGACATGCACGAGCGGGATGTAGTTGTTGCCATGGCCTAGAATCTTCATCTCGCCGTCCTGGATTCGCTTCAGCACGCTGGCATAACCCTCCTCGAAGTCCGGGCCGAATACCTGGCTGGAGCGCAAGATGGTGTATGTAACGCCGCTCCTCTTCACAAGCTCCTCACACCTCAGCTTGGACCAGCCGTAGTTCGAATAGGGCTCAGGGGGGGTTCTTTCGGTCATGGGCTCGCCGGACTCGCCGTAGACTGAAGTGGTGCTCATCAAGATAAACTGCCTACATCCGCGGCAGAGCTTCAGGAGATGGGCGGTCGGCAGCACGTTCGCCTTCTCCAGCTCCTCTTTCGATGCTCTGTAATCGATTCTGGCCGCGAGATGGTAGACTATGTCCTGCGGCTCCAGATGAGCTACTTCGTTTATAGGGGCGGCTATGTATTTGACACCGGAGACTTCACCATGCTTGGTGTCTATGACGGTAACCTGATCGCCACCCTTGGACAGCCTCCTGACAAGCTCGCTCCCTATCCTGCCGCATCCGCCCGTTATCAGAACCTTCACCATTCAGTACCACCCGCACATCTTTTTCTCCTTCCTGGGCTCGCTGCCCCACTTCTTCACTTCAAGGCCCTTGAGCATTATGTCCGGATCGGCTCTGTCCTCACCCCTCTTTAGAATCTTCCGCGGATTATCGGAGACCGCGGCCTTCGCCTCCTCCAGGCTCATCCCGAGGAGGACGCCGAACGCCATCAAATCCCTGGGTGCGCGCAGCCCGTAAGCGTCTATCGCCCCGGAGGTTATGACCAGATCGCAGCCCGCGTCGCGGCAGATGCGCACGTTCTGGGCCATGCGCGCAAGTATTTGCGCGCGCCTTCTGCCATGGGAGTTGAGAACGTTGCCGAAATTCAGCTCGGCTGCGATCCCCCTCTCAGCGCATGCGCGCGCTATTACGTAGTCTATACCGGAATTGGCCTGGTGCATGAAATCCTTTTCATCGTGCAGCTCCGGCGAGCCTATAATGTCCACCTCCCAGCACTCCGACGCCAGGCGATTTATCTTTGCGCCCCCTGCTGCAATGACGACCTCCGCGTCCCGCCTGACCTTCCTCGCCTCTGGCTGGACGCTTTTAGACTTTATAATCGCCGGCTTCACAACCCTGCTCCAGCCGAGCTTCTGTGAGATAGCATCCTCCGGGAATCCGTTTATGTCGTAGAACTCAGGCATGGTTGGTTATGAGGGTCCCCACCTCCCGGCCCTCCAGAGCTCTCTTTATCTCGCCCTCCTTGAGCGCGTTGACTATGCGTATCTCCCTTCCGAAACCGGTCATGTCCAGCATCGTCTCGACCTTGTGGAGCATTCCTCCCGTCACATCCGTGTTGCCGGAGCCCTTGAGATGCCTGGCTATGGAATCGAATGTCTTGTGGCTTATCGTGGGTATGAGGTTGCCCTCGTCGTCCAGCACGCCGTCCACGTTGGTCCCGACGACCACCCTGCTCACGTCGAGCTTCCTGGCCAGATAGCGGAATAGGGTCTCCGTGGACGCGATGCTGCAGCCGTGCTTCAAGTCTATGAGAACGTCGCCGTGTATCACAGGAACAGCATTCAGCTTTATGAGCTCTTCTATCATCAGTATGTTGAAGTCCACTATGTCATTGTCTATGGCGTAGGCGGCGCTGGAGGGTTTGACCGCTATGGCCGGAACGCCCTCGTTGACCAGAGCTGTTACCAGTATATGATTCAGCTCGGCTGCCGCCCGGTGGGCCTCGACCATATGCTCCAGCTGCCAAGCGTCTTTTATACCCTTGTGCAGCTCGCCCTTCCTGGCCGGCTGATGGGGAAAGGAACCGCCTCCGTTGCCGATTATGAGCCTCAGATCCTTTATGTCTTCCAGCGCCTCCTTGACCTCGTCGGAGAGCCGCTTTATCTCGCCATGGCGGGCGGTATATGGCTTGGATTTGTCCGTCAGCACCGAGCCGCCCAGTTTAAGGAGGGTTATCATTTGCCTTTCCACCTCTCGTACAAATCGTTTTCTATGCCCAATGAATCCAGGACCTTGCCCACGACGAAATCGACCATATCACCCACGCTCTCGGGCTTGGGGTAAAAGGCCAAGACCGGCGGTATCACCGTGCAGCCCGCTTCCTTGCACGAGACCAGGTTGCGGAGATGTATGAGGCTCAGGGGCGCTTCTCTAGGCACCAGAACCAGCTTCCTCTCCTGCTTGAGGCAGACGTCCGCCGCGCGCACTATGAGGTTGTGGGCTATGCCGTTGGCCACCGCGCCAAGCGTCTTCATAGAGCAGGGTATCACCACCATGCCGTCCGTCTTGAAGGAGCCGCTGGATATTGCGGCAGAGAAGTCGCCCGGGTCGTATGTCTTATCGGCCAGCTTACCCAAGTCCCCGCCGGGCATCTCGTGGCTGAGTATCTGCCTGGCGCCGTCGCTGACCACGAGGTGCGTCTCAACGCCCTTCTGCTTCAAGACCTCCAGAAGCCGCTTGGCCAGAATAACGCCCGAAGCGCCTGACACCCCCACTATGACTTTCATCGCTTATTATTTCAAAAAGAGGACTTAAAAGGTCAATTATAGGGGTCGAATTCTCTCATCTCGAGCTCATCAAGGTACTCTATGCCCAGCTCGGAGAAATCACCAGGCTCTGTACCGGGAGGTAGGACAAGCTCCGAATCGGGTATGTCAGGGACGAAGTTGCAATCGTAGCTATCGTCTTCGGAAGCAATCTCCTCGGGAGGGGGGATGTCGAGGTCGTCGCCGGATGGGAGCTCCCACCATCCCTCCAGGTAACCGAAGAGGTTGTGTGCATAGAGCTTGCCGCCGAACTCCTTTATCAGTATTGTCTCAAGTACGAGGGGCTGCCCGTCCATATCATACTCGTTCTTAAGCTCCATCCTGGCCAGGGGATACTCCATCTTTATTGTGAGGCGTATTGAGGATCCTTCCTCCTCATCTTCGATTATGCTATTGCATATTATTGAGTTTCCGGCGATGATGTTCTCGGCAGTCATCTCGAGAGGCTCAGACTCAGGCAGGGAGGGTGAGGATGGCTGCGGCGACGGGATCAAGGGAGCCTGCGGCTGCTGGCCGCCCTGAGAGAGGAGGGCTATGAGTACGACTGCGCCCATGGCAATTATCAGGAATAGCAGGAAGAAGAATGTCGAATTAGAGCTCCCGGCTGCCGGGAGATGCGCGCAGATAGGCACCTCCGCCCTGAGCGAAGCGCCGCACTCGCAGCAGAATTGGTCCTTCTTCTTGTTCCGGGCTCCGCAGGATGGGCATTCCATTCTCAAAGCAGTCCTTTGGCTATCGCCTTGATCATTACCATTATCAAAACGCCTATCAGGAAGAAGGCGAAGGCCATCATAGCCTTTGACAGCTTGGGCTCTTTGTGCAGCTCCGGCACCAGGTCGGATGCGGCTATGTACACGAAACCGCCCGCAGCAAAGGGCAGCATGAATATGCGCAGCCCATTCGACAGCAAAAAGAACCCGACCAGGCCGCCCGCGATCGCGGTGAGCTGCGAGAGGAAATTATAGGCAAGGGCTTTGCCCTTTTTCATCCCGCCATGCAGCAGGACCGCGAAGTCGCCTATCTCCTGCGGCAGCTCGTGGCCCAGTATAAGGAAGGAAGTGACGAATCCTAGGCCGAGATTGGTCAAAAAGGCCGCGGCAATCACCAACCCGTCTATGAAGTTGTGTATCCCGTCGCCCAGAAGTACCATGTAGCTGTAGGTGTGGACATCGCACGCTTCTCCGGTGTGGCAGTGGTGCCAATGGAGGATACGCTCTATGAGGAAGAACACAGAAAAGCCTATTATGAATACCAGCATCGCCGTGTCGGCCTCCATGGCCTCCAGAGATTCCGATAGCAGATGCAGCAGGCCGCCTCCTATCATGACTCCTGCGGAAAAGGCGACCAATATGAAGAGCACGTTCTTCAGGGCCTTATCCTTAAGGGCCAGGGTGAAGGCGCCCGCGAAGGCCACTAGGCCGTCTATTATCGTGAAGAACAATATCCAGAACAGCGTTTGCATGGTGGAGTTAGAACATGAGGGCAGATAAATCGCTAGAGAATCCTGACCGAATCGCCGTTTATCTCGACCGTGTCGCCGGTCTTGATCTTACTTATTTCGATTCCGTTGACCATCGGAATCTCGGAGATTATGGCTCCGACCGCCACGATGGTCTCGGCGTCCTGGTTTATCATGCCCGCCGGGGCGACGCCGTTCTTCTTCGCCCGGTAGATGCCGTAGGAGCCGACCGTGGAGCCCTTTCCGCTGGGGAAGACGAGGATTTTCCCCACAAAGCTCTGGCCCTCCAGCTCGTGGCCCTTTTCCGTGACAATCCCCTTCTCCGGGTCCACGCCGCCGTAGAATGATATCTGATCCTTTGTCACCAGCGCCTCTCCCTTCACCTTTCCATTGAAAACGGCCTTGCCCTTCAGCTCCATTCTCCCTTCAATGCGGCCTCGACACACTTGTCTATCGAGCCGATATGAGTCTTCATCTGGTTGTGCCCCTGTGAATAGTAGCAGCCTTTGGCCGACGTGGTGGCGACCGACTTGAATCTGCCCTTGACGGGGGCGACGACCATGCAGGTGTCCGCGGCCACCTTGGCCCCGGCGTCCTCGATTATGCGGACGTAGCCCATGTCCTCGGCCTTCTCCTTTATGGGGCGCGCGCAGGCGACCCACATCTCCACGCCGGGGGCGACCTTCTTTCCCTTGAGGAGCATGGCCACCTGCTTTATCTCGTCCAGAGAGGCGTGGGGGCAGCCGAGCGAGACGAAGTCTATTGTGTTGTCCTTGTCATTCAGGAACTCATAAGCCTCCTTCATCTCCGGCTCGCCGATGGTGATGTCATCAGAGGGGTCGGTGAACTTGTCGGCCTCCGGGGTCATCCCCTTGATGTGGTAGATGGGCTTGGCACCGTAGGTGACGATTGAGGCGGAGAAGGTCTTGAGGTAATCCTCGGGCGCGGCCTTGGGGCCGTCTATCAAGACTATCTTGTTCTTGGCCCGCTGGCCTATCGCGCGCCCCATGGCGCCCCAGTCGGCGAGGGTGTTGAGCTCCGCAGCGACCTTGACCAGCAGGTCCGGGGCGCGGTTCTCGTCCAAGTGGAGGCCGTAATTGGGGGTCTTGCCGATGAAGCCGGCTGCGAGCGCGGAGGGGCCCCCCTCCCTGTTGGTGCGCGCGCCTATGACGCTGTTGCAGTATGTGACCGCGGAGGATTCCGCCCACGCCACGTGGTCGCCGAAGTTTGGGACTATCCCGATGAGATACGGCGTGCAGGTGCAGGTGGTGTTTATCCCCATCGCCGCGAAGGCGTCCACGACCAGCTTCTGCTTCTCCGCGAAGTCCTCGGATATCCCGAGCTTCTTCCAGTCCACCATGTCCATCCCCGCTGGGTTGAGGAAGGTGGGCACTTTCACGCGCCCGTCCTCGGCGAGTTTGGAAAGATAATCCAGGCCGGCGTCGCCGAGATTGTGATATGAGACCCCGGCCACCTGGACCGACTTGATCGGGATCAGCTTGTCGGCGCCGAAGATGTCGCCCAAAGCCGCGAGTATCTGCATCGACTTCTGGGCCGCGTAGCCCTCTTCGCCGTCCAGAATGCGCTCTTCGTCTTTGGTGAGGTGCATGGTAGGAGATTATGTTATTGGTGGGATAATAAATATCTGAATCTAATCCTGCAGCTGCGCCGCCCTCAAGAACTCCTCCTTCTTGCCGCCCCACGGGATGGTGGCATCCAGGCCCCACTTGGTCGTGAGCCTTCGGTCGGAGTTCGGGTCCTCTTCCGCGGACGGGTCCAGGGAAGAGCCCTTCTGCTTTTCGAGTAAGACCAAATCGCGGTGGGCCTGGAAGCGCGTGGCGAGCGCCCACTCGACGTCGTTCGGGTCGAACAAATCGATGTCCTCGTCCACTACCGTGACATGCTTCATCGACTTGTGGCCGTTGAACGCGGCTTCAATCGCCGTCTTCCCGTCGTCCGGGCCCTTCTTTTTAATCTGGATTACGCTGTGAAGCCAGGAGCAGCCGCCCGGCGTCAAATTAACGTTCCTGCAGTCCGCGACCTCGCTGACGGCCTTGTAAATCGTCGGCTCCTTGGGCATGCCCATGAGCAGGCGGTGCTCCGTCTTGCCGGGGACGAGTGCCTGGTATATGGGATTCTTGCGATGTGTTATCCTTTTGACTGTTATCACCGGCTGGTCGCGGATGGCGTCGTAGGTCCCGGTCATGTCCACGAACTTGCCCTCTTTCGCAGTCTCCTTGAAGCTTATGGTGCCTTCCAACACTATCTCACAGTCTGCGGGGACGTTTATGTCCACGGTCTTGCACTTGACCAGCCTGAGGGGCTTCCCCTCCAGCGCGCCCGCGATCTTCGCCTCGTCCACGCCCTTCAGCGACGTGGCGCCGGCGATTAGCATGGACGGGACGTTGCCCAGGCAGATGGCCACCTCGCTGGTTCCGCCCTTCGCGTCCATGCACTTGTAGGTGTCGCGCTCGCATATGCGAGCGACCAGCTTGTTTTTGCCTATCCGCTTCGCGCGGTGATATGCAGCGTTCTGGCTGCCGTCCGGGTTCCTGACGAAGAACAAGCCTGCGGTTATGTAATGGCCGTCGTCCTTGGGATAATGCTTGAGGATCGGTATCTTCTCCAAGTCCACATCTTTCTCCACGACCTCCTGGCACTTGCCCTCCTTGACTATCTCCGGGTCCACGGGATTGTCCAGGGCCTTGGCGATTCGGAAGAGCAGCTCCTCCTTTTTTATCCCCATGTAGCGCGCAATCAGCTCGCGGTCCATGCAGACGCCTGAGACTAAGCGATACTCGCCCAGCCCGTCGAAGAGTATGGGCTTGCTGCCCTTGAATATGATGTCCGCGATCTCAACATCCGGGTCGGCCTTGCCGTGCTTCAGCAGGTCGCCGGACTTCTCCAGCTCTTCCAGGAACCCCCGTAAGTCCACGTTTATTTTAAGGAAGAAACTAAATAAAAGCTTGTATGGACGTGCGCGACGACTTCCCGATTCTCGGGAGGATAATAAACGGCAAGCCGCTGATCTATCTGGACAACGCGGCCACGACGCAGAAGCCGCGGCAGGTCATAGATGCGGTGAGTGACTTCTACGAGAACCACAACGCCAATCTGGGACGCGGCGTCCACACCCTGGGTGTCGAGGCAACCGAGATGTACGAGGACGCGCGCAAGATGGTGGCAGGTTTCATAAACGCCGACCCGGAGGAGATAGTCTTCACCATGAACAGCACCCAGGGGCTCAACATGGCCGCAGGATACTGCTGCCGGGATCTGGGGAGGTATGACGAGGTTTTGACCACAATCATGGAACATCATAGCTGCTACGTGCCGATGGCGAGGGCCTGCGGCAGGGCCGAGTCCAAACTCAAGATGGCCGACATAACGGAGGAGGGGTGCCTGGACATGAACGATTACCAGAGGAAGCTCACAGGCAAGACAAGGGCCGTTGCGGCCGCGCACGTCTCCAACGTTTTGGGCACGGTGAACCCGGTCAAGGAGATGGCCCGGCTCGCCCATGAAAACGGGGCGCTTTTCATCCTGGACGCCGCCCAGAGCGCCGCTCACATGAAGGTGGACGTCAAACGACTCGACTGCGACTTTTTGGCCTTCTCAGGCCACAAGATGCTGGGGCCCACGGGAGTGGGGGTCTTGTACGGCAGGCAGGACCTGCTGGAAGACATGGAGCCTACACTCACCGGCGGGGGGATGGTCTCCAGGACTTACCCGGGCGAGATAGAGTTCCTCGATACTCCCCGAAAGTTCGAGGCAGGCACCCAGAACATCGCAGGAGTGATAGGGCTGGGCGCAGCCATAGGTTACCTGAAGGAACTGGGCATGGGCAAGGTCTACAAGCACGAGATCAAGCTCGCCAGGCGCGCGCTAGGTGGTCTTGGCAAGATGGAAGAAGCCGAGGTCTACGGCCCGGAAGACAGGACGGGCATAGTCTCTTTCAACGTCGGAGACATGGACTCGCATGAGGTGGCCACGATAATGGACGAGAGCGGCATAGCCGTCCGCAGCGGCCACCACTGCGCGCAGCCGCTTATGCAAAGGCTCAAGATAGACGGATGCGCGCGCATGTCCTTCTACGTCTACAACACGTTGGAAGAGGTGGACTACGCGCTGGACGTCATCCGGAAGATAGAATCACTCGCCTAAGCTGCCGTCGGGTCCACTACCCGTCCTAGGAACAGGACACTGCCCGTGGACTTCTCCTGTATAATGAATATAAAGGGGTGATCCGCGCGGAAGACCTTCGGCTCCGACGGCAAACCCCTAAGTGAGACTATGACTGCTGTTGCCGCCGCGGCTTCGGTGCCCTCTTCGTTGACCTCCACGAACGCCTGGTGTATGACCTTGGAGATGTAGAGGCACAGCCCTTCATCAGCGCACCGCCCCCCGTCCATGCCGGAGAGGTCTGCTGCATACATATCGAAGGCTGTCGGCATGCCCATGCCGGAGAGAGTCTCCTTCATGAAGTATTTGGTCTCGAACTTGAACCTCGGAATGTATATGTCTATCTCATGCTCCGTGAGCATGCTTCTCCACTCGGACAAATTGGTCAAATCTAGCGACCCTTCGACAGCGCTCAAATCGTCGCCCTTGGGCAGGAGAATCATCATGGACAAATCTTCGCCCTCGTACGGCAACTCGAGAATCTGGAGCTGCTCTGTCTCGGCATAGTTGAAGTCCTCGCCGAGGAGCCTCATCATCGGAACCTTGACCGTGCTGCCAGAACCCGTTCTGAAGTCCTCATCCTGGGTCTTGCTCTCATTGAACTGCATGACCCAGGTACCCTTGAAGTAGATGGCGTTGGTCAGGACCAAGCGGGTCAACTGGTCAATTGCTCCGGGAGGTATCAGGTCTTTGATTTTCTCCATGGTCTGCTCCTCGACCCAATCGTTGATAGTGGTCCGGGAGTTCTCAGTGTCGCCTACGAAATCGAGGTTGGTCACGCGGCCTTTGTAATATCTCTCAACAATTCCGAAATACTCATCCAAAAACCGGTAATCCTCCTGGGCCCAGAGCGCGTTGGCCGTGCTGAGCTGGTAGTCGCTCTGGTCTTGGTTCAGAAGGTTGTAGAGCCTGGCGAACCCCGATCTTCTGCTAGTACTGTCCTCGGGGAAGTGGAGGACAGATTCCATCTCGTCCGCGGTCTGGCCGCGCGCCCCTTCATATGTCATCGCCAAGGCGGTCGATATGCTGTAGGGGGAGAAGAAGATGTTGCCCTCCTCGCTCTCCTTGAACTTGGAATAAAGGTCTAAGGCAAACCGGTTGTTGCCCTCCACGACCTCGCTCACCGTTTCTTCAGTAGCCTGGCTGTCGTCTGCAAAGGGTCCGGTGGGTTCCGGCGGTTCGGGTGCGGTCTGAGGCGCAGGCTGCTCGCCGCCCCTCAGCAAGAACGCAGCGGCTAGAATAATAATGATTAGTATAGCCCCAGGCAATATAACGCTGGTTTCCATCGCAAATCTAAGGAAACCCTGAATAAAAATCAGAATTTTCCACCGGTCTATTGACCGGTGGCGTCACTGGTGGAGAACATCTGTCAAAAACCAAGGAACATGCCACCGGTCTCCGACCGGTGGTTTTTGA
>CAZINR010000024.1:0-19803 GCA_964540655.1 uncultured archaeon | reverse complement strand
GAGGGTGGCGATTATGAAGTCAGCATACATATAACAAACGATGAGGATTTCTCTGCAGACAACTTCGATTTCGAGATTCTCGACCCTGCGGATCCCGATTGCTATCCTCCCGAAGACGTCTGCGATGATGATTTTGACAACGACAGGGACGGCCTAGTGGACTGCTACGACCCGGACTGCTGTTCTGATGACGATTGCCCGGATTCGCGCAGAGAGGGGAGCACACCCGTTTGCTGCCGGGACGATGCCGACAACGACGGCGACGGGCTTGTGGACGAGCAAGAGATAAGATGCCACGAAATTCCCGGGACAAATTGTGATGACGGCCGCGACAACGACGGCGACGGTTTGACGGACTGTCAGGACCCTGACTGCGAGGACGATCCTGAATGCGAAGAGTTTCCGCCTGACGGCGTAGAGCCTCCGCCCGGGGACGGAGGTCGGCCGGGAGGCGACGGCGAGCCGGTTCCGCCGGTAGTCGAGGCCCCCGACAGGACTCCCGATGAGGAAGACACTGTCACAGTCTACGTATGGGACCTCAAGGACGAGACCACAGGCATAGCTATTCCGGCAACCGGTAACATCGTGCAGATAACCGCGACCGACTCCGAGCAGGCCCCGATATTCGACGAGCCCGTCAGAATAGAGAAAGAGAAGGACGACACCGGCAGGGTCGTTAGAGCTAAAGTAACCTTGCCCAAAGAGGTCGTAAAGGCCGGCAATGAGGTAAGGGTGACTTATGAGAACCCGTTCAACAAACTATCGGACGACGAGACTGTAATAGTAATCGGAAAGCAGCAGGTGGATGTCGAGCCCCCGCCGCCCGACGAGACGCAGGTTACCCCAGCCGCTTCTGAAAGGAGCCTATTCGAGAGGCCCGAGGGCTGGCTGGGCATATTGCTGCTCATACTCGTAGCCATAGGTTCGTACTACGCCGGCAAGAAGGGCAGGAAGATGGTCGCGACTCGTGACGAAGAGGCAGGCGAGGTCGAGGAAATCTGATTTGTGGCTCATCCCCATAGCATATCTCAGAGCCCAGCTTTCGCTGGACAGTAAGGATGAAGTGACCAACAGCGTCCCGGGTTTCCCACGCGTTGCGCAGTACCGGCCGGATCGCTGGGGTTCTTAACTTCTGGGTTCGAGATGAGACCAGGTGTGACCACCCCGCTATGGCCGTTGGTCGGTTATTTAGAAACATGGGGTATAAAAATCAGGACTTTTCCACCGGTCTATTGACCGGTGGCGTCACCGGTGGAAAATATCTGTCAAAAACCAAGGAACATGCCACCGGTCTCCGACCGGTGGTTTTTGACACCAGCTACAGGAGACTACTCTTCAAAATAGGAATGCCTTCAATGTAATACAGCGCCCTTCTGGGGTGCGTGTAATGTCGCGCTACGGTTCTGGAATCGACGGGCAACTCTATGCTGAATCTCTGTTCAGGCAATGCTTTTAATTGTCTGAGGCAATATGAATAACCGACCTGCTCTAAAAAATACTTGAAACTCGATTCCTTAGAGCAATCTATGCCGGTCAGATAATCAGAAAGAATGTCTAAATCCATGCTGCCTCTCTCGTAAAATACTATCCCGCTGTTCAAAAACGATTTCTTAAAGTCAGACCTCTCCCCGCCCCTGAAATAAACGAAATTCGGGGCACTGCCCTCTCGCATCATGATCGAGTGGGGAGCCTTGCTCCTTAGTTCCTCGCGCAGAAAGTCCGGGTTTTTGAACCATAGGACGTCGGTGTCCAGAATCAGCAGAAATCTCTTTTCAGAGACCACGTACGGGTCGATGAGCTTCTTCAGCAGAGCATGCCCCCGGTATTCGTTCCTGAAAGAAACTATCTCCCGGTAGTCCGCCAGTTTCTTCCTTGCGATTCTCAGAGAGTCTTCCGGGTCGATTATCTTAGCGCTCGGGAACTTGTCCGCGATGGCCCCCTTATCCCCCGGGCTTAGCGTGCCGTCGTTGTGTATCCTGAGCTCCCCGACAGACTCTGACACTTTGTAAAAGCTTCCCAAAGACCAAAAAAGTTCCAGAAGGCTTTCCCTGCCCGTCAGCACGTGAATGGACAGTTCCGGTTCCGTGATGGGCCGCTCCAATGAGCCCCCCTCCAATATTTTGGGGGCTTCGATGAATCTGTTCGCAAGGTATCCAAGGGGGTCGCGGTATCCTATTGTGCTGTCCCTCAGATAAGTCAGCTCGCCCGGAAGCCTATGGGAAAAGGTATTGGCCAATTGCCCTATCAGATACGGCAGATTCATTTTAAAAACGGCCCGCCACCGAATGTCCGCAGTTCGGGCATTTTCCGTCTTCCAGCCCGTTCTCCAGCACCTGCATCCACCTACGCCTTATGACCTTCTCCCCGCACTTAGGGCAGACTGTGTCTATGCCCGTGTCGATTGCCACGTTGCCCACGTAGACGTAGTGTAATCCCGCGTCTTTCCCTATATGGTACGCGCGCACTAAAGTCTCAACGGGCGTCTGCGGGACGTCGCGCATCTTGTAGTCCGGGTGGAATGCCGACAGGTGCCAGGGTGTTTCCCTGCCGAGCTCCTCAGCTATGAATTCCGCGCACTGCTCTAGCTCCTCGTCGGAGTCGTTCTTTCCGGGGATTACGAGGGTTGTGACTTCGACCCAGACGCCTTTTTTCTTCAGATACTTCAAACTCTCCAGCACCGGTGCCAGGCGCGCGCCGCATGTCTTCTTGTAGAATTCGTCGTTGAAAGCCTTGAGGTCGATGTTAGCCGCATCGATGAACCCGGCATCATCTACCATCTCCTTGGTCATGAACCCGTTTGAGACGTAGACGTTCTTGAGGCCCTGCTTGCGCGCAAGCCCCCCGCAGTCCTTGGAGAACTCATACCATATTGTGGGTTCGGTGTAGGTGTAGGCTATGCTCTCGCATCCGTCCACCAGCGCCTCGTCCACTATCTCCTCAGGCGTTTTGTCGCTTCCGACAATCTGCCCGCCGTGGTCGTGCGGCAGCTGGGCTATGTCCGCGTTCTGGCAGAACAAGCAGCGGAAGTTGCAGCCGACCGAGGCTATGGAGAAGGACGAATGGCCCGGATAGAAATGATAGAGCGGCTTCTTTTCTATGGGGTCCACGTGCGCGGCGACTATTTTGCCATAGACCAGTGAATAGAGTTTGCCCTTCTGGTTCTCGCGCACTGCGCAAACCCCTCTTTTGCCGTCCGCTATCAGGCAGCGGTGGTTGCATAAGGAGCAGCGTATCTTGTCCTTTTCCTCTTCCCAGAGAAGAGCCTCCTTCATGATAGAGTTAGAACTAAGCTAGGGAAAAAAGAAAAGAAAAAGCAACCTATAAGACTAGGTTGCCGCACGCGCATCCATTGCCGCGCTCCATGCAGACCTGGCTTCCCGGGCACCAGCCGTTTGAGCAGGCCATCACATCATTTATGTCCTCGCATGGAGTGACGCATTCGCAGCCTCCTCCGACTATCTCGCAGACCTGGTCGCCCGGGCACTCGCCGGTGCCGCAGTATGCGGTGTCCTCTATGTGGCTGCAGCTGTAGTCGTTCTCAGGTATGCACTCGCACATCGAGGCGCTGACTGCCACGCACTTCTCGCCCGGGTCGCATGATCCTGCGTCGCAGTCGCCGAAGCTCTGGCTGCAGGGTGTTCCCTGCTCGCCGCCATCGGGCTCGCCGCCATCGACCTCTTCCACGCAACTGCATTCCCCGGCAGTGTATTCGCAGACCTCTCCAGGCGGACAGGTCCCCTGGCCGCAGTAAGCGGTGTCCATCTGCGCGCAATCATAGCCTCCGCATTCCGGTTCGTCCTCGCAGTCAGGGTCCTGACAGTCCGTCAAACCGTCGCCGTCGTTGTCGGCATCGTCCTCGCAGTCGTTCTCCTCGTCGGGGACGCAGCCGCATATTCCTGTCATGACTGCGTCACAATGGAATCCGGTCTGGCAGAAGCCCCCGCAAGTCGGGAACTGATTGTTCTGGCAGCGCTCTTCGGCCTGGTCCGGCTGGCATTCGCAGCCGCCGGCCACATACTCGCAGACATAATCCGGCGGGCAGGTCCCTTGTCCGCAATAGGCGGAATCCATGTCCTCACAGTCGTAGTCGCTAGGCTTGCGGCACTCGCATTCGCCCTCGCCCATGTACTCGCATATCAGGCCGGGCGGGCAAGAATACTCCTCGCAGCGCGCGGTGTATACGCTTCCGCAGTCATAGCCGTCGTCTTCCAAGCATTCGCACGCCCCGTTTTCATACTCGCATGCGTAGCCGGGGGGGCAGGCTCCTTCCATGCACGTTCCCGGCTGCTGGTCCGTGCAGTCGAAGTTGCTGTTCGGGACGCACTCGCAGCATCCGTCATCTCCCATCTGGCACTGGCCGCCCTCGCCGGTCGGCAGGACGCAGAACTCTTGGCAGTCGGGATAATCGCCGCACTCGTCCTCGCATCCGCCCTCTTCGGGCTCGCACTCGCAGCCGCCTGCCACATAAGTGCAGACTTCGCCGGGCGGGCAGGTCCCTTCCCTGCAGTACGCCGAATCCATGTCCTCGCAGCTATACCCATCGCAAGGCGGGCAGTCCGGACAGGGCGAGCAGTCCTCCGGCAGGCAGCCGCAGTCGGGGTCGTGGCAGTCTATAAGCCCGTCGCCGTCGTTGTCCACGCCGTCGCCGCAGTCGTTCTCGTTGCATATGCAGATGGCGCCGTCGGACACGCCGCTGTTGGGCGGGCAGCTTAGCTCGTCTCCTATGTTGAACTCATTGTAAACCTCGCCGCTAGAGCTCGTCTCCTTCGTTATCTCGCCCCCGTCACCGCAGTCTATGGGGCACTTCGAGGGAGCTTCCAAAGCTTCGCATATGCCGTTACCGCAGCAGTCGGGCACGGTCTCGACTACGCATCCGCTGTCGTCGCACACGATTGTCTGGCAGAGCCCTACAGCCGGGCAGGAGAGCTGGTCAAAGTCTCCCGTCGCCCCGCCCATGAGCAGGATGCCGGACGCCATCAGCAGAAGCAGTATCACTATCAGGACACTAAGGGCGAGCAGCACGAAAAGAAAGACCTTGTTGCCACCCTCTGGGTTAGATTGGTCTATGGGTTCCATTTTTTTCAGTTGGCGTTTGAAATGCGTTTTAATAATGGATGGGGCTTTAAAAATTTGAAGAAAGAAAGTGCGGTGCGCCCGCCGGGATGTTGGGAAGACCATAAGCCCAGCGGACCTTCCCGACATAAGGTGGCCGCACCGAGGCTAACCAAGAAGGATTAAGGTGCGGTCGCCGGGATTCGAACCCGGGCTACCGGCTTGGCAAGCCGATGTCATACCAGGCTAGACTACGACCGCATAATCGAACCGGCAGCGCATGATTGCTGCGTGTCCAGAAAGTGCTTACTTAGAAACTTGATGTTAAAAAAGCTACCTTTTGCTCTTCCCTATTATGCTGCCCATGAGCGCTGAAATTACTGAGACCGACACGAGCACGATGATGAACAGGAAGAAAGTGTCACTAGTCCGGTCATACGGCTCCATGGAAGTTTCCGCATTGCCTGCCGGCATGGCTGCGGGCTCAGGCTCTTCAGGCGCCTCCAACTTTTCAAGTTTGGTCTCGGCCGTCACTGACTCTAGCTCTTCAGCCTCCAGGGTCGCGGAGACGGTGTCCCCCTCTTCTGCCTCGACCTCGAATTTCACGTCGGCTATGCCACCAGGCTTCAAATTCTCTAAAGTTCTGGTCGAGCATCTCTTCTCGCCGTTCTGCAGGCAAAGATGCACATCTATCTCGCCGAGCTCTATGGTGCCGTCGTTCCTCACCCTGACAAGAGCCTCCTCCTCGCTCAGCACTGCCAAATCGACTATGACTGCCTCTACCGACAACTTCCCGGATTTCCTTGGGTCTACGGTCACTTTGGACGTTGCCTCACCCTTGGGGAAGCAGTGTATCTCAATCGGCATCTGGTGCAGCCAGTTTTTGTCCAGCCCGGCCGGCGATGCGACTTTCCACGATATCTCGCCTTCCCCGAGCGCATTTAACATCACCGACTTCTCTTTCTCGTCGGCCAGTATCATCTCTTTGGGCATGTTTATCATGCATGTCGCTACGACTTTGGATTCAAGGGTGTTGGTCGGCTTCGCCGTTATTTCGAGCTGCGAAGAGTCCCCAATCCTCTCGGGAAGGTTCATGCTAATCTCTATGACCTCTTTTCCGCCCAACTCCTCTATCTCGATGCTCTTCTCGTCTCTGCCGAAATTGGCCCTCACGCTGACGCCGGCCCACCTTATCCGGTTGTAGACGTCCGCGTCTCCCTTGACCTTGGCCAGCGCGATGTGTGTCGCGTCCACGAAGCCGATCTCGTTGTAGGTCGGGTCTATGCTGACCCATTCACCGTCTACATATACCTCTGCCCATGCGTGGAAATTCCACTCTTCCCCGCTGTAGACAAGGCCCTCCACGTATCTCGTGGGTATGCCCACGCTCCTTGACATGGCTATGAAGAGGTTGGTGAACTCGTCGCACACGCCCTTCCTGCTGCAAAATGTCTTTTCCGCGGTGGAGGTGACTTCCCAGAAGTCCCGATCATAGGTGAGGGAGGAGTGAACCCAGTTGGTCAGGCGCTTTGCGGCGTCCATGACGCTTTCGGAGCCGTCAACTATGTCCTCTGCCTTGGCTTTCATATACGGAGTCCATACAGTCAGTTCGTCGACGCCAAGGAAAGTCTTGATATCGCTTTCATATGTGCTGTTCAGATTCCCCCAAGACTGGAGTGTGCTGCTGAAGGCGCTTGTAGAGACGTCCCATACGACTTCGTATGACAGGACGTCTTCGGCTGGCCTGTTCCATCTGAAAACCAGATATCGGTTACCCGAGACATCTTCCTCGAACCTGTAGTCCTCGGGCCATATGCTCACAAGCCTCGCCGACTGGGCCGCGGCCTCCAGAGGAACTATGTAGAACTGGCCCTCCACCCAGTTGACGTTGGAGGTCTCTGCAGTGTGGAAAACGTCAACCTTTCCAGAGAACGTCACCCTAGCCTCCATGTCGGTCGCCTTCCAGGGCGATTCTGCGGAGGCTACGGCAATCACCACTAAAACCACGGCCGCGACCTTCAGATGCATCCTGGAATTAATGCGCAGGGATTTAAAAATCTCTTTTGTATAATTCAGGCAGATGAACGAAAGGGTCCGCAGACACCATGAAGAGCTTCTGGGGGACGAATTCCCTCTCTTCGCCGAGTGGGTGGGAAAGCAGCTCAGGAAATCGATAAGGGTCAATCCGATAAGAACGAGCGTAAAAGATTTCCGAGATGAGCTCGAGCAGATGGGTGCGGAGAGTGTCCCCTGGTGCGGACAGGGCTTTTGGGTCGATAGGGAGACCTGGGGCTCCACCGTGCCCCACCAGCTGGGGTACTACTACATCCAGGAGGCCGCCTCTATGCTGCCCGCCGAGGTGCTGGGTCCTGAGAAAGAAGACGTCGTTCTGGACATTTCGGCCGCCCCCGGATCGAAGTCCACACAGATGGCTCCGTTCTGCAGCACCCTGGTCGCCAACGACCCGAATCCGCAGAGAAGGAAGGCCCTGGTGGCCAACCTCGAAAGGTGCGGAGTGATGAACGCGATAGTCACCCATTACGACGGCCTCCGCTTCCCTTCTGCAGAATTCGACAAAATACTCGTGGACGCTCCCTGCTCTAACATAGGCTCTGCGCGCAAGAGCCCCGGCGCCCTCAAGACCTGGAGTTTGGGCTTCGCAAAACGGATATCGGGCCTGCAGAAGGGGTTGATAAGGTCCGCGTTCAAGATGCTGAAGCCTGGCGGGACCCTTGTCTATTCGACATGCACCAGCACGGTGGAAGAGAACGAGGAAGTGGTCCTTGCGCTCCTTGAGAATTTCCCCGACGCAAAAGCGGAGCGTGTAAGAGCGGACATAAAATCACGGCCCGGCTTGCTGCCCGGCACAGAGGACTGCATGAGGATATACCCATGGGACAACGACACGGAATTCTTCTTCGTGGCGAGGATACGCAAAGATGAAGGATAACCCGGACTATTCGGACATAAGGAGATATCTGGAAGAGGAGTTCGGCATAGGGCTGCCGGCCGGCAGGATGCTGACTCGCGGTAAGAAGGTGTTCCTCTACACCGGCCGGGACACCGGTCTCATGGGGAGGGAAGGGATTTACATCGGGACCGTCGACAAGGGCTTCCGCCCGAGCCATTACGCCGCCCAGCTGGCAACCAAGGGCTTGGTCGAGGTGGGCGAGAAGCAGGCCCGGAGGTGGATGTGCGGCTTGGACATCGAGAAGCAGGCCGAGGGTTATTACGCAGTGGTTAGATACGGAAAATACAATCTCGGAATCGGAAAACCAAAAGAAGGAAGAATAATAAACAACCTGCCCAAGAACAGGCGCCTGCCCTTGAGCAGTATGGACCGAGGCCTTACTTTCTGAAAGTTATTCTGCACCCCGGCGGAATTCGGGCACTGCCTCTCATCGAGCTCATAACATTCGACTGGGCGGCCTTGGTCACAAGCTGCATCCCCTCATCCACTATCTTTCCATGCACGTGGACATGGGGCTGGCCGTCGACCTTCCTGGGACCCTCGAAGCGCACTTCCTCGCCCGTCTTCTTTATCTTGTGCTTGTTGAGGCGCTTTTTCTTGTCGTGCTCCACGACCTTGCCTCTGACGAGGGGTTTGGTTTTCTTCTTGGCTTTATTTGCCTTTGACTTCACGGTCTTCTCCGGCTTCTCCGCCTTGGTCTTCTTCGCTTTCACGGGTTGCTTGGCCGCCTTCTTAGCGGCGTTCCTAATCTTCTTTTCGTCTTTTTTTGCCATTTTCTATCCTAGTTTCGGGTTTAATACTCTCACTGAATTGCTTTCCCCCAGTTGCTGGGCTTGGCCTATTCTTTAATCTTCACCAATAAAAATGTTAAGTCAGATGGCAAGCAGAGCGCATGAAAAAATAGGGCGACTTGATAGGAGACAGGCGATAAGGCATGTCAAGAGCATCGGGGACCTTTCCAGCCCGCATGAAAGGAGAATATCCAAGCTGTCCCGGCCGTGGGCATCAGCGATACCCGAGCTAAACGCCGTGGCTGAGACCAGAGGATCAGGGACCAAAGAAAGCGCTCGCAGAAGAGCCCGGCATCTGCATGGCCTATCTGAGGATTTAAAAATATTGTGGGGCTCCGAGCATATCACGCCCTTCCAGCTGGGGTCGATACTGGCCTTCACACAGGGCCTGCACTCTTCGGACCTAGCCCCATTGATTTCGAGATTGGACGGTATAGAGCGTTCCAACCCCGAGGCTCAATTCTGGCACGGTTCGGCGCGCCCCCTGACCCGGGCGGTAAGAGCCAACCTCCCATACCGCATAGAGCGCCTCCTAGCCAGGAAAAAGCGGATTATGAATACCCGCGAGATAGCCGAGGAGCTTGAGCTCCCCTGGAACGGCCATACCCGAAGCCTGCTCAGCTCCGCGTCTAGGCTCCTGCGCCAGATGGGCGTGGTAAAGCCTCAACTGCCGTACTCCTCTCCCGATTCCGGCGCCATACGGACTCTATCCCATTCCAAGCATGGCTTTCTGCCGATCGAGCATCCAAGCGTCCCGCTGACCGTCTTAAAGAGTGCCTACGATGCTGGGGAGCGGGGAGTCGATGCATCCGAATTGTACAAGCTCAGGCTGTCCAGAGGCCGGAGATACGGCAAAGAAGATGCCGAATTCACAAGCACCTCGATAACCAAGGCCCTGCAAGGGCTGGAAGGTAAAGGCTTTATAACTACTGAGACCAAGAGAAGAGTACTAAAGGGCAAGGGCTCCCGACCCGTGACCTCCATACGCCTGACCGAGAAAGGGCGCGATATCATGGCGGGATATAACCGAGGCAGCGAGGAGCATCAGGACATGCTCACCAGGGAGCTGCTGGAGGGGGATTAGCCTCGGATTATCTCTAAGGGACTTCTCTCCGACTTCATAAGCTCTTCCATCATGGCATCGCACTCCTCTTGGCAGAAGTCCGAGCCGAAGCCCGTCTCGCAGCTGAAGAAGTCCTGCCAGTTGTCGGTCTCCAGGTCATAGCTCTCTTTCATGGCCTCGATGTCTATATGGACTAAAAGGCTCTCGCACATCCTGACCGGCCCCCCTGTGACCTCGATTTCGCAGACCTCGTTGCCGCTGATGTTGACCGGACCATGCTCCAGGAAATAGGCGCCACTTGCGTTTCTCACGCTGTCGCCGCGCATGAAGATGTAGCAGAGATGGGACATGTTGGCCTTCTTGGGGACGCTCAGACTGATTCTCCACCAGCCCTCGACTGCGGATTCGCTGGTATTGGGATATATCCTGGCACCGCCCCATTTCTCATTGGCCGCTTCGCCTATGCGCGCGCCGAAGGGCGTTTCCACACAGTGTTCGCTCTCGGGGTCGATGCACCGGTCTTTCTGCGCGCACCATGTCAAATTCTCTTCACAATTGGGCTTGTCAGGGATATCATCGTCAGGAACCTCGCATCCCCCACAGTCCGGGGGGCAGTCTTCGCAGGTCTCTCCTTCGTCGCAGATGCCGTCACCGCATAAAGCTTCTTCCCCGGTAGGAGCCATGTAAACGGCCAGGATAAGGATAACGGCTGCCGCACTGACTGCCAATGCCCCAGCTATCAATCTATTGTCCATCTTCCGAATTTTTCAGAGAGCAGAAGAAAAATGAGAGTTTAATCAGGCCAGCACGCTCTCCTCTGTGGAGTCAAGGACGAACAAAAAGGACTTGTTCTTGCTTTTGGCTATGTTGATTATGGCCTCGGTGTCGTTGGGCTGGAAGGGCATTATGTGTATGTCTCCGTCCGGGCTCCCGTCCAATGTCTCGCTGAAATCCCCGACCACTACGTTTATCTCCGTGGAGTCTGGGAAGCGTGCGTCGTAGACCAGCTTCTTCAGATATCTCTCGCCCTCCTGCTGCTTCTTCTTGCTGCCCACGCACATCCATATCGTTATGGTCCCGTCCCAGTTCTTCCTCAGCGCGTAGGCTATGAGCATGGCTAGATCATAATACCTTTCCTCGTAGAGATCCTTCTTCAGGGTATTGGGCGATATCCATACGTGCACATCCTTTTCCGAGCCCAGGCCGACCTGGGCCTCCTTGTCGAACAGCACCAGGCCGGAGGTGCGTTTTTTGGACACGTCGATTATCCTCTTGAGGTTGTTCAGCGAGAGCTTGTCGGGCTTGTAGGGCAGGAAGACTATGTTCGGGGCGAAGACCTGGCTCTCTATGGCCTCCATCGAGACTATCAGTCCGTCCACATACCTCTTCGCGTCCACGGTCGAGAAGGAGGTGAATATCCCGCTCTCGCCGAACTTCTCCACAAGGTCCGGAAGCTCTTTCAGCTCCTTCTTCATCTGTCTTTTTGTTATGTCCTTCTTCTCCGGGTTCTTCTTGATGTTCTTCTCCAGGTTGAAGCCCAGGACTGTCATGGTGCCGTAGGGGTGGGCTATGTCCCTTATGAGGGGGAAGTTTCCGGCCAAAGTCCTGGTGGTGAGGACAGGTATCAATATGTTGGGCTTCCAGGTGTGCGGCGAGCGGGGGAGGTCCCTGGTCTCCTTGATAGCCCATTCCGAGATGGAGCGGAACAGGCCCGACCTTATGTCGCCCTCCTTTTCCTTGAAGGGCTTTCGCATCAGAGCGAAGTATATCACTCCCAAGAACAGCATAGCGGCGACCCCGGCCAGGCTGTTTATCAGGAACATTATGAGGATGGAGCTGACTGCGCCGTAGAATGATACTGCTCGCGGTATGGTGAAGGTCGGGCGGAAGCTCACCAGGCTCAAAGACTGCTCTGCGAAGACCGACACGTTTATCGCAGCATAGGTTATCAAAAAGAACATGGTTAGTATGGGGGCTATCAGGTTGAGGCTGCCCACGAACAACAGACCCACGACTATCAGACCGGTTATGAGTGTGGCGTTCCTAGGCTCTCCCTTGTCCGTTTTGCTGGAAAGCATCTTGCCTCTCGGCAGGATGGAGTGCTCGCCGAGCGCAAGCAATACCCTAGGGGCTGCTACCAGTGTCGTGAGTGCGCTTGAAAAAGTGGCGGCTAGGATGCCTATCAGGACCAGGGGGGCGAACGCGGCAAGCTCCACCAGTATGAGGTTGTTCTCAAGGAGCTCCGCGGTGTTCGAGTAATACCCGAGGAACACCACCATTGCAAGATAGATTATGGTGGTTATCACCAGGGCGCTCAGGACCCCCTTGGGAAGCTGCTTCTTCGGGTCGGAGAGCTCTCCGGACATGCCTACGCCGGCCATTAGCCCCGTGACTGCGGGGAAGAAGAGCGCGAAGATGGTCCAGAATGGTATCTCCGAGAAATCGATGAACCTGACATCGCCGACGCCTCCACCCTCCCCCCCGCCCATGAATATGGAGGCCAGGGATATGCAGACGAATATGAAAACCACTAGCTGCGCTCTGACCGCTATTTTTGTGCTTATGAACACCAGGGCGAACAGCGCGCCGAATGCGGCCAGAGCCACAAGCAGGGCGTCATGCGCCGGAAACAAAAATGTCCATGCTTCACTGAAGCCGAAGACGTATAGGGCAACTGAGAACGTCTGCGCCAGGAAAAGGGGTATGCCCACGCTGCCCCCAACCTCCAGGCCCAGGGTCTTGGAGACTATGGAGAAGGCCCCGCCGGCCCCTATCCTTATGTTGCTCGTTATCGAGCTCAACGCCAGGCCGGTTGAGAAGGTCACCGAGACTGCCAGGATTATCACTATCGCCGCCCCGAGTGTGCCGGCGCCCCCCACCACATAACCGAGCCTGAGGAACAGTATCACGCCTATTATGCTCAGGAAGGTGGGTATGAAGACTCCGGAGAAGGCCCCAAAGGTCCTCGAGCCGGTCGTTTTCGTGGGCATGTTATCTTTTTTGCAGAGTCAATAAATATCCTGTCAGAGCTCTTCGCTCTGGTAAAGTGAGGGTATCTTGCATCTGAAGCCTTCTGATTCCAGCCCCGCTTTGAGAGCCTCGGCCGCTTGGCTTTCCCCATGGACTATGAATGTCTTGTGAGGCTTCTTTTTGAATCCGCCCGCCCATCTGAGCAGCCCGTTTCTGTCGGCGTGTGCCGAGAAGCCGTCGATGCTCCGCACGTCGGCCTTGACGTCCACCTCCACGCCCAGCATCTTGACGTGCTTGGCGCCGTCGAGTATGACCCGCCCTAGAGTTCCGTCAGCCTGATACCCCACGAAGAGCAGCGTGTTCTTTGAATCATGGAGGCTGTTCTTGAGATGGTGCTTTATCCTGCCGCCGGTACACATTCCGCTGCCGGCTATTATGATGCACGGATCGTCGTAGTCGTTGAGCCTCTTCGAGTCCCTCACGCTTGCGGTGTAGTTTATCTCCTCGAGCCCCAAGGGGTCTTCGGTTCTGAGGCTCTCTTTGTCGTAGCATTCCCTGTGCTTCATGAAGACGTTGGTGGCTTTCATGGCGAGGGGGCTGTCCAGGAAGACCTCCTCGTTGGGGAAGTTCTCTTGTTCTCGCATCTTTTTAATGGTGTACAATATCTCCTGCGTCCTCTCGACCGCGAAGGAGGGTATGAGCAGTTTTCCCCTTTTTTTGTACGTCTCCTTGACATATCCTTTGAAAAGGCCTTCCCTCTCCTCGACGTTCTCGTGCAGTCGGCCGCCGTAGGTGGACTCCATCAGCAGATAATCGGCATCCTCGATTATGGTGGGGTCGTTGATTATCGGGTTGTTCCACTGCCCCAAGTCCCCTGAGAACACGATTTTTTTGCCCTCTATGCGGAGCTCGATTATGGCCGAGCCGAGTATGTGGCCGGCGTCCCTGTAAATGACGCTGGCATCGCCGATGCCGTATTCCCGGCCGTATCTGACCCTCTTGAACTGCTTCATGACCCCGTTGACGTCAGCCTGGGTGTAGAGCGGGTCTCTGGGCGGGAGCCCTTGTTTCCGTCTCCTCCTGTTCTCGTGCTCTGTCCCTCTCTCGTGCATCTCTGCGGAGTCCTTGAGCATTACGCGGCAAAGGTCTGCGGTGGCGCCGGTCGTGAAGACCTTGCCGTAGAAGTTCTCCCTGTATGCTTTGGGCAGGAGGCCGGAGTGGTCTATGTGGGCGTGGGTCAGCAGCACTCGCGATATCTCCTCGGGGTCGAACCCGAAGTCGCGGTAGTTCATCCGGGTGACGTTCTTGGGGCCCTGGAACATGCCGCAGTCCACCAGGAACTTGTCGTCCCCGCTCTCTATGAGGTAGCAGGAACCCGTTACTACCCTGCATGCCCCGAGGAAGGTTATATTCATGCCTCTGTTATTGGGCAAAAAAGAAAAAGTGCCGCTTGGGGAAAACAGTCCGCAGTCCTGAGTCTCCAGTCCTGCTAGGTGTGCCGAGAACCGTAAACCGAAGACCGAAAACCTTAAGAATGCCGCCGGAGGGACTCGAGGTCCTGTGTCTTGTCTAAGCAAAGACCGCTCTACCGTCTTCGGTCCGCAGTTCACGTTAGTGAACTGGGATACAGGTTCACGAATGTGAACCCCGCATCGACAGTCTTGTTTGTTCTGATAGCTTTACAATCTAGTTAAAAAAGGTTTTTATTCATAGTATACTTAAGTATACCATGGAAGCCGTGACAACAATAAAATTAGGAATGCGAACAAAAGGCGCACTAGATCAGTTCAGAGAGTATAAGAACGAAAGTTATGACGAAGTGGTCAGCAAGCTCATACGTATAGTTAAGAATATAGATGATGAGCCACCTTTAAGCAAGCAGACAATAAAGGATATTGAGAAGGCTCGCGCCGAGATTCGTGCAGGGAAGTATTATACCGAGGAGGAGATGGCAAAGAGGTTAGGACTAGAATAATGGAGTTTAAATTAATTTTCGCCCCCTCAGCCGATAAAAATCTTGCAAAGTTACCTAAAAGACTAGCTCAGAGAATCTTCAGAAAGTGTCAAAAGACAAAAAGCGATCCAATGCGTTATTGGGAAAAGGTCACAGATGGTGAGGAGTATAAACTCAGAGTGGGAGATTATCGCGTTATTTCCGACATATTTTTTGAGAATAGGAAAATTGAAGTTACTAAAGTCGGCCATAGGAAGAACGTTTATAAGGGTTTATAACCCGCCTGAGAAAACTGTAGACACTAGACTGTAGACTGATATGCCGCCGGAGGGATTTGAACCCTCGACTCCCACGTGACTACTCCCGTTCTAGGAACTTCAGCTACACCTCCCCGGACATTTTCTCCCCGAGGATGTGGTGCTCTCCCAGACTGAGCTACAGCGGCAGAATAGGTGTTTATTTTCGAGGCTATGGTTAAAAAATGTAGTGTAACTTGCCGAACATGTAGTGTAACCTGGCTTGCCTGTAGTGTAACTCGTTTTTTCCTTGCGCTCCTTCTAATTAACCGCGATGGCGAAAGTCAAAATCTTCGACACCACCCTGCGCGACGGGGAGCAGACCCCCGGGGTGGCCATGAACCTGGAAGACAAGACGACCATAGCCCACGCCCTGAGCGACATCGGAGTGAGCATAATCGAGGCCGGGTTCGCGGTGGTCTCCGAAGGCGATTTCAAGGCGGTCAAGGCCGTGGCGGACATGGGGCTGAAGGCCGAGACCTGCAGCCTGGCGCGCTGCAGCCAGAAGGACATAGACGCGGCCGTGGACGCCGGCGTGGACTGGGCGCACATATTCATAGGCACCTCTCCCCTGCACCGCAAGCACAAGCTCGAGATGTCCAAGCAGGAGATTCTGAAGGCAGTCGAGGAGTCGGTCTCCTACTGCGTTGACCGCGGAACTCCAGTCCACTTCTCGGCGGAGGATGCCTGCAGGACCGAGTATGACTATCTGGAGAAGGTCTGCAGGACCGCGGAGGAAGCGGGTGCCAAGATAATCAACATACCCGACACGGTCGGCGTCATGACGCCGGAGAAGATGGGCGAGCTGATAGGCAGGCTGCGCGCGGTATTGAAGGCGCCCATAGCGGTCCACTGCCACAATGACTTCGGCCTGGCCGTGGCGAACACGATAGCCGGCGTCAAGGCGGGAGCGACGTATCCCCACACCACCATCAACGGGCTGGGCGAGCGCGCTGGCAACGCGGACATGGAGCAGGTGGTCCTGATACTGAAGCACCTGGAGGGCGTGGAGACGGACATAGCTGCCAAGAAGATTTACGCTACATCCAAGCTGGTGGAGCGCCTGAGCGGGATAAGGGTCATGCCTAACTTCCCAATAGTCGGCGAGAACGCGTTTGCTCACGAGTCGGGCATACACGTTCACGGAGTCCTGAAGAAGGCGTCCACCTACGAGCCGATAGAGCCGGAGGAGGTGGGCGCGCGCAGGAGGCTGGTGCTGGGCAAGCACGTGGGCGCGCACGGTGTTGCGGCCAAGCTGGAAGAGATGGGCATAGAAGCCACCAAGGAACAGGTCAGGGACATAACCAACAAGGTCAAGGACCTGGGCGACAAGAACAAGAAGGTCACGGAGGAGGACCTGCTGGCCCTGGCGCAGGACGTCACAGGGGCCGTCCCCGAGGAGAAGAGGATAATCGAGCTGGTGGATTTGGAGATCTTCGACAAGCTGGACAAGAAGCCGAGGGCGAAGGTGAAGCTGAAGGTCAGGGGTAAGCTCAAGGAAGCCGAAGCCGATGGCGTCGGCCCGGTCGATGCCAGCCTGAACGCCATCAAGTCGGCGATACGCGAGCGGAAGATAAACCTGGACGAGTTCCACCTGGACGCGATAACCGGCGGAAGCGACGCGCTGGCAGACGTCACGCTGAAGATATCCGACGAGAAGCACCAGGGCGCTTTTTCCAGAGGCGTGCACGAGAACGTGAACATGGCGGCCATACTGGCGTTCATAAACGGACTGAACCGCTTGCTTCAAAAATAATTTTTTAAGCGCACATCTCAAACCATCCTAATCAAGATGCTCATCTGCGGAGTAGACGAGGCCGGACGCGGCCCGGTCATAGGGCCGATGGTCTTCGGGGCTGTGGTCATAGACAAAAGGGACGAGTCAGAGCTCACCCGGCTGGGAGTGACAGATTCCAAGCTGCTGCTCAGAGATAAAAGAGAAGAGCTCTTCGACAAGATAAAGGACTTGGCTGTCGAATACAAAATACTATCGGTCAGCGCCGCCCAGATAACCGAGTGGATGAAGACCGCTTCCCTCAATGACGTGGAGGCCATCAAGACGGCCGAGATGATAAACTCCCTTACGCATAAGCCAGACCTCTGCTATGTTGACTGTCCTGATGTCATACCCTCAAGATACTCAAAAAGTATAAAGAACCTCTGCGAGAAAGATACTCACATAATAGCCGAGCACAAGGCCGATATGAACTACAAGGTCGCAGGTGCGGCCTCCATACTCGCCAAGGTCACGCGCGACCGCGCTATAGACGAGCTGGCCAAGGTGCACGGCGAGATAGGCAGCGGCTACATGATAGACGTGGTGACGCGACGGTGGGTCGACGAGTGCTGGGAGAAGAACAAGCGGTTCCCGGATTGCGTACGCAAGCGTTGGTCCACGGTCACCAGCAGGGCCCAGCTAAAAATAACTGAATGGTGAGCAGCAGAGCCGAGGACCCAAGACTGAAGACCGAGAACCCTTAGTCCCCTATCCCATCCTCGCTTATCGAGAACACGCACTCGGCGTCCGGCAGGTGCGGCGAGTCCACCAGCTTTGCCACACGCTTCTCCCCCTTGCCCTTGCGCAGGTAGATGCGGAATGTGCTCTTGTGGCCCAGTATGTGGCCGCCTATGGGTGACGTCGGATCTCCGAACATTATCCCCGGCTGGGCCATGACCTGGTTTGTGACTATCACCGGGAGGTTGTGATGGTCCGCTATCTTGCCCAGGACTGACAGATGCCGGTTCAGCTTCTGCTGCCGGTCTGCCAGAGTCCCTCTTCCCACATATTCCGAGCGGAAGTGCCCCATGAGCGAGTCGACTATCACGAGCTTTATATTCTCGTCATCCACCATGCCCTCTGCCTTCTCTGCCAGCAGCATCTGGTGGTCGCTGTTGTAGGCCTTGCCCACCTTGATGTTCTCGAGGACTTCGTCCGGGTCTAAATCTACTCCCTTGGCCATCTGGATTATCCTCTCCGGGCGGAACGTCCCCTCCGTGTCTATGTAGAGAGCTTTTCCGTCCAGCCCGCCCTTCTCTTTCGGCAGCTGGACGTTGACCGAGAGCTGGTGTGTGATTTGGGTTTTTCCCGCCGCAAATTTTCCATAAAATTCCGTAATGGACTGCGACTCCACGCCCCCGCCCAGCATCTTGTTGAACTCGGTGCTTCCTATAGTCAGCTTGCCCACCTGCTCTCTCCTCTTCATTACCTCCGAGCCGGTTTCAAAGCCCATCTCCATCGCGTCCTGGGCCGCCATTATGATTTTCTTCGCCGTTGCTTCGCCCATGCCTATGGCCTCCTTAAGCTCGCCCGCCGAGGCGGCAGCTACCGCCATCAGATCCTTGTAACCCGCCTCCGCGAGCTTGTCGGCCAGCGCCGGGCCGACGCCCGGAAGGTCCTCTATCTTCTCTATCTTAGCCATTTTATTCGTCAAGGTTTATCTCCTCCACCTGGATATCGTCGTCGTCCTTCAGGACCTCTTCCGGGATATCTTCGGGGATGTCTTCTTTTTTCTTCTTGGAGGCAGACTTCTTGGGCGTTTTTGAGCCTGATATCTCTAGCGAGCTCACCATCAGCTCGAGCTTGTCTTGATAGTCGTTGTAGCGGACGTTCCCCGTGAGGGTCACTTCCTTTCCGACTATCTCGTCCTTCAGCCTGTTTATCGGCTCCAGCTCGTTTCCGCTCTCGCCGATTATGTTCAAAACTTCCGCCACGCCCATGCCGGTCAGCTGCTCGGCCATGGCGCGGTAGAAGACCGCGCGGATGTCGCCAGTGCCGTCGGAGACCCCGCAGCTCAGCACCATGCCATAGGCGGGTTCGGCCTCGCCGCACAGATCGCATATCCACTCCCCGGCGACATTCTCTATCCTGGAGCCGCATTCTTGGCATATCTCGAAGACGACGGGATTCTCGTCCACGTCCTCTACCTTCCCACTTATCCTGACGTTGCGGTCGTCCGGCTTTATGTCCTTTATCTTCTTCTCTTCAGAGTGCTTGTTTATGAGTGAAGCCATCTCGCCTATCTTGACGTCTTCAGGGTTTACCTGCAGATTACCCCGGCTGGAGACGTGCACTTCAGTCTCCCCGTTGAGGCTCTGCTTGGTGTAGCCGTTCTTTATCAGAACGGTGTCCCCCTGGCTTATGTCCTTGGCCTGGTCAGCCTTTTCGTTCCAGAGAACAGCGCGCGAGATGCCAGTGTCGTCGACCAGTATCAGCGAGGCCAGCTTGCCTGTCCTGTCGCCGGAGGTGAACTCCTTTATGGGCAGTATCCTCATGACCTTCCCGGCCACCTTGACGTTCTGCAGCCCATCTTCCATCTCCGCCAGCTTGTAGGTCTTCGGCTCCTCCATCTCCGGAAGGTCGAGCTTCGCGTCCGACTCCAGGACCCTCCCGCGGTTGCCCACGTGTATCTCAAGCCCCCGGTTGCCCTGCCGGATTTGCCCGTTTTCTACTTTTATTGTGTCTCCTTCGCTGAACCTATCGATAGAGTCGGCGTTGGAGTCCCACATGACGACCCTAAGCTTGCCTGTGGAATCCTCTATTATCATGCTGGCCCTCTGCCCCTTCCTGCCGTCCTTGCGGTCGAACTCGGCCTTGTCGTAGAGATACAGCACCCTGCCTATTGTGGAAGCGATGTCGCCCTCCTTGAGCTCGGCCTTCTCCCCTGGCAAGACGGTGAAGAAGCTCCATCGCAGTGTCAGCGTTTCCA
>CAZINR010000023.1:0-19874 GCA_964540655.1 uncultured archaeon | reverse complement strand
TCAAGTATCGGTGGTAGCCCTCTGGGTCGAAGGCGACTTCACTGCCATGAGGCTCGGGGGGAAGGACAAGCCCGAGAGCATCAGCCTGCAAAACCAGCGGGGCGGGAATAACGCGTTAATGTTCTTCGGGAGGGGCCATTCCCCGCCTCACTTCATAACGGATGTGGAGATAAAAGGCGGACGTGCGATAGTGACCGCCCGCGACTCGAAAAAGCAAGAGCACAAATGGGTTGTGGGCAGACTTTAAAATTCAAATACCGCCGGTTTTAAGCTCATAACCGAAAATTAACCCATGTCCCTATTCGACGATATGCTGAAGGAGGGCGAGACGCTCTTCAAGGACGAGGACACCCTGGACTTCGACTACCTGCCGGAGCTCCTGCCCTACCGGGAGGGCCAGCAGTCCTACATAGCCGACTGCATCAAGCCGCTGGGGCAGAAGAGGCAGGGAAAGAACCTGCTGGTCAGCGGCGCCCCCGGCATAGGCAAGACCTCGTGCGTGAAGTTCGTGTTCCGAGAGCTGGAGGATAAGACCGACGACATAAAGCCCGTCTTCGTCAACTGCTGGAAGAAGCAGACGACGAACCAGGTTCTCGCTGACGTCGCAAAACAGATTGGGACCATAGGCGCCCAGTTCAAGAACAACGAGGAGCTCTGGGAGAAGATAGGCAAGTCGCTCTCCCGCTTCAAGGGGGTGGCCATAGCGCTGGACGAGATAGACGCGGCCAAGGAGTACGATTTTCTCTATCAGATCGCCGAGAACGTGCCGCGCTTCACGCTCATCATGATAACCAACGAGAAGGATTTTCTCGCCAGCATGGACGCGCGCATAAGGTCCCGGCTGGTCGTCGAGGAGGTCCAGTTCCCCGCCTACAAGAAGCAGGAGGTTGCGGGCATACTGGAGGAGAGGAAGAAGGCCGCCTTCTACCCGGGCGTGTGGGGCAGCGAGGCGTTCGACCTGGTGGTGGAGAAGAGCTATGGTAAGGGCGACATCAGAGTGGGCCTGGTCATGATGCGAGAGGCGGGCAGGAACGCCGAGAAGGAGGCCTCCAAGCGCATAGGTGTGGAGCACGTCATGAAGAGCAAGGCCAACATCGTCGACTCCCAGATGGCCGGGCTGGGCGAGAGGGAGAAGCGCGTGCTGGAAGCCATACGCAAAGAGACGGGCATAGAGACGGGCAAGCTCTTCGCCGCATTGAGAGAAGACGGGCTGGACATACCGGACTCCACGCTCAGGAGGGTGATCCAGAATCTGGACAAGGGCGGCTACATCTTCAGGGAGCCGGCGCAGACCGACGGCGGCGGCCAGACCATGAAGCACTTCGTCGACGAGTAGTTACACTACATTTTTACACTACAAATCCATCTTATCGCATAACTCTCGCATATGCGAGGCTTGGTTTATAGCATAACTTCACACCATAATGGCCTGTTCGCGCTGTAAGAGGAAGGAGACCGTCATCGACCTGCCGTACGTAAACCAGGCTCTGTGCGAAGAATGCTTCGTCAAGTTCTTCGAGAAGAGGGTCAGGCGGACCATACGGCGACACGAGCTGCTGGAGACCGACGACAAAGTGGCGGTCGCGCTCTCCGGCGGGAAGGACTCGATGACCGTCCTGACGATCCTGGCCAAGCTGGCGCGCAAGGCCCCGAAGTCCGAGCTCTTCGCGATAATGATAAACGAGGGCTCGCCAGGATATCGCGACAAATTGATAAAAAAGGCAGCGCATTATTGTGAAGAACTGGAGGTACCTCATCATATTTTCTCTTTCAAAGAGGAATTAGGAGATACCATAGCTGACATCGTGAAGAAGGCCAAAAAACTCGGGAGCCCGATGCCGGCCTGCAGCTACTGCGGCGTCTTCAGAAGGCAGATACTCAACCAGAAGGCGCGCGAGATGGGCGCCACCAAGCTGGCCACCGGGCACAACCTGGACGACGAGGTTCAGACGGGCATAATGAACTTCATACGGGGGGATGCCTACCGCATAGCGCGCGCGGGAGCGATGGTGGGCGCCATAGACCACGAGAAGTTCGTGCCTCGCATCAAGCCGCTGCGCGAGACGCCCGAGTCCGAGGTCAAGCTCTACACCCGGATAATGGAGATCCCCACATCCTACTGCGCATGCCCCTACAGCACGGACGCGTTCAGGATAAGCATGAAGAAAGTCGTCCTGGAGCTGGAGGAGAAATATCCCGGCACCCGCTACCAGACCCTGGCCAGCATTGACGAGCTGGCGCCCATACTCAAGGAGCACTACATCAACAGGCAAGGCCGCAGCCCCGAGATATGCGAAGAGTGCGGCGAGGTCAGCTCGGGGAAGAGGTGCAAGTTCTGCCTGATGAAGAGGGAGCTCGGGCTGAAATAATTTTTTAACCCCCTCCCTTAACTATACCACAATGTCTGCTGGGGGAGATTACATTCTTTGGTTCAGGGAGCTCGGGATAAACGACGTGCCTGTGGTCGGCGGAAAGAACGCCTCGCTCGGTGAGATGTACAAGAAGCTCACCAAGAAGGGGGTCAGCGTCCCGGACGGCTTTGCCGTCACCGCCGAGGCCTACCGCTACCTGCTCAAGGAGGCGGGCATCGAGCAGGAGATAAAGGACATCTTAAGGGACCTCAACACAAACAGCATCAAGAACCTGCGCGAGAGGGGCAAGAAGGTCAGAAAGGCCATACTCAGGGCCGAGTTCCCCGACGATTTGAAAAAGGCTATAGAGAAGGCCTACGCCAAGCTCTGCAAGGAGTATGGCAGCAACACCGACGTGGCCGTCCGTTCGTCTGCAACGGCCGAGGATCTACCGGACGCCTCGTTCGCCGGCCAGCAGGAGACCTACCTCAACATCCGCGGCGAGTACGAGCTCCTGGAGGCATGCAAGAAGTGCTTTGCCTCGCTGTTCACCGACCGCGCCATCTCCTACCGCGAGGACAAGGGCTTCGACCACTTCAAGGTCGCGCTGTCCATCGGCGTGCAGAAGATGGTCCGCTCGGACAAGGCGGCGGCGGGAGTGATGTTCTCCATCGACACCGAGAGCGGGTTCAGGGATGTCGTGTTCATAACCTCCGCCTACGGGCTGGGCGAGAACGTGGTTCAGGGCGCGGTCAACCCGGACGAGTTCTATGTCTTCAAGCCCACCCTCAAAAAGGGCTTCAAGCCGATAATCTCCAAGACCGTAGGCGCAAAATCCATGCGCATGATATACGCCGAGGACGGCTCCAAGCACCCGACCAAGAACACATCCGTCCCGGGCGAGATGAGGCGGGAGTTCTCGATAACCGACGAGGAGGTGCTCAAGCTGGCCGAGTGGGCGGTGATAATCGAGGACCATTACAAGAAGCCTATGGACATGGAGTGGGCCAAGGACGGCATAACCGGAGAGCTGTTCATAGTCCAGGCGCGCCCCGAGACGGTCCAGAGCCAGAAGGACGCCACCACCTTCGAGGATTACAAGATGCTCGAGAAAGGCAAGGTGCTGATACAGGGCCAGAGCGTCGGCTCGAAGATAGGCGCCGGGAAGGTCAAGGTCATAAAGAGCGCGCACGACATGCACAGGTTCAAGAAGGGCGAGATACTGGTCACGGACATGACGGACCCGGACTGGGAGCCGATAATGAAGATAGCATCTGCGATTGTCACGAACCGCGGGGGGAGAACTTGTTTCACTGGCGATACGAAAGTACTGACGAATGAGGGATTCAAAACATTCGAGCAGATATATAAGGGGTATGACGGAGAGCAACCTCTGAAAGTTCCCTCGCTTAATCGAGAGACCCTGAAAATCGAGTGGAAGCCTGTGTTGGCGACCATGAAGAGGACAGGCGAGGTGATTGAGATTAACACTTCACAGACCGGAAGAGTGAAAGAAAACACTCTGCGTCTGACCAGAGACCATAAAGTACTAACTTTTGATAATCGAAGGTTGGTTTCTAAGGAAATATCAGAAATACTGAATAACAAAGAGATGCTCTTAGCAGCCCAGAAACTACCTTCCCTGCGATTACCAATAGAGAAAAAGAAGGAATTGGCGTATCTGTTGGGAGCAGTGTGTACAGATGGTCATATCTACCTTAGTGACCGCCATGGCGAGGTTACTTTCATACAGAAGGATATCCCAGAGAAGAAGGAATTTATTCAGAGCGTGTGCAACTCCATGTCCTCGGCGTATGGTAAGCAATTCAAACCTTCAAAGAAAAAACCTTCCATGGGGACAATACGCGGGAGTCCTGTTTTCGGGGAAGCAAATGCCTACAGATGCTATAGCAAAGAAACGGCGATGTTAATGTCCATTGAACAATTGAATTTAGTGCAGACTCTATTGCATGCGGATATGGATATTGTTTACAACTTCTTAGCAGGGGTGATAGATGGGGATGGCAGTATCGTACCGGGAAGAATTAATATCTATTGTTCAAACGATGACCTGCTCCAAGCGATAACAATCTCTTGCCTCAGAATCGGTACAGTACCACAAGTCAGTCGGAATAGAAATATCTATAATGTCCAGATAGTAGAAAAGATAAATGAGATATCTGAGTTCACAAAAAGGCTAAAAGGCGTCTCCTCAAGGAAGTGTATGAGCTCTCGCTTGTTCTCCGCAAGACAGTTGCTTTCTGACTGTATAGAAGAAGTTAACTACAAAGGAGGCATAAGACCCTATGTGGATCAGAACCTCCTTTTAGGGTCGAAAAAAATTAGAGAACAAATAATGCCCCTAGCCGATGATGAGACTGGGGTAGAATTATCTAGAATTCTCGAGTCCGATACGAGAATGCTTCGCACCAATCTGGTTAGGCATCTGGGTGAACAGGAAGTCTATAACATTACTGTAGAAGACAATCATAACTACCTGGTCTTTACCGACCGATATACCCCAATAATAGTGAATAATTGTCACGCCGCTATCGTATCGCGCGAGCTGGGCATCCCCTGCGTCGTAGGCACCCTGCGCGCGACGGAGGTGCTCAAAGACAAGCAGAAGGTCACCGTCTCATGCGGCGAGGGCGAGGACGGCTTCGTCTACGACGGACTGCTGAAGTTCAAGGTCGACAAGATAAACCTGAAGAAGGTGCCCAAGACGAAGACCAAGATAATGATGAACCTCGCCAACCCCGAGCAGGCCTTCGAGTCCAGCTTCCTGCCCAACGACGGGGTGGGCCTGGCTCGCGAGGAGTTCGTCATAAACGGCCACATCAAGATACACCCGCTGGCGCTGCTGCACTACAAGAAGCTAAAGAAGAAGCGGGAGCACGCAGATTTGATAGAGGAGATAGACTCACTGACCTACGGCTACAAGGACAAGGCCGAGTTCTTCGTGGACCGGCTGGCCCAGGGCGTGGGCATGATTGCCGCCGCCTTCTACCCCAAGGACGTCATACTGCGGTTCAGCGACTTCAAGAGCAACGAGTACGCCAACCTGATAGGCGGCAAGCTCTACGAGCCGGACGAGAGCAACCCCATGATAGGCTGGAGGGGCGCGTCCAGGTACTATTCCCCCGAATACGAGGAGGCCTTCGCCCTGGAGTGCAGGGCGATTAAAAAAGTGCGTGAGGAGTTCGGTCTGACCAATCTCAAGGTCATGATACCCTTCTGCCGGACTGTGGAGGAAGGCAAGAAGGTCCTCTCGGCCATGCGCAAGAACGGGCTCAAGAGGGGCATCAAGGGCCTTGAGGTCTACGTCATGTGCGAGATTCCCAGCAACGTCATACTGGCCGACCAGTTTTCTGAAATCTTCGACGGCTTCAGCATAGGCTCCAACGATTTGACCCAGCTGACCCTTGGCCTGGACCGCGATTCCGAGCTGGTCAACCACATCTACGACGAGCGCAACGACGCAGTGAAGCGCCTAGTGGCAGACGTAATCAAGACCGCAAAAAAGAAGAAGCGCAAGATAGGCATCTGCGGCCAGGCCCCGTCGGACTTCCCGGATTTCGCTGAATTCCTGGTGGAGCAGGGCATCGACTCGATCTCGCTCAACCCCGACACCGTGGTCAAAACCCGGCTGAAGATAGCGAAGAAGGAGAAGAAGCTGTAATGTAGCTAGAGTGTAATTTTTATCCTTTTGTGAAAAAGGTAGATAAAATGCCGCCATCCTTCAAGGCGCCACAAGTGCGTATAATCCCATGGGTCCACAAAGTAGATTACCCGCTACACGCCGATGTTGTCGAGCATATACGCAGTTTGCCCAAAGAATCTTCACTGGCAATTGAACTTACGGAAGGGGATCGGATATATCATGAGCGTTTTTTGAACAATCTGAAGATAGAGGATGCAGAAACTCTTCCGAAACCCACCTTGGCGATGTTGGAGATAATGCACGAGTGTCAGATGCGTGGAATCAAGCTAATCCCCATAGATTCACGTGCATCATATAATCGCAGAACAAAGATACCCTATGGTGTGGTGGGGTCTAGGGGGGAAGATATATGGCCAGGGTTTGGAAAAGGGATGGATTATACAGATGAAGTTTTCGCTGACCGGCTCAAGAAATTGCTCTTAAATCACAAATGCCCTGTACTGCCTGTCTTGGTTGGTTTCAGTCACACTCTTGGCCTTCGGGATAATCTTTCATCCCAGGAGGTGCAGGCGCATATAGACACTAGTATCTTTAAAGACAAGAAAGACGCTGAAGAGCATATGAACTTGGAAAGGCTCCGCAAGAAGGCATTGGCAGAGAAAGATCTTAAGGCTTATGGCGAGACCTTGTTAAGACTAAAGGAACTTTTTGAGACTAATCACCGGAACGAATTTAAGAGAGAAATCGTAGCTCGAATACTTAAAGCCCGGAGGAGAAAGGAAACGGTGCGCCGCAGAAAACTGGCCAAAAGACTGGAAAAGCGGCGTAGGAAAACTTAATGGTCTGTATAATCACTTGTTGGCCACGAAGAAGCTGATTATCGCGAACATCAGCAGCACGATGGCCATGAACGATTCAAGGAAGGCCAGGTTCCCGTTGCCCAGGACCTGCTGGGTGTGGGCCTCCAGCACCAGGACCAGCCCGAATGCCATGAGCAGGGCTCCGCCTCCCCATATCATCGCGTTCCCCGATTGGCCCTTCCTGTTCATTTGCCACCTATGCTCGCCTTCACTATGATGTCCACCTTCTTGCCCAGAGCCTCCGCCACCTTGTCCTGCAGACCCTTGCCCGGGGTCAGCGCGACCATGTAGCCTCCGCCGCCCCCGCCGGTGAGCTTGGCCCCGTAGGCGCCCGCCACCTTCGCCGTCTCGATCAGCTCTTCCAGCTTGGGATGACTCACTTCAATCTCCCTCAGCAGCTCCTGGTTCATGTCCATCAGGCGGCCGACCCTCTTCCAGTCGCCCTGTTTGAGCGCCTTGACCCCCTTTTCGAACGTCTCCCGATATTTGCCGAAAATCTTCTTGTATTTGTCCGGCTCCTTCTTCTTCCTCTCCTTGACTCCGGCCACGAGGGCCTTGGTGTTGGCCGGTATCCCCGTGTTGGCCATGACTATTTCAGCGCTGTCGCTCAGCTCCAGGCGCTCTATATTGTTGCCTTCCGGCCTCCTCTGGAAGACTATGAGGTCCCCATAGGTGGCGCATGTGTTGTCTAGGCCCGACGGAGCCCCGTGATAGCCCTTCTCACCCTCGTAGGCGATCTGGTTTATCCTCTCATCGTCAAAGCTCAGATCAAAGAACTCGCTTATTGCGCGCGCTATGGCGGCGCATGATGCCGCGGAGGCTCCGACCCCGGAAGCGGCAGTCAGATCGCCTGCCAGGGTTATCCTGACTCCCTTCTCCGTCCAGTCTACTTCCGGTATCGCCTTCTTTATGTGCTCCAGGCTCTCCTTGAAGTGCTCGGCCTTGCTCTCTTTGTATCCCGGCCCCGCAGGCCGGTCGTCCACGACGTGCAGCCCCGGTTCGTCGCTCTCCTCTGCGTCGGCGAGGGTCCGGTTGTCTATCCCGCCCGCTACCCCCGGCAGCCCGTAGACCACGAAATGCTCGCCGAAGAGTATAACCTTGCCGTATCCGTATCCGGTCATTTTGGTTTAATAAGGGAAGAGAGAAGAAAAAGCTTCATTCATCGCCTAGAGCTTGGCTCAAAGCTTCTTTGGCCGCGGATATCCGCCCCCTCCTCAGCTGCTCTTCAGCCCGCCGGGCCGCCTCCTGCAACCCGGTCCCGGGTACAAGCTCGCCTACCTGCAGCAGCAGATTGCGGATGTCGCTAGGTTCCAGCGGCTCGTGCGACTCGGGCGAGTGCCAGTAGTCCAGATGGTCCCTGAACAACCTCATCTGCCTCTCAGCGACCATCTGCTTGAACCTCCTGCTTCTGCTCTGAGCTACCTGATCGAGCCTTGACGGGTAGAGCCAGGCGTACTGTGCATTGGAGGCCAGTATTGCGCGTGCGGCCTTTCTGAGGCTGCCCACAGCCCTGTCTAGATCATTCTCTCTCAGCGCCCTCTCGGCGGTGTTGACATGGCGAGCGGCATTATCCCGAAGCTCCGGCTCCGGCCGATCGTCCAGCTCGCTCCTGAGCCTTCGCAACTCCTGAGAAAGATCCCGTTTTGTCGGTCCTCTCCGCGCGACGCCCTGCTGCACTCTTCTTCTTTTCTCGGATATCCTGTCAAGCAAGGCGAAGGCGCTCTCGTCCAGCTCTGTCTTCCTCTCTATCAACACCCTCCGCATCCTGTCGGTGAATCGCATCTGCGGCAGGAGGGCGTTCCTGCGCGAGGTCAGGTCGTTGGCAGCACCAAGCAGAGTGGCTGCCATACTTCCCACGTGTCTGCTCTCCAGGAGCCTGTCCAGCCGCTCCACCGCCCTTCTCCTGTCCAGCGCATCGCGATCGCTGAGCGCTCGTCCGCCCCTCAGGGCATTGTGTAGCTGGGATATGTGTCTCCAGGTCTCTTCCCTCTCTTCGGCGCTCATCTCGTTCCAGTAGTCCACCACGCGCGCATGTATCATCTCCAGGGATCTCCTTATCCTCAGCATCTTGCGATTAGCGTTCCGCTCACCACTCAGCTTGTGGACCTCGTGGCGTATGGCGTTGGGCAGAGTCTTCACGTCTATCATGTCTGGCCGCTCCGGCAGGCTGCCGTCCGGCCTGGCCGGCCAGCGGGGCACATAGACCCGTTCAGGCGTTATCCTTATGTGCAAATATTCGGGGGATCTCTCCGGCACCCTTCCCGGCCTCACCAAGATGCCTCGTGGCGGCTCTCTGCCCTCTCGCCTATACTGCTCCCAAGCCTCCCTCCAGCGCATCTCCCTCTCCTGGAGGTAGTTGCGGTCCGGCTCGCGCCTTGGTGTTGGCCCTCTTCTACCTCGCCTCCTAGCCATCGCTAAGTCTTAAGGAGTGAAAAAAGAAAAACCATCTAAGACCGAAGACTCAAAACAGAAGACCGGAAATAAAAAACAGAATGAGAGCAGGGGGAGAGAATTGAACTCTCGTCTACCGGTCTGCAGCCGGTTGCATGGCCACTATGCTACCCCTGCGAGAGGGATTATTTAGACGACTTTCGTATTTAAATCAGGGACTGGCCATAGTTCACTTAACGGCTTTTTATAAACCATTCCCTTAAGCTAAAGATAAAAATGGCCCGAAAAAAAACAAAATCCCTGCCTAAGAAACTGAAGAGCGCCGCCCCCAAAGTCTATGAGAGATGCGCGGGCTGGACCAGGATGAGCATGCCGCGCTTTGAGAGAGCGTTACACGCAGCCTCAGGCGATGCGGAAGCGGCCGAACTTCTTTACAGGGCCTGGAAGGCGAAGATCGAGAGCGTCACCGAGACCACTCCCGGTCGATTGGCAGTGGGCAAATACGAGCGCTCAGGGGGCAAACAGCTGGCGATAAAGTCCAAAAAAGCCCTTCGGATGATAAAGGCTGCGGGAGACCTTGACAAGAAGATGACCATGGCCCAGGTAAGAGAGCTTATCAGCATGGAGGGGCAGGAGTTCGAAAAGGCCAAGAGCAATCGCGACGCCCGTTTGGGCATCGCTTACTACAAGAAGCATGGGAATGCCCCGGATGTCCACACCCTGGCATGGCTGAGGATACTGGATAAGAAAAGAAGGGCCGGCAGAAAGAGGAACTCCTCAAAGAAGGCTGCTTAGCTTCAGAGTATTATAGTGTCCCCGTTCCTCATCAGGTGCACGTCCGTGTTGGCCTTGTAGCCCTCCTCCTCGGCGAGGTCGAAGTAGGACGCCAGCATGTTTATGTCCCCGTGCGCCGGTATGATGTTCTCGGGATTGAGCATCTTTATCAGCTTGCGGTGCTCCTCTTTATAGGCGTGGCCGGAGACATGCGCCTCGTCGTATACCCTGACCCCCGAGTCCTTCATCTTGTCCACCATCTGGCTGCGGTTGGCGATGTTCACATCGGTGGGGATGGTCCTCGATGAGAATATCACCGCGTCCCCCTTGTCGAACTTGAACTTGAACTTCCCGTCCGCTATCCGCGACAGCACCGCGCCGGGCTCCCCCTGGTGGCCGGTGGCCAAAACGAAGTACTTATCGCGCGCCTTCTTTATCTTCTTGAAGACGTTGTCGAGCCGCCTGCCGGCAATTACCGCACTCTTGGGGAGGTTCAGTAGCTTCATCTCCTCGCCCATCTTGCAGTTGTTGACGTAGCTGTTGCCGGCTATGATTATCTTGCGCCCCAGCTTGTCGGCGGTCCTCACCAGCTCCTGTATCCGCTCGATGTGCGTCGAGAAAGTGGTGGCGAATATTGTCCCCCCGCTCTCATGGGCAAAAGCCATGGTATCCCTTATCTTGGCGCGAGCGACCTTCTCGGAGTCGCACTTGCCCTCCTCAGCCACGTTCAGGGCCTCTACTATCAGGCACTTCACGCCCTGATTGCCAAGCTTCTTCAGCTTGCGGTAGTCTGTTTTGGCTATCTTCGAGTGGTCGTCGAACTTGTAGTCGCAGGCGTAGACTATGTCCCCCTCCGACGACTGGACGTCTATCATGGACGCCTGCGGTATGGAGTGGGTCACCTGCACCAGCTCCGCAGACAGCCGGGGAGTCACCTTGATGCTCTGGCCGTAATTGACCGTTGAAACTCTGTCCAGCTGCTCTTTCTTAAGCCTTTTCTTTATCAAACCTGCTGCGTACTTCGTCGAGAATATCTGGGCTGGGTGCGAGTCCACGAACCGGTCCAGGCCGCCTATGTGGTCCAGGTGCCCGTGCGATATCAAAAACGCGTCTATGGCCCCGACGTCGCCCAAATCGGGCAGCGCGCCGATGGCCAGCAGGTCCTTCGTCGATACGTCCTCGAATCCCTTCTCAGTCTTTCCGTAATAAAGCAAGAATGAGTCCAGCTTCAGCCCGCAGTCCAGTGCGAGCTGAGCTCCATCGACCCTAACCAGGGTCATGTTGCGGCCTATTGCCTCATAGCCGCCTATTGCTTCGATTTCCATGTTCTTTCTTTTTTCTTTTGTCTATACCTCGTTTTTTCTTGAACAGTTATTGTGATGTCCACTGGCGAGCCCCGCCCAGCAGCTTATACGGCCTCTCCTTCAGCGCCTTCATATCCCTCGCCCCGGTCAGGAACATCGCGACCCTCAGCTCGTCTATGACCTGGTAGAGATAATCGTACACGCCGTCCTCCCCGTCGTCGTCTAGCGCCTTGAGAAGCGGGAGCGCCATGCCGACCACATCCGCCCCCAGCACTACCGCCTTGGCGGCGTCTATGCCGTGGCGTATTCCCCCGCTGGCTATCTTGGGGCAGTCCAGGCCCTTAAGCTCGAGCAGCGAGATGGCGGTGGGTATTCCCCAGTGCTCGAATATCTCGGATATCTCCTTCTTGGCGCCCTCGGCGCGGTATCCCTCTATCTTGTTCCACGAGGTCCCTCCGAAACCGCCGACGTCCACGCACTTGACACCGGCTCCGACTAGCTTGTCAGCCACGTCCTTTGATATGCCGCAGCCGACCTCCTTGACTATGACCGGAACAGAGAGTTTCGATGTTATCTCTTCAATCCTGGGCAGCAGTCCTGAGAAATTGACGTTGCCCTCCGGCTGGACGACCTCCTGCAATGGGTTCAGATGAAGCGCTAGCGCGTCAGCCTCCACTAAATCCACTGCCATCTGGCATTCTGTTATGCCGTAACCATAATTGAGCTGCACCGCACCCAGGTTCGCTATCTTGAGGGTCTTCTTGGCCGCCTTGGCGACCACGCTGTAGGTCTTCTCCACCGCCTTGTCCTCGATAGCGGGCCTCACGCTGCCCACTTCTATGCCGACACCCATCTCCTCGGCCACGTTCGCAAGGGCTTCGTTTATGTGCATTGCCTCCTCGGTCCCGCCGGTCATGGCCTCTATGAGCAGGGGATACTTGAGCTTCTTGCCCATAAACCCGGTGCTCAAATCTATCTCATCCAGCGTGAGCTCTGGCAGGGCGGTGTGTATGAGAGCGACGTCGTGGAAGCCGTTGTGCCCGACCTCCACGTCCTCCTTGAGAGAAATCTCGATATGGTCTGTCTTCCTGTTCTTCATTCTTTGCGGATGCCTTCCTCCGATATGTTTGCCTGTATTATTTTGCCGCCCATGCTACTTAAAGCTTCTGAGACGGCCTTTTCGGTGTTTTCGTCTACAAGAGCCGTAATTATGCCCCCCCTGCCGGCACCGGACAGCTTGGCTCCGAACGCTCCCGCGCCTCGCGCGGCCTCGGCCAACCCGTCCATGCGCGCAGACGACACGCCCATGCCCGCCAGCAGTGCATGGTTATTGTCCATGAGCCTGCCTAAGGACGCCCAGTCCCGCTCGGCGACTGCCCTTCTTCCCTCTAGTACCGTCTTCTCCGACGTCTCCAGGAACTTTTTGAACCTCTTCGGCTCCTCGCCACGTATCCTGTCCACATCCTCGACTATGTCGCCCGTGTCGCTGGTGATGCCGGAATGTGCGACGACTATGCGGGGATACTCCTTGACCCTCAACTTCTCTATACTGCCCTTCCGGTAGAGCGACAAGCCTCCGAAGACCACTGCGAACGGGTCCACCCCGCTGCTTTTTGTGTGGACCATGTTCTCGCATTCCAGGGCCTCCCGAGCCAACTCTCGCATATGCGAGGGTTGTCCTTTTTCCTCCTTCAGCGCCCTCAGAAGGGCCGCCGCGATGGAGGCCGAGGAGCCCAGGCCGGACGCCAGCGGTATGTAGGACTCTATAGTGATGTCGAACCCGCCTCCGCCGACCAGCTCGACCGCTTTCTCGACAAGCGCCGTTCCGCGCCGGTTTCTCTTCAGCGGCGCGTCCTCTAGCCCCAGGTCCTCGGCGGTTATCCTGACCTCGTCATCGCCGCGCGCAGACACGGTGACATATGCGCGCAGATCGAGCGCCATGATAAGAGCCGGCCCGCAATAGAGCGCGGTGTGCTCACCCAGGAGGATTGCCTTGGCGGGGGCTGAAGCGGTTATCATCCTACGAACTTCGGGCGCTTGGAGAGCTCCGGGGCCAGCGGCAGGCTCTTGAAGGGCATGCCCGCGGTCTCCTCCTTGATAATCTTGACTAGGTCCGAATCTTTCATCATCTTCTGCTTGCCCCTCTCGCCCCTCTTGGCCACGGACATCCTCTTGCTCTTCTCCTCCTTGTCTCCCACGACGACTATGTAGGGCACCCACTCCCCGGCGGCCTCTCTTATCTTCTTGCCGAGGGTCAGGTCGCGGTCGTCGATGTCTACCCTGATCCTGTTCTTGTTAAATCCTTCATATATCTTGCGCGCATATTCAAGGTTCTTCTCGGTCACCGGCACTACCCTTACCTGCGTGGGTGCGAGCCACAGCGGCAGCTCCGCCGTCTCCCCCCTCTCGTGCTTCATGTAGGCTGTCTCCAGGAGTGCGTATATGACCCTCTCTATCGCCCCGCTGGGGGAGAGATGCATTATGAGCGGGTTCTTCTCGGAGCCGTCCTTGTCCACGTAGGTTATCCCGTATGTCTTGGCGTTCTCCACGTCTATCTGGTCGGTCGCCAGCGCAGAGGCTTTGTCTAGATAATCTATGAAATTCCACTCATATTTCATCACAAAGTAGAAGAAGCGAGAGTCCCACATCTCCACCAGAACGGGCTTGCCCCATTTCTTGACCAGCTCGTGGACGAAATCCTTATGCTCTTCGTAAAAGTCCTTGACTATCCTGAGTCCCATTGCAAGCCCCTTACGGTCCACGCCCGCCTTGGAGAGCACAGTGTCGGCCAGCTCGAACCTCTTGATCATCTCTTCTTTGGCCATGTCAAAGTCTGACACAAACGCGTGGCAATCGGGCATGGTGAACGAGCGCAGCCTTCTCAATCCGGTCAGCTCGCCCCTCTTCTCGACGCGGAAGCTGTAGCGGGTCATCTCATAGAGCCTCATCGGCAGGTTCTTGTACGATATGGTCGCATCGTGCGCCATGAGAAACTGACCGAAGCAGGCTGCAAAGCGCAGGAACACCTTCTTGTTAGGCGTCTCGATGGTGTACTGGCGCGCGGGGAAGCGGTTGAGATACTTCTTGAGGCTCGGATGCTCTAAATCGTACATGATGGGCGCCTCGATCTCCATGGCCCCATAATCTTTGACCTCTTTTGTGACATAATCCTCCAGCAGGCTTTTGATTAACCTCCCCTTCGGATAATAGCGCAGGTTCCCGGGGTCGCTCCCCGGCTCGTAGTCGACCAGCTCCAGCCTTCGCATGAGCTCCACGTGCGGCGGCTCCTTGTCCACCTCCCGGCTTTTGGCCAGCTCGTAGAAGGCGAACTTCTCCAGCCTTGGCTGCTTCGAGAAGTCGAAGCCCTTTATCTTTCCTTTTTCATGCGATATGGGGTGCAGCTTCCCGTCCGGCGTGAGGATGGCCCAAGACGACTTCATCTTCTCCTCCGCTTTGAGAGCTTCGGAGACCTCACCCTTGCCCTTCTTCTCGACCTCCTCGACTATTATCTCCCGGCTCAGCTCGGACATGGGGTGGCCCTTGCCGCTTATCCTGAAGGCCTTGTACCAGCCGAAGGGAGCCTTTATGGTATTATGCCCCGCCTCTTTGAACTTATCGTACACAAGTCCCATCACCCGCTCGGCGGTCTTGGGTGAGGATAAATTCGAAGAAAGATGCGCATAGGGATATACGACCACCGTGTCTGCCTTGACCTGCCTGAGTATCTCTTCGGCCTCGGAGACCGTCCTCTCGGCCACTGCCTCCTCTTTGCCCTCGTCCGGCTTCTCCACTGCCATGAAGGCCACAAGGGCGTTGTCGGCATGGCCGCGCCTCTCGCTGTCTTCGAGCTCTTTGGCGCTCTTGAGGGCCTTGCGGGTGGCCTCGAACTCGAACGAATCCGCGTGATTGAACAGTATCTTCATCTCTCTGCTGAAATCCAAGGAAAAAAAGAAGGAGTTACTTCTCGCTCTTCAGCTTCACGGACGGAAGCTGGATTGGAGCGGGAAGCGTTAGTGTCTTGGAGAGTATTATGGACTCGATTATGCCCCTCCTGAGGACGAAGTTGGACACGTCCTTGAGAGCATCGCCCTTTAGGACCATCTTCTTCTCCTTCTTGACCTCCTTTTCCTCCACCTTGTCGGTGAGGCTGTCGGAGAAATAAGTCAGCGTCCCCTCGAGTGCGAGCTTCCCGACGTTCTTATAATTGGTCTCGAAGCTCCACTCCACGTCCACCATCTGGGCGTTCTTCTTGGTGACCTCGCCGATGGAGAAGCTCTCTTTTACGTCCACGTTCTCTGTGTCCCTCTTGTTTACCTTCCCTTCTATCTTGTCTATCCTGTAACCGGTGATACCCATTTTTATGCTCCTTGTGTTTGTTTAGTTTGAAGTGTGCTGCTATAAAATCCTTAATCCGCCGTATCCGACCACCGCCGAGACGTCCCCCGTCGTGTCGCCGGAGGTCATGTAGGCGACCCTTTCCGCTTTTGACGCTCCGAGCGCCCTTCCCGCAGACATCGCGGCCGCGACGCCGGCATAGCCGCACATGCTTATTCCCAGCTCCCTTATTTCTCTGAACAATCCTGCGCCGTCCAGCTCTTCTATGCGCCCCATAGCAGCTTCGTCCTTCCTCATAGCCGCTTCCTGCGGCTCATAGTGGGTGAAGTCCGTCGAGGCGACGAAGAGTGCGCCCTCCGCCTTCTCTGCCAGGACACTGCCCAGCTCCTGACAGACCCCCAAAAAACGCTCATCCGGCGCGTAATGCTTTATGGATATGGGAAGTATCCTGAAGTCGTCCAGCACAGTCTGCAGGAGCGGGAGCTGCACCTCTATGGAATGCTCCCTGAGATGCGCCAGTTCGTCCAGCTCGGCCGCGGATTCGGCCGCCACACCCTCGGCCAGCTTCGTATCCACATCCACTTTCCCCAGCGGGGTCTCCCATTCATCATCGCCGGATATCGAGAAATCAGGGCCCAGGCCATAGTGGTTGGGACCCATCAAAACGACCGTTTTCTTCTTTGGGACGTCCGCCAGGGTCCTCGCTGCGACATATCCGGAATACGGCCAGCCGGCATGGGGGACGACTACGCCCGCGCAGTCTATCCTCTCCCTCTCGCCAAGGCCATCCATATCAATGCCCCAGCGGGAAAAAAGCTCTTTGAGTTGGTCGGTGACGCCCTTTTTGGAGTCTGGGTAAAACGCCCCGGCTACTGCCGGGCCCCTCACGGTCATCCTTTGAACCTTTCCTTCCTCTTTGATTTTATGAGCGCTTCGATGCGCTTGGTCGGCTGTATCTGCGAGATGTAGTCCTCCAAACTGTCATCTAGCTGCTGCTTCGGCTTCATCTCACCGCGTTCGACAAGGAACTGCTTGGTCAGCAGCCAGAAGAACAGCGCTATGGACTGCTTGCCCTTGTTGTTGAGCGGGACTATCAGGTCTATGTTGCGCGTCAGCGCGTTGGAGTCGCACACTCCTACGACCGGTATCCCGACCTTGGCCGCCTCTCTCACCGCCTGCTTGTCGGCTATGGGGTCGGCGACCAATACTATCTTCGGCTCCCTGAAATTCCCCTCCTGCGGGTTCGTGAATGAGCCCGGGCTGAACCTGCCCGAGATGTATTTCACACCCGTGCTCTCGGCGAACTTCCTCACCGGGCGCCTTGCGTACGCCCTCGAGCCTATGGCTAGGATATCATCCTTGTCGTAGTTGGCGAGCATCTTCGCCGCCAGGCGGATGCGCTCGTCTATGGAGTTGAGACTGAATATGCTCAACCGGTCGCTCCTGACCTTGTAGATGAACCTAGACATGTTTCCGGTCCTGTAGGTAAGTCCTATGTGCGCGCCATTCTTGAGGTATTCCTCCGGCTCTATGAGAAGGTCCTTCCCCTCGACGGCCGAGAGGTATTCCTGGGACTCGTCGGTGGCCTCTTCTTCTTCGGTCTCCCCCTCTTCAGGCTCTTCCTGCTCTTCTTCCGGGGATATCTTCTCCTCCGGAGACTCCGGAGCCTCTTCGTCGGACTCCACGTCCGGGAGGATCTCCTCCTCGACCGCCTCAGCCTTCTTCTTTTCCTTCTTTTCCTTCTCTTCCGCCATTTTACTCTCTCTTTACGACTATCGGTATGACTCCCTTCTCCATCTCCATCTCGGCTATCTCAAAGGGTTCGGTGACGCTCTTGGGAATATCCAACAACACAGGCGCGCCTAGAGCTATCTGAAGGGTCCTCGCTCCGAGGATCCTCGCCTTCTCGTACTTGTTGAGTCCTTCCATTTTGATTTTGAGATTGATGGGACCGCGGAGATTTGAACTCCGGTCACCGGCTCCCCGAGCCGAGAGGATAAACCTGGCTACCCTACGGTCCCAGAGAGATTCCCCTTTATCTGGTGTAGAGCAGGAGGTCGTCGGTCAAATCTGCATGCGTAAGCAGCATGCGCCTGCAGCAGTACCTCTCCAGACCCAGGGAATCCAGGACCGTCCCGGACTCCTCGCCCTTGCCTACTCTCTCTACATACTCCTCCCAAAGATGCGCTATGGGTTTTCCGCATGTGAAACACCTAATAGGTATTATCATCTTTATCTATAAGACTTCTGCCTCTTCGCCCTCGGGCCCTTGGAGCTCTTGGACGGCTTGTGCGGCTCCGTCCTCCTCGAGTCGCCGCTTATGAGAGAGCGGTCGTACTCTATCAGCTTCTCTCTCAGCACATCGTCCTTTTTGGATGACTTGGCATGCGACACCAGGGCCCTCGCGATGCTGGTTTTTATTGCGTCTACCTGGCCGCTGGACCCGCCGCCCTTGACCACAACGCTGATGTCCAGCTTGTCAAGGTCAACCAAGCCCTTGGCTAGTATCAGCGGCTCCTTTATCCTCAGCCGCGTGATCTCGTCTCCGTATATCTCCAGGGGCACGGAGTTTATCCTGATGTTGCCCTTGCCCTCGGTTATCGTGGTCCGGGCATACGCCGTCTTCCTCTTTCCAGCCTCATGTGTTACCTTCTTCTTACCCATTTCTTCCCCCCAGATAGGCGCACAGGTCGCCCACTGTCACAAAATAATCGTAGTGCTTCTTGAAATTAGAGTTGTCCTCGGCCTCGACCTTTGACATGTCCACACCCTCTCTCTTCTTTATCTCCTCTTCAGGCCTGCCCATGTAAACCATGACCCTCTTAAAGGCGGACTTGCCCCTCGGCTTGTCCCAGGGGAGCATGCCCCTTATGACCCTCCTCAAGAAGCGGTCCGGGTTCTTCGGCCTCTTGGGGCCGTAGCGCCAGGGGTTCGTCTTGCTCTTGGCCTCGTAGCGGTTCTTGTACTCGCCGAAGACCTCGTCCCTCCTGCCGGATATCACGGCCTTCTCGGCGTTGAATATGAGGACCTTCTTGCCGTTGAGCGCCTCTTTGGCCGCGTGGGAAGCCAGCCGGCCCATCGTGCACCCTTCGGCGTCCAGTATCACTCTTTCAGTCATCTTAATATCTTCACCCTGCTCCCCTTGGGGTTGTTCTCCATCAGCTCTTTGATAGTTATTATCTTCCCCTTCACCTGCCCTATCTTCTCCCTGGCCGATTCCGACGCCTTGAAGCAGGCTACGGTCACCTCGTGGTCGAGGGTGCCGTTGCCCAGCACCTTGCCAGCCACCACGACGGTTTCTTTGGCCTTGGTGAACTGGTTTATCTTGTCCAGGTTGACCTGCGCGCGGTCCTTCCTGCTCTTGCCTAAATCTTCCGCTATCCGGGCCCACAGGGGCTGCTTCCTGCCCTCCTTCCTAAGATGTTCTATGAGGACCAATCGGTTAGGGTCCTCGTACATGACTCCTTCCATGTTCTTTGACTATGAATGCGGGGGACGAGACACGAGGTTCACCTTCGGTGAACCTGTGCACGAGTTGCTTCGCAACTCGCTGTTCGACTCGCGCACTTTTGACTATGAATGCGGGGGACGAGATTCGAACTCGCGCAGGCCTAAGCCACACGGCCCTCAACCGTGCCCGTTTGACCAGACTCCGGCACCCCCGCAAATCGGTTTACCGTTCCCGGTTAACAGTTCACGGCTTACTTTTTCTTGGTCCCCTTCTTCGCGGTCTTTGCCGACTTCTTCTTTGTAGCCTTCTTGGTTTTCTTCTTCGATTTTTTGGAAGACGACTTCTTGGAAGTCCCCTTGCCTGAGAAGGCCTCCTCAAGCTCGTCAACTCTGCTCTCCAGAGCGTCCATTGCTAGCTCGATGATTTCCTTGACTGTCATGTTGTTATAGGACTCGATGAAGAACTCGAACTCGTCGTCCTTGAGCTGTTTGTAGGAGCAAAGCGCTCCCTGGTACTTGGCGTGCTCGGTCATGAGCCCCAGCCGGGCGACCATCTCCATCTTCACCTTCTGGTTCTCCCGCAGCTTGACAAGCAGCATCTTGTCGTGGACTGGCTTTATTTTCGGGTCCCGGGGCTTGAGATCCCCAGAGTAGATTGCCCCCGGCCCGGTCTTCTCCAGTATGAGGGCGGTCTCGCACCTGGCGCATCCCTTTCCGCCGCACTTGCACTCATCGCGCATGACGT
>CAZINR010000022.1:0-19984 GCA_964540655.1 uncultured archaeon | reverse complement strand
ACTCGATGAGGCTGCTTGCCGGATACGCCGAGAACAGGAGTTACATAGGCAACGTCGCGAGAGCCTTCCTTACCGGGATAACAGACAAGACTTCATCCGCTTACGCCTATTTCGGCGGTTTTGTGGGGCAGGGGAACATAACCAGGAACCTCTACGTCCCGAACGGCGTCAGCGTCACGGACGCGTACATGGAGATGGACGCGGGAGAGTCTTTCAACATGTACGTCAACGGCAATCCCTGCCAGAACCCTCACCTCCCCACCAGCGGCTATCTTGCTGCGAACATCAAGGAGGACATAAGCGCCTGCTCGTTCAGCACAGGCACCAACGTGATAGAAATCAAATTCGTGGGGGGAGGCTCGCAGGACCATTTCATCGGGGGCGGGTTCATAAGAGTGGGGTACAACACCAGCCTGCTCAACGAGAGTGCCGACACTGGCCAGGACAGATACGAATTCCCAGACATAGAGGGCTTCATCAACCATTATTCCTCCTTCTACGTTCCCGGGACCCTGAATTCCATGAGCGTGCACTTAGAGGTGGACAACAACTACACGACGTTCTTCCGTGTCGGAGACGTGCTGCTTTTCAACTCTTCGGGAAGCTCCTTGACCCAGGTGATAGACCTGGATAACACTTACATACAGAGCAGGGCCGATTACGGCGAATGGAGCGAGGTTACAGTGCCTATTAGGCTGGGGACATCGAACGTCTCAAGCATCGCCGAAGAGGGGATTGCGGACGTCGTGCTTATAACCGACCTTTCCGGCAGCATGATGTGGAGGATGGACAATAACAATGACGGCGTCGAACGAGACTGCGACGACTCGGAGCTTATGGATGATGACACGCGCAGAGTTAGCCTGGCCAAATGCCTGGACAAAAGGTTCGCCAGCATAATACTCAACAGCAGCGGCAACCGTCTGGGCCTCGTCGGCTTCAACGACAACGCTTATGTCTATCACGACTTATCCGATGACAACGATAGCCTAATGAATCACATAGAAGGTTACGACGACACCCCTTCGGGATCGACATGCATATGCTGCGCGATAAACAGGGCATATAACATACTCAACTCCCAGTCCGAATCGGGGAGGGAGAAGTTCATCATAGTGATGAGCGACGGGCGGCCCAATGAATGCTGCGATTCGACATCCTCGGGGTGGGGGGGGTGTAATTGCGATACCAGCGGCACAAGCACCAGCAGCCAGTGCGACGGGGGCAACGAGGACGCGGCGGATGCGGCTATATGGTCGGCCCAAAGGGCCCATGACAACCTGCCGGCAACGGTCCATTCCGTAGGTTTCGGTCCAATAGAGACAGATTACTGGGCCAACTACACCCTTTATCATATAGCGGAGGCGGGCAACGGCAGCTACTGCAACAGCAGGGTGCCGGCCGAGCTGGAGGACTGCTACGTCCGGTTCGCCGAAGACATAGTCGAAGGTGCCATAAGGTCACAGCTCGTCAATCTGACAGGGGATGTCACGCCATCGGCGCTTCGCGACTCGTACATAGACTTCACGTACACGCCTGCAGACCCGGGCCTCGAATACGGCGAGATACTCCTCAGCTACGACACCGAGAGGTTCGACGACAACATCACCTGCGAAGGGCATTTTTACATACCTGCCGACGTGGATGTCGTAAGAGCGAAGGTGACCTCCTACTCCTCCGAGCACTGGACCGATTATCTCCATACCGACAACAGCTTGGGCATAAACGTGGCTTACAGACTGAGCGACTTCGGAAGCAGGTATTTCAACCTGGGCGACCCGTACATAATCGACATACCATCCTCATATGTCATGTCAGGAGAGAACAACACGGTGCTGATAGGCACGGGGGACTCTTCGACAAACGACACCGGCTGCTCTCCGGACGACCGGGCGATACTCACAGTCAAGATGGGCGGCTCCACGCCCTATGGGGGCGTCCTGGGCAGTTCGGAAGGGTGCATATGGAACATAGACTTCGAAGACGGGACCAGCGTCTCCTCACCCATACCATCCACATACTCGGGCACGTCGGAATGCTCCTACCGCCCCGGAAACATCTCCTGCGTGGATGACGATGCGATGGCCGACGCGATATGCCGGCTGCTGCCCAGGATGGACCTGGACGGTGATGGGAGTATAGACATAAAGTTCGACCCGGACCAGATAGTATTCGAGCTGGGCAGAATAGGAGGTGTCAGGTCTCTTTGGGGGCCGGCTAAATTGAAACTGGTGTTATGGATATGAAAAGATCGCGCATGGGTGGGGGCCGGAAGGGCTATCTCTACACCATATCAGTGATACTTCTGATTATGCCACTCATACTCCTGCTGATCTTCTACACCGGCACCAAGAGGACAGGCATAAGCGACAGCTCCGAGAGGATAAGATGCGACGAGCTGTATTATTTCGTCCAGGACGTGGAATACGACATGGAGAGGGCCATGCTCATATTCGGCAGGAGGGCCGCCGTCTACGCGATAGACGACGTGATAACCAACAATCGGACAATGCACAATTACACTTACAACAATTGCACTGATTTCGTCTACGCCGAGAACGGCTCGGAGGCGGCCATGTTGGAACTCGTAATGTGTGGAACGCTGTATGGGGAGAACGTGACGTACATGGTCAACCACACCCTCCCCACTTGGCTGGACAGGATAGGCAGCAACGCGGATGAGATGAGATATGACATAAACGTAACCATAGTCGACTTCAAGGCATTGATGTCCGACGCATGGACCATAGCCCTGATACTGGATGTGAACCTGGACATAAGTGACGAGATGGGGTTGTGCTATTACGAGGGGACCGACAAGTCCCTGATATCCCTGACCGACATATTCGGTCTTGAGGATCCCCAGTATCCTCTTCAGACCAACAACAGGGTCGCAAAGTCCATATACTCGTGCGACCAGAACCTGACAAACACCAGTCTGGCCAACTGCGATGGCATGAATCTCTCCTGTTACATCGTCAGCAACATCAGCCAGTATGATGCGAACTGCAGCGGTGAGAACTACCCGAATGGCCCCTCATTCTTCGACCGTCTGGACGGCCGGCTTGAGCTATCGGAGAGGTATGTGAACCAGTCCATCGAATATTTCGACACCGGATACATAGGCATAGAGACCATCGTCGATCTTGACAGGCTCCAGACCTTCGGAGTTGAAGTACATGAAAACGCTACCTGGATTGATTACTTGTATTGGGCGGAGGAGAACGGGTCTCAGGTACAGGGCATCGGGGGGGGATGTGCGTATGACGATTTAAAGCTGGACTGCCAGCATGCGCACGCATATCGCCTGAACACAACAGAGGTCTCCTTTTGAACCCGCGACCTGCCTTTTAAGATTCAATCCTATAAATTCTAAAAAGAATGGTCAAACGAGTTTCCACCGGGCTGGAAAGATTAGATGAGATAACCGGGGGGGGGCTCACGCCCGGCTTAACAGTCCTCGTCATAGGTGACCCCGGCTCGGGCAAGACCACCCTCATGCGGAACTTCGTCTATCAGGGAGTCGCCGAGGGAGACGGGTGCCTTTACATACTTACCAACCGCTCCCTTGACCAGGTAGTCGACAATATGGGGAAATACGGTTGGGATGTCGAGGGAAAAGACAACATGAAGTTTTTGATGTACAACGGCGTGGTGAACAAGCGGAGGCCGTCCCTCGTAGGTAACTTCGAGGGCCTGGTGGACATAGCTTATAACTGCAAAAGGCTGGTCTCCAGTTTCAGCACAGGGAGGAAGAGAATCATAATAGACGACTTCTCTTATTTTTTCCTCATGAACAACAAGGATGCAGTCCTGAAGTTCCTCCAGCGCATAGGGCAGATAGTCAAGGAGGAAGAAGCAGTATGCCTGCTTGAGGTGCAGCGCGGCATGCTCGACCCGCACATAGTCACCGCAGTCGAGTCCCTGACCGACGGGAGCATAGAGATGAGAAGGGGGCACAATAAAAAGCTCATACGAGTCCCCAGGCTCGAGGGCGGGAAAATCACCCAATCATGGACAGGCATAGACATCCTGGGCGGAGAAAGCATAGAGCTGGAGGCAGAGAGGACTCTTGACGAATGGCAGAACATATTGATGAGTGAAGAAAGCCCGGGAAAGGAAGGCGACATAAAAGGCGCACTCGAGAAGGTCAAGAAAGAGAGGGAAGGTCCGGAGAAGAAAAAAAGGTTCCTGGGATTGTTCAGGTGATGTTGGGTGACGCCGTGCGCGTCAGGCGAAGTATGCGCCGGCGGTCTTCAACTTCGCCTTTTTAGCGCACGACTGCGACCTTGTGAGTGACGTCGTGCGCGTCAGGCGAAGTATGCGCCGGCGGTCTTCAACTTCGCCTTTTTATTCACTACGGCATTAATAGGTAGGGCCTATAAGATGAAGAATATGGAGGAGCTGCTGGACTACATAAGGTCGCTGCCCAAGGACCTCATAGTCCTGATAAACGTGAGGGGCGTTGACTACCAGAGGACCAACACCGAGATACTGAAGGTCCTCGCCAATGAGGAGAACCTCCCGGGCGTCTACATAACCGTCAACAAACCCTACCAGACCATGAAGAGGATACTCAAGGAAGAGGGAGTCACGACCGACCAGCTCTTCTTCATCGACTGCATAAGCAAGACATCGGGAATGGAAATCGACAGCAAGGACAATAGCGTGTTCTACCTCGACTCGCCCGAGAACCTCACCGGCATCGGGGTGGCTATGGGGGAGGCCATCAGGCGCATACCCGGGGAAGATAAGTTCCTTTTCATGGACTCGCTGTCCACCCTCCTGATATACCGCAGCGTGGGCACGGTAGCCAAGTTCAGCCATTTCCTCACCGGCAGGATGAGGGCATGGGGCTTGCGCGGCATACTCCTGTCAGTGGAGAAAGAAACAGACCCGGAGTTCACAAGTCAACTTACTCAATTCTGCGACGCTGTCGTTACATTAGACAAAAATGGATGATGTTGTATTGGCTGTGATAATATATGTCATCATGTCCATGGGCTTCATATCCCTGGCATGGTTGAGAAAAGCGGGAAGGGGCATCACCGACACGCTTATAAGCGGCCTTTTCAGGTATCTGGTTGCCCTTACGGTTGTTGCGATAGCCTTTGCCTCATGGATACTGGCAATGTCGAAGATAGGGGGCTTCGGTGCCGATGACTTCTATGTGATCTCAATATTCCTGGTAGCGATATTCGCGCTGATATCGGGTTCCGCCCTGGCCGCCAAGAGGATAGGCGAGCTTTACGGTTTCGAAGTCGGAGGAGACTGACTGATGGCAAAGACAAAAAAAGGCGAGGGAGAAACGAAGAAGAATCCCTATGATGTGGAGTACCTCCCGATGAGAGTATCCTCGCTGGACAAGATGATGGACACGGGCGGCGTCGAGAGGGGCAGCACGATACTGATATCGGGGGGATGCGGAAGCGGGAAGACCATGCTGGCTCTGCAGTCTGCCTACAACGGCGCGATGAACGACGAGAAGGTAGTCTACTTCAGTCTGAACGAAGACCCGAAGAGCGTAAAGGCGCATGCCTACAATAGCTTTGGGTGGGACTTGGACAGCCTGGAGGACGAGAACATATTGTCCATACGCAAGGTTGATGCATACGACATAGCCAGGGACATAGAAGGGCTGGTCAAGGAAAGGAGCATCGAAGAGGTTATAGGAAGGATTAAAAACGCCCACACAGAGATGAGGGAAGTGACCATGCCTTTCCATCCGGACAGGGTCGTCATAGACTCACTGTCGGACATGACGGTGGCCTTCTCAGACAATCGCAAATACAGAGCTTATCTCAAGGTCCTTCTGGAATCACTCAGGGCGTACAAATCGGTGAATATAGTCACCACTGAAGCCGAGCAAGAGCCCAATATGTACAGCAGGAACGGCATCGAGGAGTTCGTGGTGGATGGCGTCATAGTCCTGTACAACATAAGAAGGGACTCGGTCAGGACAAGGGCCATAGAAGTGCTCAAACTGAGATTCTCGGACCATATGAAGAAGATGGTCCCGTTCAAGATAACCAAGGAGGGCATCGTCATATACCTGGAGGAACAGGTCTTCTGATATGGATGGAGGAGTCTCCACCAGCATGGACCAGCTGGTAGGGTTACTGGAGAAAAAAGACAATATCAAAATCAATGATGCGGCCAAGGAGCTGGACACGGACAAGGAGCATGTGGAAAGCTGGACGAGGATGCTGGAGAAGGCCGGGCTGATCGAGCTGCATTATTCGGTCATAGGTGGCGCGTTCATAAAGAGAGGGCCGAAATTTGATACCGTCGCAAAGGGAGGTGTGAAGGGGGTCGAAGGCTCCAAAGAATCCGGGGGGGAAGAGCCTAAAGAGGAGCATACTGCTCAGGAAGCTCCCAAAGAGGGGGAGGAGGAGAAGCCTAAAGAGGCGGAAAAGAAGGAAACGCCCCCCAAGAAGCCGGAAGCCGCAGGGGATATGGCGGGCGATTATAGGCTGATAAGAAAGGAGATACTGGAGGAGGAGACGGCTGTAGAAGAGGAATTGAAGAAGCTCCAGAGCGAGGAGGAGAAGGTCGTGGAGTATATGAACGCGCTGATAGACGAAGGGAAAAAACTGACGGAATACATAGAGGCTCTAAGCCAGATTCTGGAGCAGCTTCAGAAGGAGAAGGACACTAAGCCGGGGCATCCGGCCAAAAACCCCCTGGGCACGAAGGCGACGGCAAGCCTGATAAAGCACATGAACAAATCTAAAAAGAAGACATAGCCTGTTGGTTATAACTTTCCAAATAAAAAACAGAAGATAACATGGCGGCAATGAAGAGTGGAGTCCAGGAAGAATACAAGCTGAGGGCGGGCAAAATACCCGTCAAGGTGCAGATTTCTGACGAGGGTGATTATGTTCTTCACTACAAGGCCAACATACCCGAGGTGAGTGCCACGACCAGGGTTGTGCTGAATGACGTTAAAGCAAAACTGGTAGAGCATATGGAAATCGAGGCCAGGGAGATACTCGACTCCAGGCTCTTCTCCGATTTGAAAGAGAAGTTCAGGCAGGATGCCGAGAAGGCCTTGGGAGACGAACTGCCCAGCATGGGGCAGGAAATCAAGGAGATGCTCTCCTCGAAAATCGTCAATGAGATGATAGGGCTGGGCGACCTTGAGATATTCCTGGCAGACGACAGTTTAGAGGAAATCGTCGTGAACAGCGCCAAAGAGCCGGTGTGGGTGTACAGCAAGAAATACGGATGGCTCAAGTCCAATGTGGAGCTGGGCACCGAGGAGAACATACAGAACCTATCGGCGAGGATAGCCAGGCTCGTGAGCAGGGAGATAACATCGGCAGAGCCGCTGCTGGACGCCCATCTGACGACGGGAGACCGAGTCAACGCCACACTCTTCCCCATATCGACCGCAGGAAACACCATAACAATCCGAAGGTTCAGCAGGATACCATGGACCATCGTGCATCTGATGGACCCGAAGATAAAGACCGTGCAGAACGACGTGGCCGCTTTGCTATGGCTGGCCATGGAGTACGAGCTGTCTATGCTTGTGGCAGGGGGAACGGCTTCCGGAAAGACTACCCTGCTGAACGCCATGATGCCGTTCATACCCCCCAACCACAGAGTGGTCTCAATAGAAGACACCAGAGAGCTAAACCTGCCGTCTTTCCTGCATTGGGTTCCGTTGAACACCCGCCCCCCGAACCCGAGAGGCGAGGGGGAGGTGGGCATGCTGGACTTGGTGGAGAACTCTCTGAGGATGAGGCCTGATAGGGTGGTCGTGGGCGAGGTCAGGAGGAGGCGAGAGGCGGAAGTCCTCTTCGAGGCCATGCACACCGGACACTCGGTATATGGCACCTTCCACGCAGAAAGAGCGTACCAGGTAGTCAAGAGACTAACCAACCCCCCGATGGACATACCCAAGACCGTATTAGAATCGCTGCACATGATAGTAGTCCAGTACAGAAACAGGAGGACCGGGTCAAGAAGGACTTTCGAAGTGGCTGAGATACTGTCCACCGAAGGCGAGGAACCCAAGGTAAACGTGCTTTACAAATGGGACGCCAAGACCGACACGATAAAAAAGGTGAACAAAAGCCAGAGGGTCATCGAGGAGATAGAGATGCACACGGGCCTCACAGAGACCGAGATAAACAAGAACCTCAAGGACAAGATAACCATCCTGGATTGGATGACCGAGAAACAGATAAAGGATGTCGAATCCGTCGGAAGAGTCGTCTCGGAGTATTATATGGATTCAGACAGGATCCTGAAAATAGCCCAATCGGGGGGCACGTTTAAAGATATAAGGCGCGAGTAGATGGCCGGGTTTCGACCGTTTTTAAGGCAATAACATTAAATAATGGAAAAACATGCCCTCAGCCTTTGAATCAGAAAGGCTGGTTAGCACAGCCAAGCCGTTTATAGGATTAGCCCAGAAGCTTGAAAGGGTGGTCCCGGGCCTCGAATGGGACCTTGAGAGGGCCGGAATCCACGTGAGTCCACTTACGTACATATCGATAGTCGTGTACATGGCGGTGTCGGTGGGTTTGGCCAGCTTCGTCGGAATCGTCCTTCCGGCATATCTCATTGACAAACTGGACATAGGCCTACCTCTGGCAATCGGCGCCGGCATGGGGCTGTCGATATTCATGCTGTTTTACATGCTCCTGATGCCGAAGGTTAAGATAAAGAAGAGATCGGCGATGATAGAGCGGAACCTAACATATGCCCTGAAAGACCTGGAGATACAAACGGGGGCCGGCATACCCATATTCGACGCAATCGTGCATGTAGCAAATGGGGGTTACGGGGAGTGCTCCCAAGAGTTCGAGCAGGTAATCAAGAAGGTGGAGGCCGGCTCGTCGGTCATACGTGCCCTGGATGAAGTGGGCATGCACACTTCGTCTCCGTTCCTGAGGAGGATTATCTGGCAGATAGTGAACAGCATGTACACGGGCTCGGATGTCAGCATAGCCCTCAAGGCGATAAGCGAGGATTTGACGAGAGACAAGGAGACCAAGATAAAGGCTTACGGGCAGGAGATGAACCTGTGGTCCCTGATGTACATGCTCATGGTCATAGTCCTCCCTTCACAGGGCATAACCCTACTGATAATACTCTCCACGCTGATAGACATATTCTCGTCGATGGATAAGAACCTAATCTTCGGCGGGATAGTGGTCTTCATGTTCATCTTCCAGTTCATGCTTGTGGGCATGATTAAAAACAAGAGGCCCGTAGTATGAAAAGAAAAAAGAGGTCTAAAGGGGGATTGGAGAAGGAGGGCGTCGAAGGCAGGCGCGGCACTTGGGTGGTGATGGTCACTAACCAAGGGTACATAAAGAGGGCTCCAGCCAGCACCTATCATCCGCAGAGGAGGGGGGGCAAAGGCGTTCGGGGGTTAAGGACCCGGAGGGACGACTTCCTCGTCAGGCTATTCGTAGCAGAGACCAAGGACTATATGCTATTCTTCACCGACTTGGGCAAGGTCTATTGGCTGAAAGTCAGCGATCTTCCCGAGAGTGGGCGGGGCAAGGAGATGACGAAAATCCTCAGACTCGAAAAGATGGAGGGGATAACCGAGGCCAAAAAGATCAGCGAGTTCAAGGAGGGCTTTTTCCTGACCATGGTGACCAAGGAGGGCATGGTCAAGAAGACCAGACTCAGGGAGTTCAGTCATCCGAGGAAGGGGGGCATAAAAGCCATAGACCTGGGCGAGTATGACGAGCTTGTGAAGGTGCTTCTGACGGACGGGACTGACGAAATAATCGTCTCCACAAGAGACGGTAAGGCGATAAGATTCAGCGAGACGTACGTAAGCCCCATGGGAAGGAACGCGCAAGGGGTCAGGGCAATAAAGCTGGAGAAGGGCGACGGGGTGGTCGGCGCCGCAGTCGTGGAAGAAGAAGGAACCTTACTGACCATGACTGAGAACGGCTACGGAAAACGGAGCTCATTCAAGCGATATCCGTCTCAAAGGAGGTCGGGCAAAGGTGTGAGGGACATCAGAATAACCAAGAAGAACGGGCATGTGGTATCCGCCAAGACCGTTCACGAAGGAGAGGACATCATGTGCGTCACCTCCAAAGGCAAGGTCATAAGGGCACCGGTATCCGACATCAGTGAGATGGGAAGGAACGCGCAGGGAGTTAAGATAATGGACCCCGGCAAGGACGCCAAGGTAATCTCAGTGGTGCACGTGGTCGGAGAAAGAGAAGAGAGGGAAATGGGAATAGGCGACAGAGAGGAGCACGAGACCTTCGTGGAGGCGGTTTACAAGGACGAGGAGGCTGCTAAAGAGAAGGGGGGGAAGAAGTCAGAGGAGAAGAAAAGGGAGGAGGCTGCTGAGAAGGAAACTGGGGAGGAGAGGTCTAAGGCTCAAAAAGCCAAGGAGGAAGAGGAGAAGGCCAAGGCCGTGGAAGCCAAGGCGAAGGATGAAGTCGAGGAGGCTGCTGAGAAGGAAGAAGCCGAAGAAGAGGATGAGATAGAGATACTCCAAAAGAAGATAAGGGAACTTGAGGGCAAGATAGAGGACGATTCCATCAACGTTGACAAGGAGGTCTTGACGGGAATGGACAAACTGGTGCAGCTGCTGCAGGAGACCGATTCGATAAAGACGGACCAGGCAGCCAAGGAGCTCGGATTCCACAAGGACCTTGTGGAGGAATGGGCCAACACATTAGAGAAGGCAGGGATAGTGAAGATAAAATACTCCATACTGGGAGGGGACAAGATCACCAGAGGACCCAATTTCGAGGTTTTTGGTAAATAGGATGGGAGATTCAGATAAGAAAGACAGGGGGATAGATGGGCAGCCAGGTGAAGACTCCAATCCCGACAAGGAGCCTTCTTCCGAGAAGAGAAGGAGGATAGAAGCTCTGAAGGATATCGTGGCAGAACAGTATGCAAGGGGGAAGGCTTCTGAGGAAGGTGACAAGGCCGCGCCGAAAAGGGAGGGCAAGGGCGAAAAAGAGGCGTTCAGTCCCCTGATGCCCGAAGTCGCGGCGCTGTCCGACGATGAGTTGAAGGGGCTGCTCCTGGAAATCAAGAAGGGCATCCTCGGGAATGCAGAGAGGAAGCTCAAGAAAGACATCAAGAAAAAGCTGGGCGTCAGTGACGACGAGGTCTTTGACAGGGGAACTCTGCTCGCATATTCTCGGCTAAAGGGTGCCCAAAAGAAGCTGAAGAGCATGCTTCTGAAGAAGCATAAAGAAGAATTGAAGAAGGCAAAGGCGAGCGATAAGGCTCAAGAAGCCGAGGAGAAGGCCGCAGAAAAAGAGCCCGCAGAGACTTCCGAAGAGAAATCAGGGGAGAAGAAGAGCGAGCAGTTTAAAAAACCGTCTGTCGGGACGGAGATGAAAGGCAGTTTCAGAATCAAAGATCCAGAACCCCGGAAAAAGGAGCCCACGTTCAAGATAGTCGATAAGAGAACTTCCAAGGTCGAGAAACCGGACATGAAAGTCCCAAAGACCTTTAGCCCGCACATCTCTGAGAGAGCAAGGAGGATCGAGGCCATATTGGAAGAACAGCATCGGATGGAGAAGGCCGAGAAGGAGAAGAAGCTCAAGAAAAAGAGCGAGGGGAATGCCATAACTCGCCCCATAAAAGCCTTCAGAGGGGGCGTCGGAAATACCTTCGGCAAAGTTTCGCACGCCTTCTTCGTCTTCTTCACCACAATCCTCTCCATACCTATAAGTCTTGGAAAAATCCTTGCCAAGGGCACTGGAGGTTTCCTGCAGGGCATCTACAAGAGGGTCGGCAGGTTCTCGCCTTTCGGATGGAAGAAGAAAATAAACATGCTCATAATATACAGCGGCATAGACAAGACACAAATAGAGGTGACGGGGATCACCATAGTCAACGGGGCCGTGCTGGCGACCATAATATCGGCAGTGGGCTATTTCCTCCTCAACTGGAACATCTTCATAGTGCTGATAGCAGCCCTTTTCTCTTTCGCCATAGTGTGGGTCGTGGTTTACTCTGTCATCAACCTCATGGCCGACAAGCGAAGCGACGAGGTGGAAGGAGCTCTGCCGGACGTGCTGCAGATAGTGAGCTCGAACATCTCGGCGGGAATGACACCCTACAACGCCCTCTGGGTGTCGGCGAGAAAGGAGTTCGGCGCGCTTGCTGAAGAGATAAAGATAGCCCAGAAGGAGACCCTGGGCGGCAAGCCCTTCGCGGACTCCTTGACGGACATGGCCAACCGAGTTAGGTCCAATGTGCTTCAGAGGACCATCAGACTGTTGATCCAGGGGATGAAAGCCGGTGGAGAACTGCCGCGCATACTGCAAGGCATAGGGACCGATATAAGGCAGATGAGGCTCCTGCAGAAAGAGATGGCGGCCAATACCATGTCATACATACTGTTCATATTGTTCGGGATGATATTGGGGGCACCGCTGCTTTTCTCAGTCTCGATACAGTTCGTCGACATCATGAACAAATTCCAGCCCGAGGAAATCGACTTGGACATGCAAGAGCTGCAATCCACGCCCGTGATGGGGGGCGGGATGGGCAGCGGTTTCGACGTAATGTCCCTGGGAGGGGGCGGCTGCCCCAAGGACTTCGACGGCGACGGCATACCCGATGAGCAAGAGAGGGAGATGGGTCTAAACTCCAAGAACAGCAGTGATGCGAGCTCTTTGAATCCCGAAACCGGCAAGACTTACCTGCAGGACTACCAAGAAGTGGCCGAACCCCTGCCCCCGGCGTGCATAACGCCGGGCTACCTTTCCATGTTCGCCACGCTTTCGCTTTTGAGTGTGGGTTTCTTCGGCTCCATACTCATAGGCCTGATAAGAGACGGCAAACAATCGGCCGGTCTGAAACTGGCTCCAGTGCTTATACCCGCAACCCTGGGGATGTTCTGGCTGATGAGCAACGGCATGTCATTCTTCTTCAACTCGATGTTCGGCTAACTTAACCGGTCTTTTCGACATCGCCCGTGTCAAAAACCACCGGTCGGAGACCGATGGCATGTTCCTTGGTTTTTGACAGATGTTTTCCACCGGTGACGCCACCGGTCAATAGACCGGTGGAAAATTCTGATTTTTAGGATTAGAGCATAATGGCCGCCAGTTGGCCCCGGTTTTTCGCGGGCGCTGGCGGCCATTTAAAGGCCAGTGTTCGGTCCTGTCACGGCCTTTTCGGGTCGCAGTCGCCGCTTCCCGCGGGCACTGGCGACCATTCATTGTGAGGCTATGTTTCGACCCTACTCCACAGCCTCTTGCTTACTCTACTATCCGAGTGATATAAAGGGTGCTCGTGATGGTGTATCCTAGCATTAATACTAGCATTAGTGTCAGGTAGGATACTAGTATACCCTAGGATACACCCTTTTATACCTTTCCTTTCTAGATATTTGTCTCGTAGGAAACCATGGTGGATGTCATCCAGAAGATTCCTAGATGGTTGGGGGTTACCAGGCAGCAGTTCGACATAATCGAAGCCATATCAAGCCTGCAGAAGAGGAACGAAGAGGCGTCTCCGAAAGCCATAATCGAGGAGGCTGCCAAGCTGACTGACGGCTCCAAGATACAGAAGTCCAATTTCTTCGCCCAGCTTAAAGTCCTCAGAGAGATGGGATACGTAAAACGTGTAAGTGAGGCCTCTTATGAGGTGGATTTCGATGCGATAAAAAAATCGCTTGACAAGACTCAGAAAGTAGTCGATGAAGAGGTGGAAGAGCTTAAGGTCATAAGGTCCAAAGCCGAGGAGTACTTCAAGCACCTTTCCTTCAGGAAAAAAGAGCCGACGGTCAGCTTCTTCGAATACGACGACATGTATGAGAAGGCCGCCCAGATACTGAAATCCGCAAAAGTCTGCTATGTCACCGGCATATTCCCCCGGATCTTATATGCCCAATCGCCGTCCTTGATGAACACTCCCGGGGCCAGGAAATACTCTCAGACCCTATGGGAGAAATGCATCAAAGAGGATGAATTAGAGGTGAACTATCTGACGCACTTCGATGTGAAGTATCTTTTTGAAAGGCTCATGGAGGATTACAACAACCCGGCAATCGCCTATGAGGAGATAAAGATGGTCCTTAACAATCTCGTAGATTTCATAGAGCAGAACGAAAAGCTCAAGCTTTATTACCTTGACTCGCCGTACGGCCTGGACATGATAATCCCGCATAACGAGTTCCTGGACGAGTTCTTCCTCATGGTCAGAAACGACTCGAACAAAGGCATAGGCGCCATCTATATAGATTCGCCGGAGCTGGCCGAGAAGTTCAAGAGCCTCTTCGAAACCGAATGCGGGAAGGGCGTGGAGATGATGGGGGAGAAAGCGGTTGCGGTCGTTAAAAAGCTGGAGAAGAGATTGGAGAGTGTTTATTCGAAGTACAGGAAGAAGTGAAACCCGAATCGAACTTCATGGATGCTTGTGCTTTCTTTTGACTTTGAGTCTTTCGACACATAATGCGGGCCCTGAGCCCCCTTCAGACCTTCTGGCCAATTTCCGGAGATACTGCTCCATCGGAGAAGTGTAGACCATGCTACCACCCGGTAAAATCCCTTGAACGCTTCTTCAGGTACGCTTGCATCGCTCTTGTAAAGACCATTGCACCGTCCTTCTCCAGTCGGGGAGGTTTGAGTCTACATATATAAAAAGATAATAAGTGAGCTAATATATGTACATAGAGTAGTATAGAATTTAACATATATTAAATAGTCTTAAAGGATATTTGTATATGTATAATAGTATATACTAGATACTATCTATTTTAAGGATATTATAATCTTACATAGTCATATTTGTTTTTATATATCAATCACCAAATTATTTGGGATGGGGGGTAGATGGCAAAAACCGCGATAGAGGGGTTGGCCAATTGGCTTGACATAACGGGGCAACAATTGTCGATTCTGAGCATAATAAACGCCCTTAAAAAAGACGAAAAGAAAGCCAGCCCCAAGAACATAAGTTTAGAGTTCAAGAAAAAGGAGGGCAAGAGCATACAAAAATCCAACCTGTTCACCCAGATAAAGGCTCTTATGGAAAAGGATTTCATAGAGAAAGCTGGGAAGGCCGATTACAAGATAGTCCCCGAAGCTATTAAGTCCGCCCTCGTGGAGAAAGAGAGGACCTTGAAGGAAGAGGCGGAGAGCATAAGTGGTCTTTATGAGTCGCTGGAGGACTATTTTGCTGACATAGTCCGGGATAAAAATGAGCAGCTTGTGGAATATTTAGATTATGAGTCGCTTTTCGACATTCTGGAGAGGAAGTTGCGCTATGCCAAAGAGTATTACATAGTGGCCAAATTCCCGGGGATAGCATACACGTACACCACATACAGCAAAATAAAGAGGGGAAAGTATCTTGAGACTATGTCCAGGAGGTGCTTCGACACCAAAGAGCTGAAGATAACCTATATAACCCAGCTAGGTCTTGACTATCCGTTCGAGCACTCCATGAGACTTTACGGAGATTCTAAAGCGGCTTACCGAGAGTGCGAAATAATAATAAAGCAGCTTGAGAATCAGGTCAAGAACTACGATAATTTGGACATCAGATACCTTAAGCATCCCTTCGGTTTCGATGTGGTAATACCGGTAATCAATGATGTCAACGAATTCTTCCTGTTTATAAGGGACGAGAAGGAGTTCGTAGTGGGAGGCATACACATAAAATCTCCAAAAACCGCAAGGAAGGCCTATGAAAGATTTGTCATGGAGTGTGAAGACGCCAAAAGAATGAAAGGGAAATATGCTGAGGAAACTGCTCAGAGACTCCTAAGGGAATTGAAAATAGAATACGGACATTACTTAGATGCCAAACATGAAAGGAAAGGTGGGAAACGGGATAAAATCCCTGTCGGAGTGTAAAAATAACGTTAGGCGCGGCTTCTGCAGGGATTTGGACGAACTAAGGGATTATTTCGATAAGAATAAGCTCTATACTGTAGAGATAGGCCTGACCCCCATGTGCCAAATCCGATGCATATATTGCTACGCCTCTTCGACCCCAGACTGGACCGGCGGGATACCGACCAAGATTCTGTATAGGCTCATAGATGATTTGGTTGAATGTGACGTCAAACAGGTGAACTGGGGAGGGGGCGAGCCCCTCTGCCGGCCTGATTGGGACGAGATAATGAAATACGCGCAGGACTGCGGGCTCAACAACCTGCTTATGACGAACGGGCTGGCGCTCTCCAACAAGAAGGTGGCGGAAAGGGTGAACGACCTGGTCGAGATGGCATTCGTGCACATAGACACGCTGGACCCGAAGATCTGGAGGTCCCTCCACGACGCGCCAACACAGCTTTTAAGCAATCAGATAAGCGGGGTGGAGAACTTGCTAGAAACTGGTTTCTCCCCAAATGACCTGGCCCTGTCCATCACAGTAACGGCGCCCATCATTGAGAGTGATGATTACAAGAAGACCATAGATTGGGCCTATGACACAAAGGGGATGGCCGCCATACTCTTCCCTTACAGGGCCTACGGCTTCGCAAAGGAGGCCGACTGGTTGAGGCCCGAGAACCGCGACATGTGGAAGGTCTATGAGTACAGGAACTCGAAAGATGGGATACCGAGCGGCCCGGGTTTTGGCTCGAAATTCTACTGCGGCACGAGGTGTAACATCGGTGTCATGGGCGACGTGCTGGCCTGCTCGATGATACCGACCACGAAGGTGGGCAACATCCACAAGGTGTCGTTCAAGCAGCTTTATGAGAGATATGGAAATATGTTGACTTATGCGCACCTGCACGACGGCCGCAACATACAAGGAAGGTGCAGCTCCTGCAAGAACAACAGCTTCTGCTGGGGATGCCGGGCGCTGTCGTTCATAGTCTGCGGCGACTATAACGTCTCCGACCCGATTTGCAGGATTTAGAACTCCTCCCCCGTAATCCTCTCGAACAGGTCTTTGTAGAGGCTGGCGGTCTTGTCCACCATCTCGTCGGACAGCGGCGGTATCCCCACCTGCGGCTTGCCGTCCTCGCGCAGCTTGTCCAGGAACTGCTTGTATGAGAATGTGCAGCCTTCGGTGGACGGGCAATTGTAAATCACATCATTCTCGTACCACTTGCGCACGAACTCCTTGGAGACCTCTATTATGTTCCCCTTATCGTATTCTTCGGAGTCCCACCAGCGGTCCTCGTCCGCGGTCCCGAAGGTGTCTATGAGCATTATGTTGCGGTCCTCGTCCATGGCGAACTCTTTCTTGCCGTCTACATGGATGAGTCCACGTTTGCCCACCTCGTCCTGTATCATCTCGTCTATTTTAACGCATATGTCCTTAATCCGGTCCAGCTCTTCCTCCGACAAGCCGGATATCTCCAGCGCCTCCTCGCGCGAGAGCTTGCGGTCCACGTGCTCGAATTTAGTTGTCACTTCGAAGAACGGCTCGTCAAGTTTCTCGCCGTATTCCGGCATGTGGTCCAAACCGAAGTCTTCGGGCTTCTTCTTGCCCTTCTTGAGCGAGCGGTAGAAGGAGCCTGCGCAGTACCATCGCAGCACGCATTCTAGGGGTATCTGATAGTTCACGGTCTCGGACGTCATCTTGTCGTAATCGTGGATTACGTTCACTCGCCTCACCTTCATCTCGTCCGGCTTGGGAAGCCCCAGAAAGTGGGTTTTTATCCCCATGCCCTTGAGCTTCTCGAACCAGAAGGCGCTCTCCCGGGCCAGGGATTCGCCCTTCCTCGGAATCGTCGAGGGGATTATCTGGTCAAAAACTGAAATCCTATTGGAGAACTTGAAGAGCAGCTCGCCATCGTTCAGCGCATACACATCCTTCACCTTGCCCTGGTTTATGAGTTTCATTTTTACCCCGCTATTCTTTAATTAATCGTCTATGTTTTAGGTTCCTGAAATAAAAAATCAGAGCGATGGCTAAGAAGGTACGTCTTTTGAGATACTTTAAGGACGAGAACATCGTGGCTAAAGAGGACCTCCTGGAGATGAAACCGTCTTCCAAGGGCCTTGAAAAGCTAAAGGACAGGCTGGAGGTCAAGGACTGGGAGATGCTCTACGTCGGCGACGGCCACGACGACTATCTCGCGGCCAAGGGCGCCAAGGTGTTCTTCGCCATGATAGCCCAGGGGCTCGTGAAAGATCTGGCTACCGTGAAGAACATGAAGAGAGACCAGGAGTTCGGAGGGTCCTTCCTCAGGAAAGGCAAGTGCATGATGCCAAAGTTCATAGTAGCCTTCAACTATGATGAGCTCTGGTGGTGGTTCAAGAGCTTCAGCGAATTCGAGGAGAAGATAAAGGCCGTCTGCTTCGACTTGGGAGACACGCTCATAGTGGGAGGGAGGGAAGAAGCCTACGACCTCACCGACAAGAATTGGCCGACATGGGAGGTGGACAAGCTGATGGAGGATAGGAATGTGAGCAAAGAACTGAAAAATGCCATATTCAGCACCAAGATAGGTGAAAATTGGAGGAAACTGGGGAACCTGCCCGCGATGAACTCCTCCGAGGTGAGGATAGCTTCGTTCTTCCTTCTTCATATATTCGACTTGAAGGAAAAGGACCTGGCGTCGGTCCTCTACTCGGAGGCGGATAAAGAGCTGCGCGAAAAGGCGGCAGAACTCTCCAAGAAGACAGACGTGTCCCTGAACACGAAGACAATGCCGGATGAAATGGCTCTAAAAGACCTTGCCACCATGTTCCCGCCGGAGCAGTTCTCCCTGTTCATAGCGGCTGGCGTCAACAACATCATCAAAGAAAAAGGGGAGAAAATCAACGAAGGGGACTTGGCTACGGTCCTGCTTTCCTCGTTCATATGGATATCGGAATACAGGAAGCGGGAGGTGGAGGCCTACCGAGAGTACTGTAAGGTTCCCAAAGGGCTCAAGGAGCTGCTCGACCTGCTTGTCAAGAGGGATAAGAAGCTCTGCATATTCACGTCCAAAAGCCGGAAAATCGTTGAAACCACTCTGACGCACGAAAAGGAGATAGAGAACGGATAGTCCCTCCGAGCTTTTTATTAGGGCTCCAATAAATAGAACGGAAAATGACGAACAGGTCCATCGCCCTGCTGTTCTGCCTTGTATTTATCACAGCAGCCTCGGCGCAGGAGGCTGTGTTCGATATGAGCTCCGAAGGCGACGCCCAAGCCACTATCAAAGAGCCGCTATACCTTTTTGCCGAGGACGTTAACATCTTTGCTTCAATCGATTCGGATGGCATAATCAGTTTCAGCGGCACCGCCAGAGAACAGGCCAATGTGATGCAGCCGGATTACGAGATTGAGCTGAGTCAGGAGGGGTCTATGGTAGACATATCCTTCGAAATCAAAGGCGGGTTCATACCAGAGATGCTGTCCGAACTGGGCAGGTTCGACCTGGAAGTCACAGTGGACGACTCGGGGAGGGACCTCGAAGTGGAGGCGACAGGCAACATTGAAAGGCGGATGCTAGATGAACTGGAAGTTGTCAATATAGAGGAGCTCCTGTCGAACCCGACTGCCATCGCAGCCCAAGTGGAGGAGCAGGTTAACGAGGTTTTCTCTTTGCTGAGTTTGGAGACGGAGGTGGAGCCGGAGCTCACGATAGAAGATCTGCAGATAACTGGAAAGGAGCAGCTTTCAATAAGCCTGAAGATGAAAATTAGCAGATGGAGCGAGTTCATGGCCATCCTGATGTCTACCGTGTACCAGGAAGACCCCGCTACCTTTGAGGGGCTTAACGTAGTCACTTGCCTGGCCGGGGGGATGGAAGGCGTAGTGTCCTCCATGGTAAGTTCAGGCGGGGTGACAACCCTGACCCTGATGGGTCTCGGCAACTCCATATCCGGCGGGGTGAAAGTCGTTTCCGGTCAGAGTGGCGGGCCTATCCAATCAATAGGCCTCGACATCATCAAGCAAGGCTCTGAAACAAGTCTTAGCGGCTCTATGTCGGCCGAAGACCCGATTAAGCTCAAAAACTGCATAATAAACGAGTACATACCGGGAACGCATGACATCGGCGTGCTGGAATACAGCCTTGTGAAGACCAGCGAAAACGAAGCCCTGCAGACAATCGAGGCGGAGATAG
>CAZINR010000021.1:0-19995 GCA_964540655.1 uncultured archaeon | reverse complement strand
GAAACAACCACCGGGTGCCTTCGGGGCATGTCAAGATTGGGGATATGCATGAAATCGAGCAGGCTCTTCTGCGGCCCCTTCCTTATCTGCCTAAGCACCCACTCGGGTTTCTCTCCGGACAGGTCCACGCATGCCTTCCTCGACCCGCCGCTCTCCCGTGCCACCATGTTGAGCGTTTCCTCTACCGAATCGCAGCAGACGGCCCTGTGCGGCTCTTCCACGAAGCTCTCGAGCCCTTCACCAACCCAGTGGTATCTGCGCGCGTATCCGGCCTTGTCGTTCATCCCCTGCTGCACGACTATCCAGTCCCCCCTTTCCGTCATCACAAGGCAGTGATGGTAGAGCTGGAAGCCGTCCTGCACGGCCGCGCTGTCGACCTTGGCTGACATCATGCTGGATTTCTGCAAATCCTCGATCTTTTTTGTAGGAAGTGAGAATACCTCACCCATCTGCATAATCTCCTCCGGAGTCCTCCTTGAGGTCTTCCCCTTCCCGCCGCACACCGCCAAGCCCAGCTCCGCAGGCTCTATCGCCGTCTTCAGCGAGCCGAGCAAGGTGGTGGATACGCCGGAGCTGTGCCAGTCAAAGCCTATAGCGCAGGAGAATGCCTGGAACCAGTAAGGGTCGCTCAGCCTGTTCAGAAACTCCTCCTGGGAGTGTTCATGCACTATTATCTCGGTTATAGCCCCCGACAGCTTGACCATGCGGTCGAACAGCCATCTGGGGCATTTCCCCCCGTGCAGGGGGAGGTTGGCTACTCCGCTCCTTCTCATAGCAGCCCTTAAACGGTTGTCGCTATTAAAGCTCGCGCATCCATGAGCACTGAGCAGTGGTCCTACTGGGGGCTCACAGACTGCACGTTGTTGTTCTCGTTGCACTCGTCTACGGCGTCTCCCTGGTCTGCTGTGACGCTGGCCGTGTAGCTGCCGACCCACCAGTCCAGCTGCGCGCAGGACTCTATGCCGCTCCCAGAGACGGTTCCGGACTTGTAGAAACTGGTGGTCACAGTGCCGCTCTCCTGGCCTCCGTTGAGAGAGCCTATCATCTCCTGCTGGGTCCCGACGTTGGGCGCGATATCCACCTTCGCGGTAGAGCCTCCTGCCTGCGCGCTTCCAGCGTTCTTTATCCTGAATTCAACCTCTCCGTCCAGTTCGCAGAACGTCTGGCACACCTCCCCCTGGCAGGTGGTCGAAGCGCTCCTGTGTATGTTAGCTGAAAGAGAGCTGACATATAGGTCCGGGCACGGACTCTGCACGCACCTGTAACATCCGCTTCCTTGGTATTCTTCGCAGTATTCCTCGTCATCGCATTGCCCGTCGCATTCCGCATTCTCGTACAGTCCGCTGCCGCACTCCACGTTCTGGCAGTACCAGCAGCCATAGGCTTCATGGAGGACGCATCTGTCCGGCTCTTCGCAATCCTGGTCGCAATCGCCCTGCGTGCTGTACATGCCCACGTCCTCACAGGCCGAACCCCGGGGCATGCCTCCGCAATACCAGCAGTTGGTAGCTTCGTCGATATCGCAGGCCACTTCGCATTCAGCCTCGCAGTCGGTCTGCGTCTCGTATTCGCTCTCTCCGCAATCCTGCGAACCGCATGTGTAACAGGGGACGTCCGGGTCCTCGACAATGCATTCTTCGCTGCCCTCGCACTCGCCGTCGCAGTCTGAGGAGATGTATTCCCCCCTGCCGCAGACGCTCTGCAGATAGCAGCAGCCGGTAGACTCACTGCAGACGCACCTCTGGTAGCCGGTCCTTCTGTCCTCGCACTCCTCTTGCGTGTACTGGTTCTCCGGGCACCCCCCCTCTTCTATGCAGTACCAGCACTGGTCGTCCCCCATGATGCAGGAGCCGTCGCATTCCGCTTCGCACTCCGTCTGGTAGAAGAATCCGCCCTCTCCGCAATCCTCGACTGGCGGCGGGGTCTCTATCGGTTCGCATATGCAGTCCTCACTGCATGTTTCACTCTGAGAACAGCCCGTCGGGTCCGCCGCGTAGTCGCACTCCTCATCGGACGAATCTACCTTCCCGTCTCCGCATTTGGGCCCGCATGTCAGAGGCAGGCACTCGCACTCCTGGCTGTCTATGTCGGGAGTCTGCTTCCTCTTGAACTTCTCGGCCACCGAGAGCTTGCTTGTTGCCGATGCGTGGGCTTCGGCCACTGAAACATGCCCGTCGCCGTCTGTGTCCGAGGTGCCCGGGCTGTACATGTCATCCACATAACCGTTGCTATAATCCCCTCCATGCCAATCGCCATCCTCTCTGCCGAAGAACGCAACCTCGTCGCTGGCTGCTGAGACCGCCACAGTCCTTCCGACCCCCTTGAGGGTGTTGAAGAAGTTGCCTGAGTGGCAGGACTCTACGACTATGCTGACATGGCAGCTCTTCTCGGGCGTCTTGCAGTCCTCGTTGGGGCAGGCTGGCAGGTATTTGCTTATGAGCTCATTGAGCTTCTCAGGGGTGAGTATCTCCTTCTTCCCCTTCCCGCCGTTGAGTATTATCCCCCCGCTGGACCAGGACTTTCCGTACTTCCTGCCACCCTTCTTCAGCCCGTGCCCTATTATGTATATCATGACTCTGTCGACGCATTTGACTTCCTTGCCCAGCTTCTGGAAGGCGGCCTCTATTCCCGCGAGGCTGCTGTAGCCGCCCGCCGTCACACCGTCGTCCGACATATCGCCGATTTCTTCATCCCAATGCGGCGCCAGGTAACGCCCTCTGTCATAGCCCTGCTCGCCCAGCATCTGCCAGATGTCGTCGGCCGAGTCCATGGCCTGCTTCCTGCGGCCGTTGTCGCCCGCGTTGATTACGAGAGCGTGATACGCTACGGGCGTGGTGCACGGGCCCTCGTCCGGCCCCGGGCTTCCCGGCCCTCCGCCTCCGGGACCTCCGCCGCCCAGGCCCTTCGGGCATCTGCAGTTTGCCTTGCACTTCCCGGGGCAGGCTTTGTCGTCCTTCCCGTCGCACTGCTCGCCAGCGTCTTTGACGCCGTCGCCGCAGACCGGCTTCCTCTTGCCGCCTCCGCCGTCTTCTTTCTCTTGCCGGTCTCCGGCCTTCAGCTCTATCAAAAAGTCTTGTATCTCGCCGTACTCGAAGGCCCCCTGGCCCTTCCAGTCCTTGTAGTCTATGGGGTTTCGCGTTATCGCCAGGCGCGCCCACACCGGCGTGGGCATAATCATGCCGTTCCCCCAGTTGAACCACTCCGTCTCCACCCACTCGGTCGAGCCGGGCTGGATCTCTATCTCCTGGTTCTTGACGGCCCACTCCTCGCCGTTGCGGCTGCCGCCCCAGCTCCCGTTCTTGTCGAAATCAAGAAGCGCGTTTATATACCTCTTTCCCGCGGGAGCGTCTTCGTCTATGGCGACCTTGAACTTGAGCTTGGCCCTGGCCGGAATGCTTACCGCCATGACCATGAGATAAACAGGATCATCTAAATCCTGGTCCACCAGATTTTGGATGCCGTCCGCATCAGCAGGGTCATTAGCATCCTTCTCTTCGCTGACGCTCTCACCGATCATCTCCTCGCCAACTTTCAGAGCATGCCCCCCTATCAGGCCTGAGGTGCTGCCGTAGAGCGTGGGGAACATGCCCGCGACTCCCGGATATGCGTCACTGCCGTCCGGCGCGTCGCCGTAGTCTCCCATCGGCTGGGCCGCGGCCAGGCCGACCAGGATTAAGAAAGCCGCTATGCTCCAGATTATTCGCATTCTCCTCATATCTGTTGAACCTCAATAACGCCGCCGCAATCCCCTCCGGCGTCGAACATGTCTTCTCCGTTTATGTCGGGAGGCCACGACTCCTCGTAGACCATCTTCTCGCCCGTCGAGGCGTCTATGAAGACGTATTTGACATCGTGCTCGAAGAACGCGCCGGGCAGCTCGTCAACGTACGCGAACCAGACCGGCCCGGAGACCGAATACTTGTCCGGGTCGCCCTGCGTGGCCACCCTGTCGCCGGAATCCAGCTCCTCGCAGAAAATGTAGACTGTTTCATCCCCAGTCTCGAACCCCTCTTCTATGGCCTCCTCGGCCGCCCCTTCCTGCGACATCGCAGAGCTCGCACCTGGCGTTCCTACCCCTATCAAATCACCGCCGCTAGGCTGTTGGGGCTGTTCTATCCCACCCCCGCCCGGGCCGCTGGGGAACAGGTCTTTTGCGAAGAAGGCCATGAACAAGATTACGGCTATTGCGATTACGAGCACTCCCACGAGGGCCACGACCTTGAGCGTCTTCCCCCTGTGCTCGGGGATTGGCTGCGCATTGCCCGGATTCTCGCCCTCAGCCATTTTCAGAATTAGCGCGATAATTATAACTGAGCCTTTAAAAATTATTCTAATGTTACCCCAGTTCCTTGCCCGCCCCGGCCTTTACTGCCTTCTCATAGACTAGGCTGGCTATCGCCACGTCCTGCAGGGCGGTACCCACGGACTTGAACAAAGTGATGTCCTGCGGCCCCGTTCGCACGTTCTTGCCCGCTATGACCTCTTTTATCTCGACTAAATCGCCATTGAAGCCCTGCAGGTCTCCGGACTTCTTCGCATCGGGTGAATCTATGACCACTTTGGATTTCCGCATGAGGTCGTCGTCCACCTCGCGCGCGTCGGGCGTGTGAGCTCCGATTGACGTGATGTGGGTCCCCGGCTGAATCTCTTCGCCGAAAACGACCGGGTCCTTGGAGACCGTCGCGGCCACGACTATGTCGCTCCTCATAGACTTTTTAGAGTCCACCTCCTTTATCGGCAGCCCTAGACCCCTCATGTCGAGGATGAACTGGCTGGCAGCGCCTTCGTTGATATCGTAAACCCTGACCTCCTCTATGTCGCGCACCTTCGTCAGACCGGTCAGCTGGGTCCTCGCCTGGACTCCGCAACCCATTACGCCGACGGTCTTCGCGTCCTCGCGCGCAAGATGCTTTGCTGCGACCGCTCCCAGCGCCCCCGTCCGGAGTGCGGTGAGATGTGTCGCGTCCATTACGGCTTTGACCTCCCCAGTTCCCGGGTCGCACAGCATTATCGTCGCTATTATCGTCGGCCTGCCCTTCCCCTTGTTCTCCGGGTAGTCGCAGACCACCTTGCACGCCACGCCCATGCCCTCCACATAGACGGGCATGAAGCCCCACCAGCGCCACTGCTCCGTCGGCAGCATGAACTGGCTCTTCGGCGGGTACCGGGTCTTGCCGTGAGCGTGCTTGAGGAACGCCTCCTCGACCGCTCCTATGACCTCTTCCATGGAGACCAGGAACCCGACCTCCTCTTTGTTCAGGAAAAGCATTTTCTGTAATTTAAGGAAGAGGACCAAAAAAACTATTCTGCCAGCCTTCTCATGCCCTCCAGCACCTTGGCGGCTATCTCAGGCTTCGGCATGGCGAAGCTGACGTACTTGTCCTCCAGCTCTTTGAAGGTGGCCGGCACGTCCCTTATCATGACTCCGTACTCCTCGAGGATGAAGTCCTTGACCTGGGTCGAAGTCCTGCCCAGAGCCGAGACGTCCATGAACAGGAAAGAGGTGGCGGAGTCCCAGACCCTGATTCCGAGCTTCTCCAGTTCCGCGCGTATTTCGCTTTTCTCATCCGCTATCCGCTCCCAGAGCTTTTCGTAGTAGGCGATGTCGTCCAGCGACGCTATCGCCGCGTGCACTCCGAAGCGGTTGAACTCGAAGCCGTTCAGTATCCTGCCGTAGGCGTCGCACGTCTCTTTTGCGGCTATCAGATAAGCCATCCGCCCCCCGGCCAGTCCGAAACCCTTCGAGAAGCTGCGCGCGACTATGAGGTTGTCATGCTCGTTGATGACGTCGGCCACGGTCTCGCCGCAGTACTCGTAGTAGCACTCATCCACGACGACTATCTTATCCTTCGCGTTCTCCACGACCTTCAGTATGTCGTCCCTCGGCGTCTTGGACGATGTGGGGTTGTTTGGGTTGCAGATGAACACGAATCTCGTTTTCTCGTCGATCGCCTCCAGCACCTCGTCGGCGTCCATCTCCAGCTCCGGCTCATGCATCTGGACCAGCTTCCTCTTCCCGCCCGCGCGCTCTACTCCCAGGATGAGCTCCGGATAGGTGGGCGACATCGAGACTATGTTGTCGCCCGGCCGCGTGAAGACGCGCGGCAGTCTGTTGAATGCCTGATCGAGGGCCTCATCGAGGGCGACCTCGCATACGTCCACGCCTGCGTAATCCGCGACCTTCTGCTGGAGCTCCGCAGTATCATCGTCCCCTAGGTAAACGTACTTCTTGGCCCACGGGGCCTGTCCTTTGATGGCCTCTATCACCTTCGGCGAGAGGTCGTACTGGAACTCGTTGAGGTTCAGCCTCACCTCCGGCTTCTTCCCTTTCGCCCCGTAGGCGGCCGCCTCGCAGCCGTCCAGATAGGGCAGCATATGCTCTCTTGCTGGAACCATTCCGTCTATTTTGAAGGCGTTTCTAGATAAATGGATCGGTTGAGTCAAAGCCCCTTCCCATTAAGCTCTGAAACCCTTAATCGCTTCGGGAACCCTGCTCAAGTCTTCCACTATCAGGTCGGCTCCCGCCTTTCTCAGCGACTCCTCGCCGGCTATGCCTGTATTCACACAGATGACCGGTATCCCCGCCCTCTTAGCGGCCACGACGTCCGAGACCGAGTCTCCGACGAAGACGTAGTCGTCCCTTATCTTCTCGATATCGCACTCGTCGCACTCCTCGTTGGCGAATATCGCGCGCAGTATGGGATATGGATTGGGCTTGCCCAGGTGCTCCCCGCGCTTCTTGCTCTCCTCACTGACCTCGGTCTCCGTGACGATGAGCCCCTTCTCGAAATAATCCCACAGCCCCCAGCGCTTGAGCGGGAGCTCCGCCTCCTTGTACGGCCTCCCCGTGACTATCCCCAGCCTGAAGCCCATGCCCTTCAGCTCTTCAAGGGCCTTACTGACCTGCTCCAGCGGAATCGCCGGCTCGTCGGTCTCCTCCAGCTCGTAGTAGCACTGCTGGAACTTCTTATGCGCCTTCTCCCACGGCCCGCCCTCGCGGTCGTGCTTGACAGAGGGGTCCAGCTCGTCCAGTAGCTTGAGATAATCCAGGCCCTTGTAGCCGCGTCTCTCCACCTCGTCCAGGAACCAGTTGACGTCTTTGCCGATGGTGTTGAGGACCGATATAGCGTAGGTTATGTCCCAGTTGGAGTTTATGCCCGCCTCCTTGAACCGCTTGATGACCGTGTCCGGCAGCAGCTTCTGGGCCAGCCTGACCTTGCCCTCCCTGTCTTCCGGCACGTCCATGTCCCTGAACCGGGCGAAGGCCAGCCCCGAGCAGTTCCAGTATATCCTCTCCGAGGTTATGACCCCGTCTAGGTCGAAGAGAACGGCTTTCATCGCGTAGTTTTTATCTTTTGAAGTAAAAAGTAGCCTATGGCCAGACAAAGACCTAAACGCGTCCAGTCCACAGTAAGATGCTCATGCGGCAAAATGTTCCGCATCAGGACCGTGCCCGGGAAGCACACGAGAAAATGCCCAGAGTGCAAAAAGAAAATCCCCGTCAGGCACACCGTTTCCAGCGACGGGCACGTTACCACGATAGTCGCGAAATAACCCTACTTCAGCGTGCCTTTAACCCCTACTGTAGTCCCGCCCCTCCATGGGTTAGACTCGAACGCCTCCCGCAGCGCCTCGCCGAGCGCGCGGAAGATGCTCTCCCAAGTGTGGTGCGGGTCTTTGCCCGATTCTACGGTTATCCTTATGGTGGCGCCTAAGCCAAGTGCCAGCCCGTCCAGGAAGTCGTCTAAATCACAGGTCTTGGTGTCCTCGACCGTCTCCATTTCAGTAGCGGGATTGCCCTCGAAGATGAGCTTCGGCCTGCCCTCTATGCTGACCGCTGCCGTCGCGGACCCCTCGTCTATGATGCTCCGAGAGGCTCCCTCCACGCCCTTTTCCATTCTCCGCTCGAACATCGCGCGCAGCGCGGAGCCCAGGACTATTCCCGAATCCTCGGCGATGACGTGCGTGAGCTTGAAGTTCGTCGCGTCGAACTTGAAATCGATGTTCAGATTCATGCGCCACGCTATGGTCTCTATCATGTGGTTCAGGAACTGGAGGCCAGTGTCTATCTTCGTCTCGCGCCTATTCTTCGAGTCTATCCTGCAGGTTATCTTGGACTCGCGGGTGGCCCTCTCCGCGACCACTTCGCTCTCCGTAGCCTTTTTTATGTCCGCTCCGACCATCTTATTCGAACCTCACATCCACTGAATTAGTGTGCGCGGGGAAGCCCTCGAACTCCGAGAGCGTGGTTATCGCCTTCCGCAGACTCCTGAGGCCCTCTTTGGACAGCTTCTCCACCGTCGGCCTCTTCAAGAAAGTGTCCACCGACACGCCTGAGTACGCCCTCCCGAAGCCGCCTGTAGGCAGTATCGCATTTGGCCCCGCCGCGAAGTTGCCCGCGGTTATCGGCGTGTACTGGCCCAGACAGTAGGTGCCCGCTGTAGTCAGCCTCTTCAAAGTCGCTTCCGGATCCCTGGTGTTGACCACCAAGTGCTCGACCGCATACTCGTTGACGAAGTCCACGGCCTCATCCATGCTCTTGCACAAGACTATGCCCGAATACTTCCGCATGTTCTTCTTGACATAGTCCTTCCTGACGTCGTCCAGCTCGTCCAGCATGTAGTAGAACTCTTTTTGAACGGCCAGCGCCAGCTCCTGCGAGTCCGTGACCAAGACCGCCGCCGAGTCCGGCCCGTGCTCCGCCTCGCTGAGGACGTCCGCCGCAACAAACTTGGGGTTTGCGTACTTGTCCGCCAGCACCATCCCCTCGCTCGGTCCCGGCGGGAAGTCTATGCGCACGTCGTTCCTCACGAGTCGCTGTGCGGCAGAGACGTAGGGCCCGCCGGGCCCTGCTATCACGTCGCACCTGGGCACGCTCTCCGTGCCGTAGGTCATGGCGGCTATGGCCTGGACGCCGCCGATCTTGAATACCCGGTCGACTCCGCAGACGTCGGCGGCCACAAGGCTTGCGACGTCCACCCTGCCCTCTTCCTGCGGCGGGGTGCAGACTATGACCTCTTCAACACCCGCTATCTTCGCGGGCACGGCTAGCATGAGCATCACCGAGGGATAGACGGCCTTGCCGCCCGGTACGTAGAGCCCGGCCCTCTTGACAGGCACTACCCTCCGCCCGGCCTCCACTCCAGGCTCGATCTCCATGCGCGTCTCCTCCGGCATCTGCTCTTCATGGAACTTCCTGATATTCCCGTACGCGCGCTGTATTGCGTCGAACAGGCCCTTGTCTATGACGTCATACGCGCGCTTGAACTCCCCTTCCGGGACCTCCGCCGCGCGCAGCTCTATCCCGTCGAACTTCTTGGTGTACTCCAACACCGCCTCATCGCCCCTCTTTTTGACGTCGCCTATGACCGCGCGCGCAGCCTTCTCGGCCCTGGCCACGTCTTTCTCCGCGCGCAGCATGAAGTCTTCAGTCACCTCGTCCCTCGCCAGAATAGGCAGTCTCATTTTATATTCTTAAGTCGGCCCTCTTAATTGACCAGCCTCTCGATGGGCAGGACCAGTATGTCCCTGCCGCCGAGAGATTTCAGCTTCTTTATCAGCTCCAGTATCTCCCTCTCCTCCACCACCATCTGCGCCGATATCCAGCCCGGCTTGTCCAGTTTGGTCACCGTGGGCGAAAGCATCCCCCTGCTTATCTTCTCCAGCTCCTGGAGCTTGTCCTCGGGCATGTTGACCATGAGGTATTTCTTCCTCTCCGCGGAGACCACGCCCCGGATGTCCATGACCAGCTCGTCCAGGAGGCTGCCCTGGCATTCCCTATTGGCTACTATGACCGCTCTCGATTCCAGGAGGGTGTCCACCGCTTTTAGCCCGTGGGTCCTGAGCGTGGACCCGGTGGATGTGAGGTCGACTATGATGTCGGCCATCCCTATGACCGGCGCCACCTCCACGGCGCCCGAGAGCTCGATTATCTCGACCTTCTTGCCGTTTCTTTTGAAGTAGCTCTTGGCGCTGTTGACGAACTTGGTGGCGACGCGGGCCCCGTCCTTGACGTCCTTGACGCTCTTTATCCCGGAATCCTCTTTGGCTGCCAGCACCAGCGAGCAGTAGCCGAAGTTCAGCTCCATGAGCTCCTTTACCCTGACGCCCTTCTCGGCCACGACGTCCCTGCCGACTATGCCCACGTCGGCCGCCCCGTCCTCCACGAACTCGGGTATGTCCTCCACCCTGACCGCGATTATGTCGATGTTCTCGTTATTCGTCTTCACAAACAAAGCCTTGTCGTCGGAGTCCTGCATCTTCAGCCCGGCGTTCTTCAGCAGCTCCACGGCCGGCTCCCTTAGCCGGCCCTTGTTCGGTATTGCGATTCTCAGTTTCATTTCAAGACCTCCGTTATGACCTTCTCTTTCTTGACGGCCCTCTGCTCGCCCGTTTTCATGTCCTTGACCGTTATCTTTCCCTTTTCCAGGTCCTTCTGGCCGACTATGACCGCCTTCTGCGCTCCCGCCTTGTTAGCGTATTTCATCTGGTTGGAGAAGTTGCGGTCCAGCAGGTCGCCCTCGGCGGATATGCCGTTCGCGCGCAGCTCTTTGAGAACCTGCAGCGCGATTTCCCCGGACTCATCGTCCGCGCGCAAGACGTATGCGCGCACCCTCCTGCCCTCCGGCAGGAGCTTCTTCTCGCGCATGACCTCGATTATGCGCTCTATGCCCAGGCTTATGCCCACTGCGGGGGCCTCCTTCCCGGAGATCTGGCCTATGAGCTTGTCGTATCTGCCGCCGCCCGCGATAGAGCCGTAAGAGCCCAGCTCCACCTCGAAGATGGGGCCGGTGTAGTAGTCGAGCCCGCGGACCATGCGGAGGTCCAGTTCGGCCTTCTTGCCGTAAGCTTCAATCAGCCTGAACAGCTCCTCCAGCTCTTTCACGCCCTCGGTCTCGCCGACCAACCCTCGCATATCCGAGAGTTTATCGTTTTTGAGGGTATTGAAAAGCTCGCCGATTTTTTTCACTCCCGCCTCTTCAAGCTCCTTTCTGACCGCCTTCTCCCCCTGCTTCTCCAGCTTGTCCAGCGCGCGGAAGACCGCCAGCTCCCTGCCGGCGGGGATGCCGATCTTGGCGAGCACGTCGTCCAGCACCTTCCTGCTGTTGATTTTGAATTTGAACCCCTTGAGCCCGACGGACTCCAGCGCGTCGATGGCGCATGCCACTATCTCGGCGTCCGCTTTCATGCTCGCAACGCCAACGATGTCCGCATCGCACTGCCAGAACTCGCGGTATCTGCCCTTCTGCGGCCGGTCGAAGCGCCAGACGCGCGAGATGCAGTAGCGCTTGAAGGGCAGCGGCAGCTGGTTCATGGCGACCATGCGCACCAGCGGCACGGTCAAATCGTATCTGAGGGCCAGCTTTCTCCCCCCCAGATCCTCGAACTTGTAGATGAGCTTCTCTTCCTCGCCGTACTTGCCCTCCAGGAGCTCGGCGTACTCGAAGGCGGGCGTCTCGGCCGGAGAGAAGCCGTAGAGCTCAAAGACGGCCCTAACCCTGTCGACGACCTCCTGGCGCTTAGCCATCTCTTCCGGGAGGAAATCCCTGGTCCCCGGCGGTGTTTCCAGTTTCATCTTTATGATATTCCCTTCTGTATCTTCATAGGATGTACGAACGAAGTGAGTTCATTGTTCTATGGTGACTTTAGAAACAAAATCCAGCTCTCTTAATTTGCGCGCGAGTGAACTTAAATCCCCTCCGTACTTGCCGGTCACGTCCCACTCGGCGGACCTCTCCCGCTCCAGGCTGCGCGACTCGCTCATGATGATGTCGAAGCCCTCTTTTGACAAGAACTCGGCTATCCTCGCGAGCGTCCCTGGAGCGTCGCCCATGACTATGCGCATCCCGTAGACCCTCTTGTCGAAGACCGGAGAGAGGACGGCGGTCCTGCCCTCGACCGAGACAAGCACCTCGACCCCGGACTGAAGACCGATGACCTTTCTTACCCCTGAGGGTATGAGCAGTCTGCCCTTCTCGTCTATCCTGGAAATCTCCTGCATTTTTGTAGTGTAGCTCTCATTAGTGGGATTTTTTTCCCACTTAATTGAGCGTCTGGCTATAAAAATGAAAAATCCGGCTTTTATGCTTTATTCGCTTTAATATCAACCACAATGCCTCCAAGAGTCGGGCGAAGAAAGAAGCCCATGCCCAGTCTCGCCGACATCCGCAGGAGAGACCCGGACAATTGGCTGAGGGTCAAGAAGCTGCTCACGGATTTGGCGGACAGGGCCCCGCTGGACAAGGCGGAACTGGAGGAACCCGGGCTATCTCCGGAGCGCCGCAAGATGTATGCTGCAGGAGACCCGAACCACCGGGTCATGCACGAGATGATGAGGGTGGGGGCGGGCAACAACAGAATAGCCATAATCCATGCTTACAACGACCGGGTCAAGGGCGTCGATCTGCCTATGGAGCTGGTGCCCTCCAAGGGCCAGACGAGGGTCCTCCAGGTCGATGGCACTGAAGTCACTGAGCACCGGCACCTGGCCCCCTGGCTAAGGGCCGAGCCCTCCTCGGCGCAGGTGGTCATAAGGCACGATTCGATTGAGATTCACCACCCGGGCTATTACGGGAGGATACACAAGGACGACCCGAGGACTCTGGTAGCGGGCATAGGAAAATCCACGGTCTCCCACTATCCGCGGATAGAGACCCACTTCAGGTTCAAGAACAATCCCGATAAGATGCCAAAGCTCCCCCGGGGCGAGAGGAGCCTTGTCAGGGAGGATCTGGGGCTAGGCCCCGCCCAATGGCTGTTGCGGGGCAGGAGCGTGAACGCTAACATAAAGCGCCCGGACCGCCTTAAGCTGATTAGATATGTCCGGGACGAAATCAGAAGAGGGGGCAAGCCCGGCCAGCTTGCGAGAGCGCTGGGGAAGGGCAGCGGGGCGCAGTTGCTGATAGCGACATACCTCGAATCCGCCGGCGAATCAGAGGTTAGAAAAGAGCATCCTATCGTGAGGGAGGTACTGGCCCCCGCGCTGGCCAACCATCCCGCCAAGAGGATAATCAAGGCGCACAACCATGCCGGCTTAGAGGGCGTCAGGATATTCGCCGCCATACCCGAGAGGGGGGCCGCCAGCAGGTACTACCGGGCCTACCGCAATGCCATGGCAAAGGTCCCTCCCTCGAAACAGGCGAAACTGGCCGACGCCTTGATAAAGGCGCATGGGGAAGGCAAACCCCCGAAGCAGTGCGTTGAGGACTTCCTGGCCGGACGTTAGGGAATTTTTATCAGTTGATGGATAATATGAACAATGGCGCGGACATCTAGCCCAGGGCGGCGAGTAATCAAAGTCGTTGCTGTAAGGACGCCAAAGACCGCCAAGCAGAGGCATGCCGAGGCGGTCGCCGAGGCGGTCACGAAATTCGGGCAGGATAGAGTTCGCGAGTTTTTAAAAATGCATGGGAAGGATTCCGTCCAATTTCTCTTGAAACGAAGGACTCTTTGGGGTGCACGAAGGGCTGCGAAGAGGGCTGCCGGAAAAGCATCCAGAAAGCGATTGAAAAAATGACCGTCAGGACAGTTGCCGTAACCTTCGCCACCAAGGGCCGCAGTGACATGGTGGACATAACCCAGAAGGTCGAAGAAGTGGTCCGGGATTCCGGACTCTCCGAGGGCATAGTCAACATCTTCGTCCCCGGCTCGACCGGCTCCGTCTCGACTGTGGAATACGAACCCGGCCTGCTGAAGGACGTCCCGCGGGCTCTGGACAAGATAGCCCCATACGGCCCGGACTACGCGCACCATGAGACGTGGCACGACGACAACGGCGCCAGCCACGTTCGCGCGACATTGATGGGCCCGGGCATAACCGTCCCGTTCAAGGACAAGCAGCTGATCCTGGGCACGTGGCAGCAAGCGGTCTTGATCGACCACGACACCCGCCCGAGGGAGAGGAAGCTGGTGCTGACGATAATCGGCGAGTGAAAGGTTTTTATTCCTGACGATTGGAAAATACCCCAAAGCGACCCCGAGATGCTAAGCTTTTCAATCATCGCTTGATGAAGACATACTACAAATCCACAGACAAGCCGGGTTCGTCGGTAGTGTCCTTTAAAGAGGCCAGGGCTCTTGCTGAGGAGCATGGCACGCCCCTTCTAGTCTGCGACCTCGAGAGGGTCGGGCAGAACTATGCGCGCCTGAAGGAGCTTGTGCCGGGCGCAGAGCTCTACTTCGCGGTCAAGGCCAATCCCCACCCGAAGATACTCAAGACCCTTGCCGGACTGGGCTCGTCCTTCGATGTCGCATCGAAAGAGGAGATACGCATGTGCCTCGAGGCCGGCGCGGAGCCGGAGAGGCTGCTCTACGCCAACCCCGTCAAAGCCAGGAGCCACATAGAGTTCGCCTATGAGAATAACGTCCGCACCTTCACCTACGACTCGAAGCTGGAGGTGGAGAAGATGGCCGAGCACGCCCCAGGCTCCGACGTCATACTGCGCGTGGCGGTCAAGGACGTGGGGAGCGTCTGCAAGTTCTCGGCCAAGTTCGGCGCGCGGGAGAAGCAGGCCATGGAGCTGCTGAAGATGGCTGCCGGGAAGGGGCTGAACCCCATAGGGCTCAGCTTCCACGTGGGTTCTCAGTGCAAGAGGATCCAGAACTACGCATCCGCCCTCGATCTGTGCTCGCGCATCTTTGAAAAGGCGCGCAGGAACGGGTTCGAGCTCTCCGTCCTCGACATCGGCGGCGGCATACCCATAAGATACGTCGAGGACGTCTACTCCTTCGAGGATCTTTCCCAGCTGCTCAACAACCATACAGAGGGGCGCTTCCCTCCTGAAACCAGGATAATAATGGAGCCCGGGAGGCCCATGGTCGGGGATTCCATGACCCTGTTGTCTAGGGTCATAGGCATAAACAAGCGCAACGGGAGGGACTGCCTCTACCTGGACGACGGCTGCTACAACTCCCTGTCGGAGAAGGTGTTCGGGCACTGCGAGTACCGCATAGTATCCGACCGGCAGGGGGACTTGAGGAAATACAAGGTCTTCGGCCCGACGTGCGATTCCATGGACGTCGTCTCGACGGCCAGCTACCTTCCCCAGCCCGAGGAGGGCGACCTGCTCCTGGTGCTCAACGCCGGCGCGTACACCAACGCGGCGGCCACCCGGTTCAACGGATTCCCGCCCGCGAAAATAGTCTTCATTTAACCCGAAAACCGCCTGTTTCCGGCCCGAAAAACGCAAAAAAACATATGTATTTTTATTCTCGAATCCCTCTGACTAATCAGGTCATTTTCAGGGAGGTGTTCAGGATGGCCAAGAAGACAACCAAGAAGTCCAAAACCAAGAAAGCCAAGAAGTGAGTGATTCACTTCCCCATCATTCTCAAAGCCCTCCCAAAAAGGACTGCGAGAGATTTTTCCTTTGTTTTTCCTTTATCTTGAGGTCTGAGAAAACAAAATGGATCCGAGAAAAAACAAGAAAAAGAAGGATGAGCTGTGGGACGACGAAGATGAGGAAGACCCCTGGGCATCCGGGCGCGACCACGACGACTACGACAACCAGCGGGAGGATTATTACTAGCAGGGCTGCGGGGTCAGGAAGGCGCCCATGGACTGCTTGCGCTGCCTGAACCTCTGATTCATCTTGAATCTGAGTCCCGGCGGCATCGAATGTGCCGGGTCTATCGGGGGCCTGCGCATCTGCATTCCCAGTTTCACCCCCAGGTCCTTCCAGTGGGACTCCCCTTCGGACATGGGGCGGGTCCTGCCCCTGCCGTATCTGTTGTATTTGTATCTCCTTCCCTTCACCATTTTTTGCCGGCGTATCTAGCCTTCCTGCCCAGCTCCTCCTCTATCCTGAGGAGGCGGTTGTACTTGGCGAGCCTTTCAGAGCGGGCGGGCGCACCCGTTTTTATCTGGCTCGCGCCTATCCCCACGGCCAGGTCTGCTATGAACGGGTCCTCGGTCTCGCCGCTGCGATGGGATACCGTGACCCTCCATCCGGCATCCTCCGCCATGCGCGCGGCTGCCAGCGACTCGGTCACCGTGCCTATCTGATTGACCTTGAGCAGGAGAGAATTACACTCGTTGAATTCGATAGCCTTCTCGATTCTTTTGACGTTGGTGACTAGCAGGTCGTCGCCCGTTATCTGGACTTTCTCTCCGAGCTCCTCGGTCAGGGCGGCCCACCCGTCCCAGTCGTCCTCGGCCATGCCGTCCTCCAGGGATGCGATGCCATCGTTCAGGCAGAGGTCCTTCCAGAAGTCCACCAGCTCCTTGGCGTCGTAGACGCTGCCGGCTATGTGGTAGGTCCTCTCGTACTTGTTGTAGAACTCGGTGGCCGCGGCATCTATAGCTATGGGTATGCCCGGGCTGCCAGACCTCTCCGCCGCATCGTTCATTATCTTCAGGCGTTCCCTGATGTCGTCTATTGCCGGGACGAAGCCCCCCTCGTCGCCCAGCTGTATGCTGCGCGCGCCGAACTTGCCCTTGAGTATCTTCTTTAGTGCGTGGTAGGCCTCCGCGCCCGTGACAAGCGCGTCTTTGAAGCTATTCTCCTTCACGGGCATGTACATGCACTCCTGCACGTCGTGTTCCATGCCTGCGTGCTTGCCGCCGTTTATGACGTTGAGCTGCGGTATGGGGAGGGTGTCTGCCCTACAGCCGTAAAGTTTCCCGATGTATTTGTACAGGGGCATGCCGGAGGATGCGGCGCCCGCCCTGCAGACCGCCATGCTGACGCCGACTATGGCGTTGGCCCCCAGCCTCTCCTTGATCGGGGTGCCGTCCAGCCCTATCATAGCCTGGTCGACCTCCCCTTGCTTTTCCACGTCCATGCCCTTGAGCTTCTTGGCTATCGGGCCGTTGACGTTGGCCGCGGCCTTGAGCACGCCCTTCCCGCCGAGCCTTTTGCCCCCGTCCCTAAGCTCCAGCGCTTCGTGCGCGCCCGTAGATGCGCCACTCGGAACCTTGGCGGTAAAAACGCCGTCTTCGGTCCGGACGTCCACCTCCACCGTCGGGTTGCCCCGGGAGTCAAAGACCTCCCGGGCCTTTATGGATTCTATCCTGGTCATCTTGCACTTTAATTTATGCCGCCCTCCTTTAAAACGAGCCCCTCCTGCCCTGACTGTATGGCACGCTCCTGGTCTAAAGGTTTTTATCCTTATCCTTTGATATCTTGCACTTCTGTTTTTCCGGCCGCCGGCCGGAAAAAGGGCGGTTTCATGAAAAAGATAATCTCGATGTCCCAGTCTCGGGAAGCCCGGAAAGGCAAGACCAACGACGTGGACTCGCAGCTGATGAGGCTGCTGGACGGGCTGAAGACCTCCATAAAGGTTGTGGGTGTAGGCGGTGCCGGGTGCAACACGCTATCCCGGCTCAGCGAAGTTGGCGTGGAGGGGGCCGACACCGTAATAATGAACACCGACGCCCAGGACCTGCTGTATTCCGACGCGTCGAAGAAGGTCCTTCTGGGCGCGGAGCTCACTGGGGGGTTGGGCGCCGGCGCGGACCCGAAGGTAGGCGAGAGCGCCGCCAGGGAAAGCCTTGACGGCATAGCAGCCGCTCTCCAGGGCAGCGATCTGACCTTTATCACCTGCGGACTGGGTGGCGGTACCGGGACCGGCGCGGCCCCCGTCATAGCCGAGCTGGCGAAAGACACGGGCTCTGTCATCGTTGCGGTCGTCACACTCCCCTTCACGGTGGAGGGCAAGGTACGGTGGCAGAACGCGCAGAGGGGACTAGTCAATCTTAGAAAGGTCGCCGACACGGTGATCGTCATACCCAACGACAGGCTCCTCGCCATAGCCTCGGACTTGCCCCTTAACTCCGCTTTCAGGGTCTCCGACGAGCTTCTGGCAAGGGCCATCAAAGGGACGACAGAGATGATAACACGCCCCGGACTCATAAACTTGGACTTCGCGGACTTGAGGACGGTCCTCGCCAACGGAGGGACGGCAGTCATCGGCATGGGCGAGAGCACAGGCGACACCTTCTCAGACAACCGCTCGGTGGAGGCTCTCGAGACGGCCATGAACTCCCCCCTGCTGGACGCTGACGTCTCAAGCGCCGACCGCGCGCTGGTCAACGTCATAGGCGGGCCGGACATGACCCTGCAGGAGGCCGAGGCGGCCGTGGAGTATCTCTCAGGCCATATAGCCCCCGGTGCTAACATCATCTGGGGAGCTCAGGTGGATGAGCGACTCCCCAGGAACGTTGTCAGGCTGATGCTCGTGGTGAGCGGGATAAGGGTGTCGGAGCTGTTTGAGTCCTCCCCGCTCGACGCCGATTCTCTGGCGGAGCTTGACCTGGATTATGTTTAACTAAAACAAGGCCCTGGCCAGCTCTTTGGCCGCTTGGGTCATATATTCGGCCTTGTATATTCCGCGGCCCACTATGGCGTGCCACCTCTCCCCGGCCGCCTTGGCCGCATCGGTCAGCTCCCCGCCCTGCGCGACAAGCCCGGGCGAGTAGAAGACCGGCCTGGAGTCTTCCAGCATCTCGGCATAGTGCTTTATCCTCTCCGGCTTGTTGCCGGGGACCACGAAATCTCTTATGCCCTCTTCCTCGGCTATCCTGTATATGCTCTCGATGCCCTTGTCGTCGAGCCAGCCCCCTTCGCTGCTCTTATAGTTAGGATGGGTCATCTCGCCGCCGACTATGACGCCCAGGCCGCTGTTTTTGCACGCCTTTATCCAGGCCTTCTCCGTGGCGGGGCCGGCCTGCGGGAACAGGATAACGGCGTTCACCCCCGAGCCGCTGCAGACCCTCGCGAACAGCTCCCCTGTGTAGGGTATGTCCGTCGCGGCCTTCTGGTGGTCGTAGATTATCGGGATGTCGGTGCGGTCCTTTATGGTCTCGCATATATTCGGCAGCCCGTACCTCAGGGCCAGGCCGAAGCCTATCTTGTATGCGCCTATGCCCTCGACCTCGCTGGTGGCGTCTATGAGCCTCTCCAGGTCCTCCATGTACTCCACGTCGCACGCGGGTATGATGCTCCTGTCCCGCTTTATTATCTCGCCCATGCCGAGTAGTTTAAAGGGCAAAGCAATATAAATAGGGCTCCGGACTAAATAGAGGCGATGGAACTGAGGCCGTTCTTTTCCGACGGGATATCTTCGAACGTCTATCTGCTCGAAGGCGGCAGGAGGCTTCTGATAGACGCGGGTATGGAGCCGTTCGAGATGGAGGACATCGACGTTCTAGTCCTCACACACTGCCACTTCGACCACTCTGCCATGGCCAAGGACATACAGGAGAAGACGGGCTGCGAGATATGGATGAGCGAGGAAGAGGTTAATTTCTTCGATGAGAACAGGGAAGAGGCCAGTGCCGCAAAATATTTCGACTTTCCGGCCGATTTGGATTTCAGCGTGGACCGAAGACTGGAGACCGGAGACGAGATAGACCTGGGCGACGCGAAGCTGCGAGCAATTCTGACTCCCGGCCACACCCCCGGAGGGCTGTGCCTGTACGAGCCGGAATCGAAAGTACTTTTTTCAGGAGACACGATATTCTCGCAGGGCTTCGGAAGATACGACCTTCTGGGGGGCGACATCGGGAAGCTGCGCGCGTCTATAAAGCGCCTGTCGGAGCTGGACATCGCGGAGCTCTACCCCGGCCACGGGCCGGCGCTGGAAAAAGGCGTGAACGAATACATCAAATCAATCCTCATCTAACAGGAGCCTGTCCCCGCTTTGGACTTTCCTGAACTTTTCCAGATTGGTCTTGACCCTGCCTATGATGGTCACCGCGCTGATTGGCTGCGTCCGGCCGAAGAACACGCAGAACGCCTTCCCGGGCGGCCAGTAGGCGACGTCGCCCGTTTTGACCGTCTCCACGCCCCTCTCCTGCTCGCGCGCGACAGGGATTTCGAAATAAATCTCCTCCTGCCACACCTGCGCGCTTGCCTCGATTGGAAGCGCCCGCTCTATCGCCTTGGCGGTCTCGCTCTCGTTCAGCTCGATCTCCGCGGAGAAGGATTTGTGGATGAGGATCATTTTTTCTTTAGAATGGCAAGGAACTTATCTCTGCCCAAGTTTATCTCCTTA
>CAZINR010000020.1:18611-20563 GCA_964540655.1 uncultured archaeon | reverse complement strand
GCACGGAAGGTTCAGATGAAATCGAAAGTCTTGGGTGAAACGGACCTAAAATCGACATTGGGGGGTGGGGGGGGAATGCCCCCGAACCAGGAGGGCGTCGCAGAGGATATAATCTCGACCTGTTTCATCAGTCTTTTGGCGATATTCCTGATTCTGTCCATATTGGAGCAATTGAGCCCGGAGGCTGTTTACAGCCGAATCAACCTAGGTTATCTGTTCATAACAGTGATAGCGACCGGAGTGGTGTTCGGATCCTATAAAATCTTTCGCAGGACGACAACCCGGAAAGCACTCACAGAGACCCGCAAAAATCAACGGATCAGAATATGGCACGTTGCACTTTGGGGCGTGATTGGAGCAGTCGTGCTTATATACGGAACGCTGACCCTAGGGGCAGGAATATTGTCATATTTCCTGGGAGCATCAGGGGGCCTCTTGGTTACAATCTTATCCTTCCTGCTGTTAAATCAGGAAGAGTCTACCAAAACTGAGAAAGAAGCCGAGGAGTCCGTAAAAAGAGTTTCAAAAGAAGTCAGCAGGGGGGGTGGTGAGGAAAAAGCGTATTGCCTGAAATGCAAAGCCAGGCGACGAATCAAAAACCCGCGGAAGACCGTTCTCGAGAATGGGAGGAATGCTGTCTCCGGGCAATGCGAGGTATGCGGGAGCAAGGTATTCCGGATGGCCTAAGTAAAGCCTTTTTTCTGCTTTTTAAGTTCCAACCGTTATAATCCATAGACCCAATATGATGCTCGTGACCGGCGGAGCAGGTTTTATCGGTAGCCATATAGTGGACGCTCTTTTAAACGAAGGTCAAGAAGTCCTAGTCATAGACGACCTTTCAACCGGTAAAAAAGAGAACCTCGAGCAAACGCTTGAAAACGGAAACATCGATTTTAGGAGGGAGGATTTGAGGAGCACGAACAAGAGCGCTCTGCAAGATGTTGATTTGGTTTTCCACGAAGCGGCCCAGATAGACCTAAGAAGGTCGGTATCCGAGCCCATACTCGATATGAACATCAACATCGGAGGGACCTTGAATCTGCTAGAAAATATGAGAAAATCCGGTTCCGGGAAAATCATATACGCATCTTCCGGAGGGGCGGTGTACGGCAATCCGGAAAATCTCCCTTGCGGAGAGGCACACCCCGCCAATCCCGTTAGCCCCTACGGGGTTTCGAAGCTGATTGCAGAAAAGTACATAAGTGCTTACCATGAACTGTACGGAATAGATTACGTCAATCTGAGATATGCCAACGTCTACGGGCCCCGGCAAGACCCTGCGGGGGAAGCGGGAGTCATTTCGATATTCGTAGGCAAAGCTCTAAGAAAAGAGCCTCTGCTGATCTTTGGAGACGGGTCCCAGACGAGAGACTTCATCCATGTGCGCGACGTGGTCAAGGCCAATATTATGGCGATTGACAATAGATTCGATAACAAGACCCTCAACGTTGGCACCGGAGTGGAAACCTCTGTCAACGAGCTGGCCGAAATGATCGGGAAGAGCATCCCTGAATCGATGAAGGTCAAGCATGTCGCAAAAAGGGAAGGCGAAGTGGACAGGATATGCCTTGACATATCCCGAATAGAAAGGCTAGGCTTTAAGCCGGGGTGCAAGTTGGGGGAAGGAATCGATACCGTAATCGAATGGCTACGTTCAGATACTGCTTAGGCGGTTATAGAAGATGGTCAAACTGGTTGTGATGATACCGGCAGAGAACGAAGAGCGCAATATAAGCAGCGTCATAAAAAGCGTCCCTAGGGAGATAGAGGGCGTAGATTCTGTCGACGTCTTGGTCATAGATGATGGCAGCGAGGACGATACGTCCAAGGAGGCGAAAAGGGTCGGTGCCAACAGAATAGTGGGCTTTAGAGAGAACAAAGGTCTTGCAAAAGCCTTTGAGAAGGGGCTTGAGACCTCGCTCGAAATGGGCGCGGACATAATCGTCAACATA
>CAZINR010000020.1:3575-18601 GCA_964540655.1 uncultured archaeon | reverse complement strand
ATGGGCAATACGACAGCACTGAAATACCGAAATTGATCAGACCTGTGCTTGAAGAAGGGGCCGACATGGTTCTGGGGACAAGGAACATAAACGAACTCGAGGACATGCCCATGGGCAAACTAATGGGCAACAGGATAGCGACGTTCATTACCAGGGTCCTCTCCGGTTTCCCCGTAAAAGACGCCCAGACCGGGTTTAGGGCATTCTCGAGAGAAGCGGCTCTTCGGCTAAACATAAAATCGAAGAAGACTTATGTTCACGAGACGATAATAGAGGCGGCGGCCAAGGGGTTGAAGGTGGCGGAGGTGGACATAACATTCAGGCGACGAGAGGGAAAATCCCGGTTGATACATAATATATACTCCTATGCCACAAAAGAGGGTGTGACAATGCTCAGGACATATTGTGACTACAATCCAGGAACGTTCTTTGGTTTTGGGGGAATATGCGTTTCCGGCTTCGGCGCAATCATGGCAATCGGAAACAGCCTAGGATATCTGAGCACTACATTGGCGGGTGTGTTCGGGTCTATTTCGATAGGTTTGATTTTGATAGGTATCGCCATAATCATATACGGTATCAGAGCAAAACGGAGCAACCAGAGAAGGATACTCCTGGAGGAAGAGATCTATAACAAGAGGAGACAAAGATTCAAGAGTCCCAAAATATGATACGAGCCAGCCTGATAGGAACGCTGCCGCCGATAAAGGGGATTAGCCCGTACTGTCGGGGATTATTCAAGGCACTTTCCAAAAGGATTGAAGTGGATTTCATCGGCTTTAAAAGCATCTATCCGGATTTCCTGTATCCCGGCGGGAGCAGGAAAGAATATGATGCCGACTGCGCTGATAAGAATGCTAGAAACGTCCTAACATATTACAATCCCGCCACATGGATGTCTGCGGGCCTTTCCTTAAAGGGAGACATAGTACATGCCCAATGGTGGGCATATCCTCTTGCGCCCATTTTTCTGATGACCCTGGGCTTGGCAAAGATGAGGGGTAAGAGGGTTGTCATAACCGTCCATAACGTGATGCCTCACAAGAAGAATCCGTTGAACGATTTTCTGAACTCGGTGGTCCTGTGCACTGCAGATTCATTTATAGTTCACGGGGAAAGGAACAAGGAGATTCTAAGCAAGAAGTACGGGATCTCCTCGGAAAGGATAACCTCAATCCCTGCCGGGATTCCAGAGCAAACTACGTATGCAAAGTTGTCAAAAAGCGGCGCGAGAAAAAGACTCAATCTGGACCCATCGGACAAAGTCTTGCTATTCTTCGGGAACATACGGGATTACAAGGGCCTGGATGTCCTGCTAGAGGCCATGGGGGAGATTAAATCGGATTTAAAAGGTGTCAAATTGCTGATTGCCGGACAGCCATGGGGAGATTGGGGCCGCTACGAGAGGACAATCCGGAAAGCAGACATAGGCGAAAACGTAGTGAAATGCCTTGGCTTCGCGGACGACTCTGACGTCGGCCTTTATTTCTCGGCCTCTGACATAGTGGTATTGCCCTACAAGCACTTCGAGTCCCAGAGCGGAGTGGGGACTCTCGCCCTGTATTTCGGCAAACCCCTGATAGTGAGCGACGTGGGGGGGTTGACCGACTTCGTTAAGAGGGAAGACGCAATCGTAAAACCGGGCGATTCGAGAAGTCTAGCGAAAGCGGTGACGAAAATATTGGGCGACAAGAGGCTAAGAAAAAGATTGGAGAGTGACTCCAGTGAATTGGCGAAGACGTACGCTTGGGACAGAGTCGCCGAGCAGACCGTCCGGGTTTACAACAAGGTTTTGGAAAAGTGAAAATAGGGATATTAACTTATGATTTTTACCCTCCAGAAGGGGGGCAGGGAAGGCACATCTACGAGATATACTATAAGAGGATTCTAGATATGAGTATCGACGTAGTGTTCATCTCCCCTAGAGAGAATGACATCGTTGAGAGCAAAACTATACTAAAGCGCACGACCAATCTAGGCAGGAACGCCCTTTACTCTTTTTTAGCCAATTTCAAGATAGGCGGAATCATTAAGCAGGAGGGGATAGACCTGCTGAATGTGCACTGCGGGCCGGGGGGAGTCTTCCTGCTGAGGCGTCCGGACGTGCCGGTGATTGCGACTTGCCATCACACATATTGGCAACAATCCCGCTACATAAAATCGCAGTTCTGGAAAAGGATTTTCATACCCCTCGAGAAGAGGACTTATAATCTGGCAGACAGAGTGATATGCGTATCAAAAGACAGTCGGGATGTGCTAGTCCGGGAATACGGCGTCGATAAAAAGAAGACCGTAGTCATCCCCAACGGCGTGGACCAAAAAGAGTTTCACCCGACAGGGACGAAAAAGATTAGAAAGAGTCTGCTGTACCTCGGCAGGGTGGACAAGAGAAAGGGGGTCGATTTTCTGATAGACGCTATCGCTCTGATGACGGAGAGGGACGACTCGATAAAGTTGTTCATATGCGGAGCCGGGAAGGACCTCAAAAAACTAAAAAAGGCAGTAGAAGCGAGAGGTCTCCGGGACAATATTACGTTCCTGGGGTTTGTTGGGGATCATGAAGTGAACGAGTGGCTCAACAAGGTCGAGTGCGTCGTAGTCCCGTCCATATTTGAAGGTTTCGGAATCACAGTAATCGAGGCTATGTCGGCCGGGACTCCAGTCATAGCCACGAATGTAGACGGGATACGGGGGATAATAGACGAGGGGGAAGACGGGCTGTTAGTCGAATACGGCGATGCTGAATCTCTAGCCCGCGCAATAGCCAACCTGCTGGAAGATTCAAAGCTTCGCAAAAGTTTTTCTAAAAACGGCCTTAAAAAAATCAAGGGCGAATACCGCTGGGACCATATAGCCTCAAGGACCTTAAAGGTTTACAAAGATGTTTCAAACAGAGAGGAGTAGGCTGGCTTTAGCAGGCCTGGTGTTGATTCTGATAATGTTCGGGCTACTCTACTCCGACATGATATTCTCCCTGCCGCTCTTCGGAGACGCAACCATCCAAGGAAAGGTCACCAAAGAATTGCTGGACGGCGGGGCGTTGGAGACGAACTCGACATACCCCCCAGCATACAGTTCCCTGCAGGCAATATTGTTCCTGATGTTCGGGGAGGCAGGGATGAATTCTATAACACTCCTGGGAATTCTTCTGATGGCCATCTCCGTTTTCCTGCTGGTGCGGGAGCTGACCGGACGGGGCGTCATAGCCCTTTTGAGTGCGGCGATTGTCTTGGCATCGCCTAAAGTCATATTCTACTCTTCGAGGATGTACATGGAGATTCTCCTGACCGGGCTCTTCGTATTCAGCATATTCCTTTTATTGCGGTATTTCAAGACACGGTCCAACACATATCTGGCTTTGTTGATTCTGTTCTCGGCGGCGGCGAGCGCTATGAAACAGCAGGGGCTCTTCATACTCTTCCCTTCAGTCTTACTGACCCTCTTAATTCTCTTCTTAGCCAGCAGGGCACGCATGCAAGGGCTGAGTTTCTGCGGGGTTCACGCTAAGCAAGTAGCGTCATATGCTCTTGTTTTCTTGCTTTTAATCCTGCCCGCATACCTGGTCGTCATACATACCAGCGGCGAGATTACCCAGGGCAGCGAGGAATTCCTCTTCCTCAGGGGCGTGAACTACATAGGGCAGAAGATTGGCGGGTATGAGCTGTCCTCGCAGGACGCCAATTTTTCCCAAAGGTGGTCTGCAAGGCTGGAGGAAGTGCATCGAAGGTATTACGGCAAAGGGGTACAGTCCTCCGAATCCCGGCATGTATGGCCGTTGGATCCCCTGGTTTCATGGAACGGCTTCACGAGCATAAACGGTCTGTATCTAGCTGGTTTCTGGGGGGGGGACACCAGCCAGGCACTTGCCGATTTAATGAATCTGCTTGTTGTCCTGGGCATGGTCCTCTTTGTTCTGAACATATTGTTCAAGAATCGGCTGTTAGAATTGACGGATTTGAGAGCGCAAAGGTGCTTTACGGTGTTCCTCCTGAGTTTCATAGCAATCAACTATGCCCTTTTCATCAGGAATACAGACCAGATGCGATACCATCTTTTCATAGCTGTGATCTTCTCGATGTTCTCAGCCATCGGAATTTGGTTCCTGTTCAAAGTTTTCATTCTCGACAGCAAGTTTCCGGCATATGCCAAGGAACTGCTGGCCTTCCTGATCATACTGGCGCTGGGCATTTCTCTTCTCTCCCTGGCTTATGAAGATGCTTCGTTCAACAAGAGGTGGTACAAGTCTCAGGTGTACGGTCCCAGCCAAGGCGGGATACCGTCTATACAGGAGGCCGGCTTATGGCTGGAGCAGCATACCCCTAAAAATGCAAGTGTATGGCAAATGTGCGGCAATGAGATGGCATACTATTCGAACAGAAGGGTGGTGGGGGATTTCACATTCTATTTCCTGGAGAAGGACGAATTGGGGGAAATATTCAAGGATTTAGGGGTGGGCCACATAGTCATTTTCGATTCAATGATTGTGGAAGACGGCGGATGGAAGAACCTATGCTGGGTGCCGGCTTCCTTCGATGAAAAGATACGGGCCATATATGAGGAGGTCTACAGGACTTCTTTCGGGGACATAAGAATCTATGAGGTGTGACAAGGATGAGGGTCCTGCTGATGAATGACTACCCCGCGGGCGGCGGGGCGGAGATAGCAGTCTTAAAGACAAAAAAACTTCTGGAAAAGAACGGCCATCATGTGAGAGTTTTCTGTGGGGGCCGGGGAGTGGGCTCCCTCATAAGCCGGTGGTTCAGCCTGAAATATTACTACAGGGCGAAAAGAGCCATAGCCGATTTCGAGCCCGATGTCGTGCACGTGCATAACTTCTCCAGGAGCATCTCGCCCTCGCCGATGGCAGCGGCAAAGAGGGCGGGAGTTCCGGTACTGCTGACAGTGCACGACTTCCATCTGTACTGCCCGAAGACCTGGGGGATATTCAGCGACGGCACTCCCTGCAGAAAAGGCTACAACCGGTTTTGCCCCTTCTACCGGTGCATGGCGGCCAGGGAAGGGTATCGGCATGTGCCATACCACATCCTGAAATGGATGAAGTGCGGCCTGCACCGGCGCCTGGTAAAACTATATGCCGATTACTATACATGCGTCTCCAAAAAATGCACTAAGTTGCTTGAAAGGACATTGAGCATATCCAAAGATAAAATATCATACCTCCCTTACTTTACGGAAGGGTCGGATGAAGGCGGGCAGGTGGAGATGGATGCGAAACTCTTCCTTTTCGTGGGCCGATTGAGCAAAGAAAAGGGAGCGGATGTGGCGATTAAGGCGATAGCGCATCTAGTCAATGAAGGCCTTGGGGACATAAAGCTCAGGATCATCGGTGACGGGCCAGAGCTGGGAAGGCTCTCTGAACTCGCCCATGAATTGGGAGTGGGAGAAAACGTGGAATTTCTAGGGCATGTGGAGAATCAAAACCTCAGTAAACATTATAGAGAGGCGTGTGCAGTGCTGATTCCCAGCCTCTGGCTGGAGAACGGGCCCATCGTCGCCCTCGAGGCTATGAATAGCAAAAGGCCCATAATCGGTTCCAGACTTGGCGGCGTCCCTGAGATGGTCAAGGGCGGAGAGACCGGCTACCTCTTTGAGGCAGGAAACCATCTGGCTTTGGCCCGCTGCGTCAAGGAGCTCTATGGAGATAAAAAGAGGGCACTCAAGCTGGGGGGGGCGGGTTTCAATCTCTTGCAAAAGCGGTTTAGCCAGGAAGAGCATTACAAGAAATTGATGCGCATATACAATAAAGTTATAGACGAACATGGAAAGACTTAATCTGGGCTGCGGGAAGAACATACGGAAAGGTTATTTGAATGTGGACAAAATCGACATGGAGGGTGTGGATGTAGTATGCGACTTGGAGAGGTCCCCCTATCCATTTAAAGACGACCGGTTCGACTATATCTATTGCGATAATGTGCTGGAGCATCTCGAAGACCTCATCCCGGTCATGGAGGAGTTATGCAGGATATCCAAGAACGGGGCTGAGATAGAGGTCCTGGTCCCTTATTTCGCAAATTTCAACGCCTTCAAGGACCCGACCCACAAGTCCTTCTTCACACTGGACACTTTCAATTATTTCACTGAGGACTCCCCGTGGAACTTCTACACGAAAGCCAGATTCCGGATTAAGAGCAGAGAGCTCATTTTCCCGAAGCACCTGGGCATGTTGAGCCGCATATTCAACAGATTCTGGAAGGCCTATCAAAGGAACCTGAGTTACATATTCCCTGCCACAGCCATTAGATTCAGACTGGAAGTGACCAAATGAGACCTCCGCACACTTTATTGATTCTGGTGGCAATCTGCCTATTCGTTATGGGTATAAGAGGGTTGGTATACTATAACTTGGGCACTCCGTTGGGGTATGATGCCGGCCTCTATAAGCATGCCATCGACACCTATGCCTCCAGCCTGCCCAACCTACCTGCTGGAATGCCATCGTGGATGGTTTCCATGTACCCCCCCGGACTTTTCCTTCTGACTGACGGCCTATACTCCACGGGAATCGGCACCGCCCACCTGGCGGAGATGCTGCTTCTCATAATAGGCTCGCTGCTGGTCTTTCCCATCTTCCTCGTAGCGCGCGAATTCTTCGGCGAGAAGGCCGGCATCTTGGCCGCTGTTTTGTATGCTTTGTCGGCAACCCAGTTCCAGGTCTTCTCCCTGTTCTATCTCAAAAACTTGGCGGGCCTGTTCTTGATGCTAGTATCGCTTTATCTTCTTAAGAAAAAGGCATATGGCCTATTGGTCCTTTGTTATGTCGCGCTGGGAGCATATCACCGGCCAACGTTTCTTATTCTAACACTGGTGTTAGTCGCCCGGATGTTCCAGTCGGGTATGTTATATATGAAAACGCGCAAGTACAGTAAAGGACTGGCTGAAGGCAAAGACGAAGCCGTCAAACTCCTCTTGGTACTGTTGTTTTCTGCCGTTCTGCTGCTTCCGCCATATTATTCAAGGGCTGACGTGGATATCGGCATATTGTCCTCTGCTGTAACGGGCCCGGGCGGGGGAACCTTCATTTCATTGGAGGAATATTCGGCCCTTGCTTTGGCATATCTGCCATTTTCTCTGATTGGGATCTACTTGCTCTGCAGGAAGAGGGATTTCAACCTTGTTTTAATCTGGGCATTGATAAACCTTGCCATCGTGCTGTTCAGACTGCTGTTCTACAGGCGTAACATAATACCCCTTGACCTAGCCCTGATAATCCTGGCCGGATACGGGCTTGGCTGGAGCCTCTCAAAGGCGCGCAGAAGATGGGGCCTGGGCGCAGTCATGCTGGCCGCTGCCCTGATTCTTGTCAATGGGGCGATACTGTACGGGGCCATCATGGAAACACCGCAAGAGATCAGCCGGCAGGGTTTCGAGTCGATATCGTGGTTGTCCGGGAACACCGAGCCGGCCTCGAATGTGCTCACAATCTCGAACCAGGCGCCCTGGGTCCTCGGCTGGAGCGATAGGAATGTGATTGCTCCGGGGGTGTTCGAGCGCGATAGTCGCCCCAAGGATGAATGGCGGAGATTTTTTGTAAGGGACTGTCTTGAGGAGACAAAAGACTTCCTGGAGGCCTACGGAAGGCCGCTGTATGTGCATTATTCCAAGGAAATCGGCCTCAATGAGGCCAAATTCGAAAACGAATGCTTTGAGAAGGTCTATGAGAACCGGGAGTCTATGATATACAGATACCTTTGTTAGATTTATATGATGCGGCGTTAACATAACAAGATGATTGAAATCGTGGCGTCCCTGCTGGCCGGATTCGCAGTCCTGTTCCTGCCGGGCTTTGCAATCACATCCGTCTTCTTCGATAAGAAGGAGCTGGATGTCATAGAGAAGGCCGCATTGTCCTTCGCGCTCAGCATCGCAGTGGTCCCGCTTCTGCTTTTCTACATGAGCTGGGGCCTCGGCGTGGGCATAAATGCAGCGAATGTCGCAATAGCCGTTCTTCTAATATTCTTGTTCTGCTCTCTCGTATACTTCAACAGAAAAAAGGATTATCTCAAGCTCCCTTTTTTAAAGACTTGAAGGTCAACAGCCCAGATCAATATGAAAGCAGGTATGGAAGACGGGATAGTGTGCTTTGAACACCGTTTAGAGAAGGGAATCGAGGACGAGCTTCACATTCTGTCCAGCGACCAGCTTTACAAAAACGCATGGTATCTTATGCTGTCCAACGTGGTAATAGCCGCGAGCGGGTTCCTGTTCTGGCTCATCGCGGCACGCCTGTATCCGCCGGAGCAGGTCGGCGTTGGAAGCGCACTGATGTCTGTTATGGGTCTGCTGGTCGTATTCTCCACTTCCGGCTTTGACATGACCCTCATACGGTTCATCCCGTCTATGGGCGTAGAGGGCATCAGAAAGCTGATGTCTATCTCAATAACCCTGTCGATCGTGGTATCAGCGGCGCTGTCCATCTCCTTCGTATTGCTGGTGGACATTCTGGTTCCACGGCTGGCCGTTTTAAGCAACCCTGCTTATGCGCTGCTTTTTGTCCTATCAACAATGTTCACCAGTTTGTTCTTCCTCAGTAACGGCATGTTCATAGCTAAACGAAAGAGCAACCTGCTGCTCTTGAAATCGGGATTGCAGTCCGCTCTGAGACTGCTGCTTGTCCCGCTTCTAGTAGTCCTGGGGAGTATGGGGATATTCTTCGCCTATGGGTTATCGTCGGCGATAATATCGGTCGTGGCAATCCTGCTGATAATCAGGCTTTACCCGATGATGAAAGTCTGCTTTGACACAAAGGTCCTGAAGAAGGTCTCGGGATTCCTGGGAGCGAACTACATATCCACGATATTCGGGCAGCTCCCCAATTTTCTTTTCCCCATAATAGTCCTCAACCTCACATCCAAAGCCGGGACGGCGTATTTCTACGTGCCATGGCACATCTTCATAACCTACCTGGGATTCATGGTCGCTGTGAACTCCGCTTTTTTAATGGAGGGCTCTTATGAAAAGGACATAGACAGGGAGAAAAAGAAGGCCCTGAACCTCTCCCTGCTTCTGACTCTGGGAGGCCTCGTGCTCTTCCTGGCATTCGGGGAGTTCATACTCTCTCTTTTCGGAGAGGGTTATGCCGCGTCGGCCGGTCTGCTGCATGTACTGGCCGTCTCCCTCATACCGACTTCGATAAATCTCATCTATCTGACGGTGAAGGACATAAGGAAGGAGATCACCCGGTTTGCCGAGATGAACGTTTTCATTTACGCCTCATGCCTGATTATGGGCACCCTTTTCATACCCTCGTTCGGGATTCTGGGGGTTGGCTACGGATGGCTGGGCGGGCAGCTGCTCGGGCTGGCATGGATATGCAAGGACAGCTGCCTGGTCAGATTCAGGAGAAGAAAACACGATTTTAAGAAGAGAGCATAAAATACATCAGAATGAAAGGCGTAATATTCGGAGGGGCGGGATTCATCGGCAGCGCGACGGTTTCCAGTTTGCCTGACATCGACTGGACAGTCGTCGACGATTTGAGTCTGGGAAGCTTCAAGAACATAGAAAAATCCGAAACCACCAATATTAAGGGCGACATATCCGACAGAAGGCTCGTGGACAAGCTCCTGAAGAAGAAGCCCGGCTTTGTCATAATGGTCAACGGGCTCAGCAGCAACCCGATGTACTATCCGGATCCGCATCGCGGCTTCGAGACCGTCCTCACCGGCGCGCTGAATGTCTTCGACGCATGCAGGCGCTTCGGCATAGACAAGGTCGTTTACGCATCCACCTCCAGCATCTACGGGGGAACGCATCACAAAGAGCAGCATGAGACGGCCAACGTCAAGCCGCCCAATTTTTACGCCTGCGCCAAGCGGGCGGTCGAGGATGTCGCCAGGATATACGCAGACAAATATGGCATAAATTCCGTAGGATTCAGGTATTTCTCGGTCTACGGCTACCCGGAGAGGCACAAGGGCGAATACGCCAACGTCATCAGCCAGTTCATCTGGGCCATGATGGAGGGCAAGCAGCCCATCGTCTACGGCGACGGAGCCCAGACCAGAGACGCCACCTTCATCTCGGACGTGGTGGAGGCCAACAAAATGGCGATAGAGAAGGACGTCAAGGGCGCGAAGGTCATAAACGTCGGGACCGGAAAACAGACGTCATTCAACCGCTATGTCAAGCTGATTAACGAGGATTTGGGGACTGACATAGAGGCCAAGTATGTCAAAAACCCGGTTCACAACTATGTCTACGCGACCAAGGCGGACGTCAAGAGGGCCAAGCGTTTGCTGGGGTTCAAGGCCAAAGTCGGCATCAAAGAAGGCATACGAAAGACTGTTGATTACTACAAAAAGAACTAGCGAGTCGTCACCTCGCACCCGTCTTCCCCCACGATCACCGTGTGCTCCGCCTGGCTCACCAGCCCCTTCTCAGCCTCGTGCAGAACGGGATATCCATGGAGCGCGTCGCGCTTCACCAAATCGCGGAGCGCCATCTTGAGCTTGAACTGGTTGAGCTGCGAGAACCATCGTTCCGGAAAGGGCAGACCCTTCCGCTCCTCGGCCAGCTGGAGCACCTTCCGCCCCTCGTTAAGCCGCGTCGGCTTCGCCTGTATGAAGGAGTATATCTCGGTCTGGTTGCCCTCGACAACCCTGCCCGTCCCGGGCGTTGCGAACGGCTCGATAGCGAACGCCTGACCTTCTTCCAGCTCCTTGTCGAACGGGACTTTGATGTTAGGAATAGCCATGCCCGCGTGCAGGTCATACTGCTTGAGCTCGTGGCCTGTGAGGTTCTCGATGGGCTTGAAGCCGCGCGCCTTTATCGCCTCTTCAATCGCCTCGCCGATTTCCGAGACGGAAACGCCCGCCCGAACCGTCGATATGGCCGCCTTCAGCGCCTCTTCACTCGCCTTCACAAGCTCCCCGTTCTCGCCCGATAGGTCCATGGTGTAGGCGGTGTCGGCTATGTAGCCGTCTATGTGCGCGCCAAGGTCTATCGTAACAAGGTCTTCCTCCCCGAATGTCAGCTCATCCTTCGCGGACGGCGTGTAGTGGGCGGCCGCGTCGTTGAGCGAGACGTTGCAGGGGAACGCTATTCCGGCGCCCTTATCCTTTATCCTCTGCTCCACCGACTCCGCCACTTCAAGGGCCTTCGCTCCGGGGTTGATTAGTTTCTTGCTCCACTCCCTGACCTCGGAAGCTATCTTTCCGGCTTGGCGGTATTTTTTCAGGACCTCAGGTTCCATTCCGCTTCTTTAGAAAGGCCCATCATAAATAATAATAGAAGAGGTGGCATAGTTGATTTTTATTCCAAAACTCCTTAGACTAACACAATGGCAAACCCCCCCGACCTAGAATTCAAGACCAGCAAAACCTTTCTCGTCTGGATGCTGATATTGGTTTTCACTTTCATCGCCGCTGTGGTGACCCTGCTGACGCTGGACACTTACTACTATGCATCGGGCCGGATTTTCATGTCGGCACTTCTGATGCTGGTCCTATCCGTAGCCCTTTTCGAGGGGCTGCGGAGAAAGGACAGGAGACTGCTGTTGTGGGCCGGGATAATCGAGTTCATAATCCTGCTGCTCCCCATAATGTCCTTCAGCACGCAAGCGTCCTGGATGCCCTACTGGCTCTCGTCGGAATTCATCATATTGCTGCCGGTCCTGTGGGTGGCGCTGCCGATAGGCCTCCTCTGCCTGCAGGAAAGCGATGAAGAGCGCATAAAGGTTATAAAGGCCCTTGTGGTTCTGGCGATTCTGACGGGGATATTGTGGACTTTCACAAGCGCTTTCAGGTCTCCAAACTACCATCTTGATGCGACAGGCTATGAGTCCATAGAATACTATCTTGACTGGTCCCTGCTTCTTTTCATGTGGTCGGTAATCTTCCTAATACCCATCGCCATATGGGCATATGCCGACAAGAGGTTATCCGACAAGGGAAAAGCAAAGAGGAAGGGTGCTGCCGGCGTAGTTGAAAGGAACCTCGGGGAGGTCGTCCTAGTGATAGTCGTGTTGATACTGCTGGCGGCAGGATACATGATGGAAAGCAGCTATCACTATGCGGACTATGGAGGCTACACAGTCTGCGGGGACGGCTGGTGCGACTACGACGAGTATGGATTGTGCCCGGAGGACTGCGGAGAGATGTGCGGTGACGGCTGGTGCGACTACGACGAAGATTACTTCGACACCTGCCCGGAGGACTGCGACAAGAGCGTGAGGGTATCCCTCGACAAGATGCCGGATTGCGAGCTCACTCTTCTCATGTATTCCACCGAAGACGAGCCTTACACCGTCCGATACGGCACGAGGAGGGAATTCACTTTCGAGGACGTCAGAGAGGACTACGTATATCTTGAGATACTCGGCGACGGGACGCAGAGTCAACGAACCCCCATAATCGAGCTGTACCCGGGAGAAGAGGCTACAGTCAATGTGACGCTTTCCGATAAAATCTGTGAAGAACCCGCGCTCTACGCATAGAAGCCTCAAACGCTCTTCAGTATCTCCAGCAGCTCCTCCATCCGCTTTATCTCGAAGTCCGGCCGCTCCTGCAGGCCCTGCGGTTTGAGGTCTTTGTACTTCCCGCGCAGGAGCCGCACACTTGCCATCCCCGCCTTGTTAGAGCCCAGAACATCGGTGTCCAGGCGGTCGCCAACATACATACACTCCTCGGGCAGGACCTCGAGTTCCTGGCAGGCTTTTTCAAAGATGGCGGTGTCGGGCTTCTCGACACCTGCCTCTTCAGAGACGACAACAGTGTCGAACATGTCTTGCAAACCCAGACGCACCAGCTTCTCCCACTGCTTGACTGCCAGGCCATCCGTTATGACGCCTATCTTGTAGCCGGAATTCTTCAAACGGGTCAGGGTGGAGAGCGTATCGTCATAGGGCTTCAGGTAGACGCGCTTGGTGTTGTGGTACGCCACGACTCCCGATGCGACAATCTTATGTCTGTCTCTGCGGTCGCCGACCAGCATGTCATAATGTTTGTTGAAGTTGGAGCCGTATTTCCTGACTATCTCCTCGAGACGGGCCATCCCCTCTTCCACAGTCATGGCCCAGCCGGCCGCCTTTATCATCGCCTCGACGGCTGCGCGCCTGGCCATCTCCACCTGGTGGCTGCTGTTGTAGAGGACATTGTCGATGTCGAAAAGAACCGCCTTTATCATCATATACTTATCCGCTATATGGTGAAAAACATGCGAAAAGGGAGTTTTTAACCCTTGTCGTCTAAAATAGAGGATTATCAAAATGGACCGAGTCACAAGCGGAATTCACGGCCTTGACGGACTGATAGGCGGCGGCTTCCTGCCGGGAAGAACCGTGCTACTCGCAGGGGCCGCGGGAACGGGCAAGACTACGTTCGGCCTCCAGTTCATTTGCGAGGGCGCCAAGAACGGCGAGCCCGGCGTGATACTGAGCCTGGAGGAGGAGCCCCGTATGTGGAGAGACGACATGAAGAACTTCGGCTACGACATCGAGGAGCTGGAGGGCAAGGACATGATAAGGATAGTCGACGCATCTCTTATCAAGATAGGGCTGGAGAGCGACGAGAAGTTCTCGCTGTCGCCGCAGGACTTCGACATGAACCAGATACTCTCAAAGATAATAATCGAGGCCAAGAGCATGGGCGCCAAGAGGGTCTTGATAGACTCACTGCCGGCCCTGGACATACTCCACGGGGGCGACAAGGAGAAAGTCAGGTCTGAGATATTGAAGCTCAACTATCTTCTGAAAGCCAACGACTTGACTACGGTGCTCATATCAGAGATAGGCGACGAAAAGGGCTCTTACTCACCTCACGGCGTGGAAGGGTACATCGTCGACGCGGTGATAACGCTCCACTACCTGACTCTTGGGAGCCAGAGCGGCCGAACTCTCGTGATAAGGAAGATGAGGGGGTCAGCCCATAGCGAGAACATCCATCCGATGGAGTTCGCCAAGGGCAAGGGCATCCTCGTCAAGAAGGTGGAAGACAGCCTCTGACCAGGGAGGTTTTTATAGTAGCGGCTGAAAACTGTAGCCTCATTTACACTACAAGATGACGGATTCTGATTACGAGATAAAGCGGTGCGTCGACCATCTGGGGGAAACGAACGCAGTCAGGAAGGTCTTCTGGCAGATGGACGATAAGGTCAAAGACCTCATAGAAGGCATACGCCAGGGCGACGACTGCATAGTCGTCGGCAGGAGCATCGCCAACATGGAGGGCCCCTACCCGATGAAGATAGGCATGAAGACCGGGCTCATTCACACCTGCTCTGACATCGTGGTCATGGGCGGGAAGCCGCTGTACGCCCTCAACTCGATGCAAGTGGATAGCGTGGAGCAGGCGATTGAGGTCTCCAAGATGCTCAAGAAGCAGAGCGACGGCATAGGGGTTCCCATACTCGGCGGCAACACCCAGCTGGAGCACGGACTGAAGCCGTGCGTGTCATTCTGCATATTCGGCGAGCTGGTCGCGGACAAGCCGATTGCCGACTCGGCGGCCGAGCCGGGCAACAAGATGGTCATAATCGGCGCCCCGGTTGAAGGAGAAGTGGGTGACAGGGTGCGCGCGGCCAACGAGAAGTTCAAGACCTTCGGCGAGGTGGTGAAGAAGATAAACGTCTACGCTGCCAAGGACGCATCCCGCGGAGGGTGGTTCGGGAATCTCCTGGAGATGATGGTCAAGGCGCAGACGGGCTTCAAGATAACCTCCATACCCTACCCCAGCTTCGGCAGGTACATGGGCAACTACATGACCTGCATAGACGAGAAGGACACCGACAGGGTACTGGAGATAGCGTCCAAATATGGCTGCCCGGTCTCGCCGGTCGGGGAAGTTACGGAAAAGAAGGAGATAACCCTGGGCAAGAAGAAGCTGGTGAGCGAGAAGAAGATGCTGGAGCTAATCCGCAAGACCCCGTTCAAGAAGCCGAAGTTCTAATTCTCTGCCAATTTGAACTTGTATCCGTACTGGATGATGCCGCCCTCTTTGCCGTCGCGTATCCTGCGGAAGACGCTCTCGACCTTTGCGCCGATCTCGATGTCATCCTTGCCGCAGTCT
>CAZINR010000020.1:0-3565 GCA_964540655.1 uncultured archaeon | reverse complement strand
CACTCCGTCTCCCCCTTACCCTTTTTTGGGCTTGAACTTGTAGGCGTAGCGGATTATTCCCTCATCACTGTCAGCTATCACCTTCCTGAAGCATTTTGTCACCTTCATCCCGAAGTCCACGTCTTCCGGGTCGCAGTCGACTATCTGGGCGGTCATCATTGGGCCCTCGTCCAGCTCGATTATCGCCATGATGTAGGGCCGGTGCAGCTCGAAGCCCTGCGGCGGGGCGTGCACTACCGTGTAAGAGTATATCTTGCCCTTGCCCCCGAACGTGAACTTGCTCAGCTTTCCCTCCCTCCTGCATTCAGGGCATAGGGTCCTGGCGGGGAAGAAGGTCTGTCCGCAGGTGCTGCACTCCACGCCCTCCAGACGGTACCACTGCGGTATCCTTCTCCAGTAGCTCGAGAGACTCTTGCTGTGAGGCATCTTAGGTTTTCGGTTCTCGGTCTTCAGTCCTCTTATAATTCAGGTTAGTTTGAAAAAAAGCGTATTTAAATCCGATTTGGAGCAAAGTTAGGGGATGGAAGAGGTCTACGACCGGGATTTGGAGGAATACTCGGACAGGATTAAAGAGAGGGCGTTGGAGGCCTTCCGGGACGACTTAAACGGCGGGGACATAACCACGGAAGCGGTCTTCGCCGGAGAGGACTACCACGACGTGCGCGCAAGGATAATCTCTGAAGAGGACTGCCGGCTGGCGGGGGTCATGGAAGCGCGCGCGATACTGGAGGAGGGTGGCCTTAGGGTGTCCGGCAAAGAAGACGGCGAAGACTTGAAGCCGGGCGATGTCGCTCTGGAGATCGAGGGTCCTTTGAAAGAGGTGCTCGCCAGGGAGCGGGTGGTCCTCAACTACATAATCCAGATGAGCGGCATCGCGACCGTCAGCCGTAAGCTCTTCAGGAGACATGGTAAGAAAATCTTATTTCTGAGGAAGACCAACCCGGGACTTCTGTTCAGCGAGAAGAGAGCGGTTCAACTGGGCGGCTGCCTGCCGCACCGGACCAACCTCTCGGACGGGATTCTGATAAAGGACAATCATCTGGCTGAGCTGATGAAGAAGAAAGGCCGGGAAGATGCCATAAGGACCGCAATATCGCGCGCGGACGACTTCAGAAAAAGTAAGAGATTCTTACCAATAGAGATTGAGGCTGATTCTCTGGAAGACGCCAGGATTGCTGCCGAGGAACTCAGCAAGCTGGATGGTCCCAATATGATAATGCTTGACAACATGGCGCCGGAGCAGGTCAGAGAGGCTTCAAAATTAATTAAAAGCATCAGTAAGAAGATAATAGTGGAGGCTTCGGGCGGAATAAAAGAGAGGAGCATAAGAGATTATCTGGGCGCGGGGGTCGATTACATATCAACCAGTTTGTTCGTCTCGGCGAAGTCGTGCAAGTTCAAAATGGAAGTCATCCGATAACCAGACCGTCCTTGAACCTCCTTATCGCTGAGACTGCGCTCATGGCGGCGAGATAAGAAGTCTTCGGGTTCTGGGGGGAAGGCACGTTCTTTATCGCTGTTTTCAATTCCCCAAATTCGCCTTTGGCAAATATCTCGTGCCGGTTCCTCTTCGCGGCCGGGTCGGCGACTATGCGCACCCTGGTCTTCTCAAAGCCTATGCCCACAAGAGAGAGGGTCGCAGCGACGTTCACATTCTTCGGAAATTTCCTGACCGCCTCGAAAGCGGGACCCTCAAAGACCACCGTCTTCTCCTTGACGTCAAGGTCCAGACTCGAGGGCGGCTTTGTAGTCGTAAGAGTTACTTCGTTTAGTTTTCCCACACTGGCAGACTTCAACCCGTCCAATCCGGCTATTGCCCCGGAGGGCAGAACCAATTTAAGTCCGTTCTTGCTGGCAAGCTCCTTTAATCTCCTGAAAAGTGAGACATCTGCGAATGCGCCCACACTCATGACCATCAGGTTATAACCGCTTTTGAGAATCATCTCGCCGTATTGTCGGACGGCGTTCTGTGAGGCCGCCTCCACGACAAGGTCGAGTTCGGGAAAATCGTGAGGCTTGGTTACACTACAACCATATCTCTCAGAGAAATCGCGTGCCCTGTCAGAGTCTACGTCATGCGCACAGACTATCCCATACCCCTCAGCATGGTCCGCTATTATGCGCGCGATGTTGCCCGCGCCTATGAGGCCTATCCTGAGCTTTTCCATTCCGGCGTATTTGAGAAGCAAAGGATATAAGTGGGCTCATATCTTCCTCAGATCGAATATTTTTAGGCCGTTCTTGTCGATTATGAAAGAGTATACGCCAATGCTGTGCTTGGTCTCCCGCATCTTTATGACTGTCAGGAAACGCTGCAGGACGTTGCCCTTGAGATGCAGCTGCAGGTGTATTATGCCGTCGGACAGGAACTCCTCCAGGGAGTAATCCAGGTCTCCGAGCGCGGATGTCGTTCTCTCGTGAGTGAAAAGCGTAGTCGCGCCGAGCTTCTTGAAGATGTTGGCGATGTCGCCAAGCGCGCGCCTTGTGCCGGAAGGGGGGTTGCTGAGGGTTATGACCAGGCTTATGGAGTCCACGACTATACGCTGGGGGGCGAAAGACTTCAAGTCGGATATGAATCCGGGGTCGGTGAGCTGGTCATAGGGGTCGTTGCCCTTGGAGGAGTCGATGTCTATCTCTATTATCTTTATCTTCCCCTCGTCGACAAGACTCTCAAGGTCGTAGCCGAACCTTTGGAACTGCCGGATAAGGCTCTCGGGACTCTCTTCCAGAGTCACGAAGACGCCCTTCTCCCCGTACTTCTTCGCCCCGTTGGCTATGAACTCCAGCCCGAATATCGTCTTGGCGGTTCCGGGGGTGCCCGTCAGCAGGGTTATGCTCTTGTCGGGCAGGCCGCCCTCTATCAAATCGTCGAACCCCTGGATGCCTGTCGGGACCCTGTTGAGTTTGAGTTTGGTCATCTTCGCCTGAGATTAATGTCTTGCCCAATATAAATCAGAGCGTGCTTAAAAATCCGAGGTATTTGCGCACTTTTCAAGCTTCATTTTTATATTTGGTCCCATTTACTTAGCCGTTTCAGCAGGTGGCTAAAATACCTCGTAGGGGACATGGTAGGCATATCCTGAGGACTAGCGTAGTCTTTTTGTTGTTTGCAGCTGCAATCACTGCGGCTCTGCCAGAGGCTCTGGCAGACACAGGAGTAAGCAGCTGCGGAACCTTGGGGGTGGCGAACGAGAGATACTACCTGCAGGACGACATAACGGTAAATGGCACCTGCTTCACCATAACAGCAAACGGCATAACGCTAGACGGCGCCGGCTATGCGATCCAGGGGAACACAACCGGCTATGGTGTCTATATCAATGGTCCCGACAATATCGTGGTGCAGGATTTCAGTGGCATAATAACCTTCAACCGAGGAGTTTACATCCGCTCGTCGAGCGGCTCCGAGATAATAGACAACCTGGCAAGGGGGAACAATCTCGGAATCGACGCCTACAGCTGCTCGGGGCTGGAGGTATATAGAAACACCCTTAATGACAACACCGAAGAGGCAATATACTTGAGGTCTACCGGCAGCAGCTATGTAGAGAACAACACTGCCGAC
>CAZINR010000019.1:13126-20619 GCA_964540655.1 uncultured archaeon | reverse complement strand
TCTCAAGGGGCATAAGCGCGCGCATAGGGACAGATCCCAAGTCGATAACCAAGAATTTCATCCAAGTGCTTTCAGAGCATCCCGACACCCTTATTGCGCGCAAAAGAGGGCTCGAAGAGGCCAAAAAAGTCTCCAGGATGGCGAGGAAAGTTCTTTCAGGCAAGACCAGCATTTCAGAATTCGACAATTATCTCCGCTCGGATGGGAACGCTCTGAACCCTGGAACCACAGCGGACTTAATCGCGACCGGCCTCTTCCTGAAACTGATGGGCTAGAGCGATTCTATCTCTTTCCTTAGCTTTTCGCAGGAATCTTTAAGACGTTTCAGAAGAATCGCTTTGACTTTTTCCTTGCTGACAGGCGAATATCCGTACTTGACGCCCCGTTCGGTATCGAGCGGCCTTCTTTCCAAAAGACCGAGACTGACCAGGTTGTTGAGTGATATCTGGACCCTGGTCTGGCTCTTGCCCAGTTCATCCATGAGCCCCTTAACGGTTGCCTTGCCCTTTATGGCGGAGAAGACGTATGCGTCTGTGGAGGAGATTCCAAGTACGCAGCAGAGGACGTCTTCACATCCGAGTTCATCCTTATCAAGGGCTTTCCCAATCTTCTTTAGGATCATCCGAGCATCTTCTCGACCATCTCCAGATACTTCTTCTGGGTGGGGGCGCCAACATAACCCCCTTTCTGCCCTTTCTTGTTGGTCAGTACTATGGTGGGGATGCTGCGGATTCCGTAGCGCGCGGCCTTGCTCCTGCCTTCCGAAGAAGAAGTGCTGATCTCCTTCCACTTGACCTTGCCGGCGAGGTCCGGGTTCTCTTTGAGCAGTTGCTTTGTAGCGGTCACGGCCGCCGGGCAGTGAGGGCAGGTCATAGAGGTGAATACCTCTATCTTGACTTCGGCCATCTTAGTTCATGTGCTCCTTTATTTTGGACTCCAGAGCCTGCTGGGACAAGGCTCCGACCACCTTGTCCACCTGAATTCCCTTTTTGAAGAATATCATCGTAGGGATACCCCTTATTCCGAAGCTGGCCGGCGTCTGCTGGTTCTCGTCCACGTTCATCTTGACTATCGTCACCAGACCCGCGTATTTCTTAGCCAGCTGGTCCAGGACCGGCGCCACCATCCGGCAGGGACCGCACCAGGGAGCCCAAAAATCCACTATCACGAACTCGTTTTCGCTTATCGTCTTGTCAAAATCCGCATCCGTCACCATCAACGGCTCGTTTCGCTCCATCTTCGCCTTCAGCTGGGCCGCCTTCTCAGCCCTTATCCTCTCGAGTTCCTTGTCCATAGTATTCAATAAAAATGAATAGTTATACATGGCTTCTATAAAAAAGTTGTTTTAAACTGCTCAGAGAATGCTCAGTCCCTCGTTGGCCAGGGTCAGGGCTCTTGCCGAATAGTACTGGGACAGGCGGCAGGGAATCCCGCCTCCGGCCGGCGGACAAGAGTCGAGGTACCTCTGGGCTGCTGCCAGATTGGCCCAGGACTCGTCGAGCTTGCTCCTCGGCAGGCCCACGCATCCGCTGCAGGCGGAGCTGAGGCTGTTTACAGCAGCAGAGGCCCCGGAGAAGGCGCTCTCGGCATCAATGCGGCTATCCGAGTAGATGGCCGTTGGGTGCATGCTCGCCGGCAGCTCGGGGAGTTGGACGTTCGGGTTTATCGTCGGAAGCTCTCCATTATCCAGTATGTAGTAGCCCAATACCTCAGTCACGCCGTCGGGTGCTATCGCATGGACCTGCACCGCGCAGTACTCGCCGGGTACGGTCTGGAGAGTGAGGGTGGTCACCGGATGGCGCTGGCCGTCGTTCTCCGGCATTGGCTCCGTCTTGTCGAAGGTCGCCTTCTGTAGGCAGGACGTCCCCCCGTAATCGTCTTCATCGGCGTAGAAGCGCCAGTCTATCGGAGCTTCCGAGTCCGGGACGAAAGAGGCGTCGCCGAACTGGATGTCGAAGATGTCTATCGAGCCCGTCTTTCTCATGCTATTGAACGTGCCATCGTACGCCAGGCTACAGGACTCCATGCAGGCGCATGTCCAAGAGCCGGCCGGGCAGCAGAGCAAGGAGGGGTCTTCGCAGGGGCCGACGCAGCCAATTATGCAGCCGGGGTCGCTCTCGCAGAACTCGAAGTGGCACTCGCCGTCGGGCCCTGGTGGGGGGCCGCCGCAATCGGGGTCCTCCCCGTCTATGAGGCCGTCTCCGTCGTCGTCCAGGGAGTTGGCACAGCAGACTCCGCCGTTGGCTCCTTCATTCGAGGCGTATGCGGGGCAGGCGGGGTCGGAGCAGCAGTCGGGGTCGAGGCAGTCAATCAGGCCGTCTCCGTCGTTGTCGATGCCGTCGGAGCAAATCTCACCGGCTCCGGTGCACTGGAAGTTCACGCAGACGCAGTTATATGGACAATCCTCATCGCTTCCGCTCGGGCAGGGGTAGTCCTCGCAGGCGACGCACGAACCCCAGCCCTCCCCTCTCGGGGCGCCGTCGCCCGGTACGGCACAGCCGGGGTCGCAGTGCTTGTTCTTGTAGATGCTCGTTTCGCATATGTCAGGAGTAGTGTCATGGCAGACGCAGCAGTCGATATCCCTCTCCGGCTCGCATATCACGTTGTCGCCCCCCGGACCGGCCTGGAAGTCCTCCGGGCAGACCCAGTCGGCGACGCCGCAGCAGTATGTCACCCAGTTGGCTCCAGATGTGTTGTAGAGCAAGGCAGCGTCCTCGCAGGTTACTGCTATCTCGGCTATGACGGGAATTGAAACGGCTATCAGGGCCAATGCTACTAGAATTCTCTTGTTTCCAAACAGCTCCCTGATGTTCATTTCAAGACCCAATCGTCGAATACCCTTAAGTTTATGATGCTGGTGTCCCCCGACTTGTTGCACTGCTGGTCGTAGAAGCCGTCTTTGTCGTCATCCCTGACGCACGTCGTGAACGGCGGGTTGTCGTCCGGGGCCTCGAAGTCGCAGCCTGGAACGTGCTGGGAGTCAGCGGAGACCCAATCCGTGAACATGGGGCAGCGGAGACTGGCAAGGCAGTCGGGGTCCTCCCCGTCTATGAGGCCGTCTCCGTCGTCGTCCAGGGAGTTGGCACAGCAGACTCCGCCGTTGGCTCCTTCATTCGAGGCGTATGCGGGGCAGGCGGGGTCGGAGCAGCAGTCGGGGTCGAGGCAGTCAATCAGGCCGTCTCCGTCGTTGTCGATGCCGTCGGAGCAAATGGATTCTGCCGGGGATGAAACATCTACAGGCGGGATTAAGACTGTAGTGATGTCGTCTCCCGTGCAAGCATGATACGGGTCTGACTCGAATGACACGGACAGATTATCGATTCTCTCAACGTCCACGTCAACCGGTACCAAGCATACTAGTATGGCATCGACATCGGAGCCCGGCGATACGCTCCCGGGCCTCTGCGTAAAATTGCATAGCGCATTGTCGTCTCCGCCCTCCAACATATAGTCAAAGAGGTCGATATCGACATCGACGTTGTTCTCTATGTTCACCGTTATTATGAAGGTCTCGCCAGGTTCTACACTGTTCTTGTCGACTGCGGCCGATGTGGTCAAAAGATTATCTAGGGGCTCAAGGACATCAACGCTGTAGCTGATGCGGTCGCTGTCTGTTCGATATATGTGGGGGTCATACGGTTCGAAATAGCGCGCTATAGTCCTCCATTTACCCCAATGTGTCATGCCGGCCTCGAAATTGCATTCGAATTCCATCTCGTGGCGTATATTGACGTCGTCTTCCGGGGTGTCGAAAGTGAATGAGGGCTCCGACAACACCCCGTCATATCGGACCGTCGGCTCGGTTGTCGCACACTGCACACTCATGCTCAGGTAATTGCTCCCATAATCGGTGAAGGTGTAAAACTCCCTCGACTTGCCCGTGCAGGTGGTCCCCAGAGGAGATTCTGTGAAATCTATAGGCGGGGTGTCGTCGGTTCCCCCCGCCCCCGACCAGGCGCCGCCCGGCGTGGCGTTCAGAACCGCGGAGTCGGCCACGCATACGGTCGCTCTTTCCCCGGGGCGCACATTGTAAGGCCGGGTCCTCTGGCTGTTTGGCCCGGGGTACACGGCCATGTGTCCGTTTATATATACAGACGCTTCGGCGCTGTATCTGGCCCTGGCCCATTCCCCTCCAGAGCACTGCTTCATCCATTCATAACCCGAGCTCTGCCAGCTCATGCGGGCTTCGGACATACCTACGGAAGCTAGTATCAAGACGAGGATGGCTCCGATTATATGGGCTCTATCCATTTTTCCTCTTCATCAAGAACACTACAAGCGCGAATAATACGACTAAAAGTATTAGAACGAAGGGGGTGTAATCCATGGCGGGCTCCTCATCGGGAAGTGCGGGCGGAATGGGCGAATAGGCTTCGACCAGGACTTCTTCCTCGGCGCTAGCCCAAGTCGTCAGCTCCATGGCCCTTATGAGATATTCCCCGGGAGAGAGCTCAAAGGAGGTCTCGTAATCTCCCCATACCTCGATATCGCTCTCCAGGTTTATGACGGCTCCGTCTTCGTCCTTGACATATACATTGACCCTGCCGGGAGCGGGTTTTCCTTCCTTCTCAAGAGTCAGGGAAACGTCCACTGACTGGTCGTTTACCGATGTCTCCATGGACAAATCGACGTCTTTATAAAGCTTGTCGTAGTCGTACACTATCTCGAATCTCTCTGAATTGCCTGCCTCGTCCTCTGCTTCCGCCACAAGAGTTATCAGCTTGTATTCATCCTCCGGAGTGAATTCAGTCTCATACCCTTCAATCAATCCGCCCAGGCTCGCTCCCTCAAGCGAGTCGCTGAATATCATCTTGCCGTCAGCTTCGACGGAGAGCCTCAGGTCCGCGTCCTTTATCAGCCCGGATGGGGTCGGCTCCACATCCTCGCTGCCGAGCTCGTCGTTTGTGACGACATCGATGCCCTTCTGTGCAGCATTCGAAACGCACATGAAGAGCTTCACCGGCTTTCCGGCCTGCAGGGGGAAAGAGTCGATTCCGGCGAAGTTGGTCTTTATCATCCTCCCCATAATGGGAAGGCGTATCTTGACTATGGCGTTGTTCTTCCCGCTGTCTGCGGTGATGACGAGGGAGTAGGTTCCCTGGGGCGTCGTCGCCGGAAGGACGTACCTGAGGTCCTTGGACTCTCCGGAGGCAAGCTGCAGGTTTTCCTCCTTCGTCTCGATGAGGTCTTCTTCCCGCAGATCGTCCCAGGCGTAGAGATCGTACCTGACCGCCGCTTCTGTGGCCTCGCCCTCGTTCTTGAGGGGTATATCCACAGTAATTGCCGTACCCTCATTGTAGAGCTTCGATGGCTCGTGGAGAGACTGCGGCTCGCCGTTGATTTTGAGTTGCGCGGTGTCGAAGTGGAGAAGGTCGCCCCCGCCCGCTACTTTGAAGCTGGTCATCCTGCCGTATATCTCTCTCAGAAAGCTGACTCCGGCCAGGTTGAAGTTGTCCGATGTTATGAAATAGACCGCTACACTGTAGTCTCCCGATTTCAAATTCTCAGGAAGCTCCCTCTCTCCCCTGAACTCGGCTTTCTCGCCGGGGAGCAGATTGATGTCGTCTGCCAGATAGAACTCGTCTAGGATATACTCTTCCTCCCCATCCACGTAGATGACATGCGCGCGTATTGAGCCCTCCACTATGGGGTATGGGTTGGTGTTAGTGACCGCGGTCCAGATCTCGACCGTCTCGCCCGGGTAGTAGAGGGGGTAATCAAGGCTCACTGCCTCGAACTCAAGGCTCCCGAAATCGTACCAGTCCTCACAAGGGACAGGCGCCAGCTCTGCCGATGAGAGCGATAAGAGGGAGAAGACAACCAAGACTATTGCAATGCGTTTCATCCTGATTAAGCTAATTTATGGCGGCACCTATAAAAACCCGATGGTTTAATGCTCTCAGAGAATGCTCAGTCCCTCGTTGGCCAGGGTCAGGGCTCGGGCAGAGTAGTATTGGGATAGGCTGCAGGAAAGTTCCCCGGCGGCGGCCGGGCACGAATCAAGATACCTCTGGGCTGCTGCCAGGTTAGTCCAGGCACCCTGCAATTTATCTCGCGGCAGTCCGGCGCATCCCGCGCATTCAGAACTCAACCTATCTGCGGCTTCGTAGGCCCTGGAAAACTCATTCTCGGCTTCCTCTCTGCTGCGGGGGTAGATGTTTATCGGGTGCAATATCGCCGGTATCTCCGGGAGCTGGACCCCGGGATTTATCTGCGGCAGGGGACCTGAGTTCAGCACGTATGTCCCATACGCGGTAGTCCCGTCAGCGGTCGCCTGCACCTCCACTATGCAGCTGTCCCCGATGCCCGTGTGCAGCAGAATCGTGCCTACGGTCTCAGTGCCTCCTGCGGTCACAGGAACCGTGGCGGGGACGTTTAGTTCGGCGCCTATGCAATCCGGGCTCGAATCGGAGAGTGAGAACGCCCAGTCCACTTCAGTTTCCGGGGTAATGGAGCTGTCGGTGAATACGACATCGAATATGTGTATCTCTCCCGACGCTGCATCGCTCTCTAAAGAGCCTGCGTAGATGGTCATGTCGCAATCCGGGTCTGTGAACCCAGGGAAGCCGTCCCGGTCAGCATCGACAGGATCCCCACTGACCACATCAGTCAGGTCGGCGCAGCAAACGCCCCTGTACGCAGCTTCTCCGGCTCCGTCGTCTGCCACTGTGTAGACCTGACCATACTGCGGATCGTATCCACTGGGCAAGTCAAAAGTCGTCCAAGCTTCCGCCTCAGCCTCGTCAATTGGATACTTGACAGTGATAATCGCGCGCATGTCCTTGCAGAAGTCGTCATTGCAGCAGGTTACCTCCTCACAGTCAATGAGGCCGTCACCGTCGTTGTCCTTGCCATCGCGGCAGCATGGCTTGGGGTTCACAATCGGGTTTTCATTGCAGTCAGGATCATTTTTGTCAGCGAGCCCATCCTGGTCATCGTCCGCACCATTGGCGCAACAGATGCCGTCATTCTCGGACTCGTCTCCCCCGGGTCCTGTCGGGCAGGCAGAGTCGCCGCAACAGTAGGGATCCTCACAATCGACCAGGCCATTGCCGTTGTTGTCGATGCCGTCGTCGCAGCTCTCAATCAAGCAATCCGAATCCGCATCGTCCATCTGGCCGTCGTTGTCGTCATCCCGGTCGTTGTTGCAACAAAGCCCGCCGTTCGCGCCCTCGTTGGTAGCGTAGGCAGGGCATGCGACCGTATCTTTGCAGCAATCGGGGTCATTGCAGTCTACTAAAAGATCTCCGTCGTTGTCGATGCCGTCGTCACAAGTCTCAGATATGCAATCGGTATCGTTCATGTCGACGAAAGAGTCGTTGTCCTCGTCGATGCCGTTGTCGCAGCAGACGCCTCCGTTGGCGCCCTCGTTCGTGGCGTAGACGGGATTCGTGCAGGGTGCCGGTCCGCCGCAGTCCGGGTCGTCCATGTCCATGAGAGAGTCGTTGTCCTCGTCGATGCCGTTGTCGCAGCAGACGCCTCCGTTGGCGCCC
>CAZINR010000019.1:0-13026 GCA_964540655.1 uncultured archaeon | reverse complement strand
CCGTTGTCGCAGCAGACGCCTCCGTTGGCGCCCTCGTTCGTGGCGTAGACGGGATCCGTGCAAGGCGGGATTAATTGGCAGTCGGGGTCGTCCATGTCGGTCAGACCGTCTCCGTCGTCGTCCAGCATGTTGGCACAACAGACCCCCCCATAAGAGCCCTCGCCAGTGGGCAGATAAGCATATATGCCAACGCAGCGAGCGTCGGCGCAGCAGTCGCCGTCTTCGCAATCGGGAAGGCCATCGTTATCGTTGTCGATGCCGTCGGAGCAGCACAAGCGGCTGTAAGAAGCCTCCCCGTCCGGGCTGGCCGAATACTCGGCTATGCATGCGGGATAAGAGCAACACAGGGGGTCGGCGCAGTCAACAAGGGTATTTCCGTTATTGTCGATGCCGTCGTCGCAGATCTCGTCACAGCCTATGATTGTGGTCTCATCAAAGGCAGTCGGACCCTCGAGTCCTATCTCATCCTTCGGCGTCACCGTGCATCTCCAGATCTGGCCGACTCGGGTGAGGGCTGCTGGAATCGAATAGGCCAGCTGAGGCGTGCCCTCGACGGTAAGGCCGTTCATGAGACCTCCGTCCTTGTACCATCTGTAAGTGTAGGTCACGGCGTCTCCGTCGGGGTCCGTGCTCTCGGTCGTAATCGTACAGGTCAAGTCTTCCGACTCACAAGCGGGATCTGGAGTGACCTCAACCTCCGGCTCAGTGGGCGGGCTGTTGCAGTCCAAGACTGTTATAACCCGCGTCTCCGTCGCGGTGTCGGTCCTTCTGTAGAAGTTGTATTCGCCCATCCTCGCCCTGTGGTACTTGTCATAGGTGGAAGCGTCCGCCTGGCACTCATAGGGCACCGTGTATGTGAGCCGGTAGGTGCCAGGCTCGTTGAATTTGATAAGGTGCGGCTCTGAGGGGGCCAGCCATTCAAAGCCTGTGTCAGTGCAATTAGCACTGGAGAGCTTGCAGACGTCAAGCAAGTGCCGGGCCTCGCAGGCCACTCCGAAATAGAAATTGTAGTTCCTCCTTCTTGAGGACTGCCTGAATTTTTTTGTGTAGGGCGTCCTTTGTATGAAGTGCATGGCGTCGGCCGGGACGCCCACACCCAGAGTGGCGCTCCCGCTCTGCATGGTGTCCACATCATCCACATAGAGTATTGGCGGGGTGTCCTGCGGCCCTCCGGAGCCCCACCAGTCACCCGAATCAGTCCAATCGATTTCACACACATCCCCAGCGCACATCGTGCGGCAGGACTCCGTCCTGTTGAGAATCCTGTCCTGGTAGGTCGTCGTGGGCTGTGCGTAGTAATTCACCGCATAGCCGCAAAGGCCTTTCCAGTCCTTCCCGCTGGTCTCGCAGTTGCCCCTGCCGTCGGACAGGTAATAGGACCGAGTGTAGCATACATACCAATAGTCATCACAGTGGCCATTCGCGAAGTTATCGGCCATTGTCCATGCGAAGAGGGCGTTCAGTGCCAGGGCAGTCTGAGAAAGCAAGCAGCAGGCGAGCAGCCCCAACAGGATCTTATAAGAGAGTCTCATCTTCTTTTATAGTAAACGGCTATCGCCGCCAATATGATTAAAACAAAAAGTATTAATAGCAGTGAGTTGTCCTGCTCAGGATTCTGCTCGACCGGCGGCAGGGGAGGCTGGGGGACTGACACCTCTGGACACTGTGGGAAAACGCACGCGGGCGGCAGCCTTATGACTAGGGTGCCGTCGGGGCAGACCTTCGTCTCCCTCACACAGCCGGGAGTCGCGACCTTGTAGACCAAGTCCGCTTCCTCCGTTCCTGATTCATCCATCAAAAGAGAGGAGACCACCAGATGATTGTAGTCCTTATCTGCCTTGAAAGAGGTCACATACCCCAGGGGCTGCGATGTGACGTCGCTAGCCTCCAGAGAATCGGTGAAGATTGTGTTGCCAGCCTCATCCAACAGTGCGACCGAAACATCAGTCACGGTCGAGTTGAGATAACTGGCGGAGTTGGATGCGCAGAGGAATACCATGACATCATCCCCCACCTTTATGGGGAAGTTGTCTACTCCTAGGAAGTTCATCTTCACCCTCTTGCCCTCAACAGGAAGCCTGAGCTTCAGGATGTTGTCGTTCTTGTCGGTCTCTATGGCAATCTTCAACAGATATGCGCCCGGGGGAAGGCCATCGGTCTCGAACTCCAGCTTCCGGCTGGAGTCGGCGCCCAAATCTACTGTCTGGGTTTCCTGCGATTGGAGGGAGTCCTCTCTCAGATCGTCCCAGGAATATAACATGTAGCTTACCGTGGCCGTAGTCTTTGGGCCTTCGTTGACCAAGGGCACAGTCACATTGATGGGCGCATCTGCCTCATGGATCAACTGTTGCTCCCGCAAGCTAGCATCCTCGCCGTTGACCAGGATGTCGGAAACATTCATATAGACTAAGTCCGTGCCGCCGTGGACGGCTATGGTAGTCGTAGCTCCCATGAGCCCGCGCAGGAAGCTCACCCCCGCCATGTTGAACTCATCAATTACATAATATGCTTCTATAAGATACTTGCCGGCTTTGGCGTTGTCTGGGATGTCCCAAAAACCCCCGAACTCCCTGGACTCGCCAGGCTTCAGATAAATGTTCTTGGAGATGAAAAACTCATCTAGCATATAATCCACATTGGGCCTTTCCTGGTAGAATACCTGCATCCTTATCCTGCCCTCCGTCAGCGGGAAGGGGTTAGTGTTCTCGAGAGTTCCGGTGAAGGCGACCATCTCACCTGGTAGGTAATCGAACTTCTGTGGCCAGACAGACATCTCGACGCTGCCGAAGACATACCAGTCCTCGCAGGCCGTGGGCATGATCTCTGCTGAAGATACGTGAGTAATAAGCAGCAGGGCAAGTAGCGCAAAGAGTATCTTCATCTTTTTCTACCTTAAAGTTAAGGGGAACTCTGATAAAAAGGCATATGCGACCTAATCCAGTAGATTACTCCCCTCCCTCGCCAGACGGTTCGCCCGCTCGGAGTAGTACTGAGAGAAGCGGCACAGTGTGGGGCCGCCGTCCTGGCAGCCCGTGAGGTAGCGCTGGGCTGCCGCCAGATGGGCTATGGCGTCGTCCAGCTTGTTTCTGGCCACTGCGTTGCCTCCGCAGTCGCCTCCGCATTCCACGGAGAGCTGGTTGACCGCGGACTCCGCGAGGGAGTAAGAGTCCTCCGCATCTTCCGGGTCCGAAGAGTAGATGTTTATCGGGTGTATGACCGCCGGTATCTCCGGTATCTGGACGTTCGGGTCTATGGACGGGAGGTCGCCCGCTTCTAGGAGGTAGGAGCCGGGTATCTCGGTAGTGTCGTCCGGTGCGAGGGCATGGACTGTCACGGCGCAGTAGCCGCCCGTTGTCGTCTGGAGGGTGAGTGTGGTTACTTGATGGTACTGTCCGTCGTCCTTGGGGATGTCCTGGGTCTTGCTGAACGTCCTGCGGATGAGGCAGGGGGTGCCGTCGTAGTCGGAGTCGCTAATACTGAAGTCCCACTCGATGCCGGTGGCGCCTGCCACTGTCGAGTTGTCCTTGAACTCGACGCTGAAGGTGCGTATCTCGCCCTGCTTGACCATGTCGTTGAAGGAGCCGTCGTAGCTGACACAGTCGGGGTCGTCCTCGTCGGTGAGGCCGTCACCATCGTCGTCCTCGCTGTTGGAGCAGCAGAGCATGGAGTTGAGGCCCTCACTGTTTGGGTCGTCGTCGTAGGGGCAGACCGGGTCTGTGCAGCAGTCGGAATCGTCGCAATCTGTGAAGCCGTCGGCGTCGTTGTCCAGTCCGTCGTCGCAGGTCGCCTCGGAGGGCTCGCCATAGCAGTCGGGGTCTTGGTTGTCGGTCAGGCCGTCGCCGTCGTTGTCCAAGCCGTCGCCGCAACAGAGTTTGCCGTTGGCCCCCTCGCTGCTTGGGTCGTCGTCGTAGGGGCAGTTCGCGGCCGGGCAGCAGTCGGTGTCCTGGCAGTCCGCGGCCCCGCCATCCTCGTCCAGGCCGTTGTCGCAGCAGAGGAAATTATTGGCGCCTTCGTTTGTAGCGTAATCGGGGCAAGCAACCGGGTCCATGCAGCAGTCCGGGTCGTCGCAGTCGATGAGTGAGTCTCCGTCGTCGTCAAGGCCGTTGTCGCAGATCTCTGTGACCTGGCAATCGGGGTCGGCCAGGTCTGTTAGCATGTCATTGTCCTCGTCCAGGAGGTTGAAGCAGCACAGCCGGCCGTTAAGGGCTTCGCTGCTGGTGTTGTCGTCGTATGGGCAAACGGGAGCCGGGCAGCAGTCGTCGTCGAAACAGTCGGTGAGGGAGTCGTTGTCCTCGTCCAGGGTGTTGTCGCAGCAGAGGTAGCTGTTGGCGCCCTCGTCTGTGGCGTACATAGGGCAGGCTTCGTCCATGCAGCAGTCTGGGTCGTTACAGTCTACGAGGCCGTCCATGTCGTTGTCTATTGAGTCATTGCAGATTTCGGCGATTATGCAGTCTGGGTCGGCCAAGTCTGTGAGGGTGTCCATGTCCTCGTCCAGGGTGTTGCTGCAGCAGATTTTGCCATTTGCGCCTTCGTTTGTAGTGTAAACGGGGCATGCGAGCGCGGCCGGGCAGCAGTCGTCGTCGAGGCAATCTATGAGGGCATCGCCATCCTCGTCCAGGGCATTCGCGCAGCAAGTGCCTGAATTGGCCCCTTCATTGATCGCATAGGCGGGGCAAGCAACCGGGTCCATGCAGCAGTCCGGGTCGTCGCAGTCCGTCAAGCCGTCTAAATCATTATCGAATGAGTCGTCACAGGTCTCGGGCGCAAAGAAACACTGCTCGTCAGCCATGTCAATCTTCGAATCTCGATCCTCGTCCAACCTATTAGAGCAGCAGAGCTTATCATTGGCGCCCTCGTTTGTCCTGTACGGGCATCGCGAGAATGCGCAGCAGTAGGTGTCCAGGCAGTCCACGTTCCTGTCGCCGGTCCCGCAGACTGTGCCGTCACCGTTGGTGTCTTCGCCCATTCCACCATTCAGTGCCCAGCAGTCGCCGTCGTCATCTATGCCGTTCTCGCAGTTCTCCACAAGGCAATCCGGGTCTTCACGGTCCGTCAATCCGTCTCCGTCATCGTCAAGGCCATTGCGGCAGCATCTTCTGTCGTTGGCTCCTTCACTGTTGGGAGTGTCGTCATAGGGGCAGGCCGGGTAAGAGCAGCAGACCTCCCAGCCTCCTGCGAAGTCCAGGCAGTCCACCATCCTATCTGCATCGTCATCCATTCTGTTCACACAAGGGTGTACCCAGGGGGCACGGCAGTCCAAATCGTCCATGTCGATGTCGCCGTCACGGTCTTCATCCCATCCATTGTGGCAGCAGAGGTGATTATTGGCTCCCTCGTTAGTGAGGTACATCGGGCAGGAGCGAGTGTCCTGGCAGCAGTCCTCGTCGTCGCAGTCTATTTTGCCATCGCCGTCATCGTCTAGGTTGTTGTCACAGCGCTCTGTAGGCGCCACTTGACAGTCCGAGTCATCCGCATCGACAAGATCGTCACCGTCGTTGTCCTCCCCGTCGTCGCAGCATATCTTGCCGTTTGCACCCTCACTGTTGCTGTTATCGTCATACGGGCAAGCCGGGTCGGAGCAGCAGTTCTCCGGGCCGTCATCGTCCAGGCAATCCACCTTGTCGTCGCCGTCGTCGTCCGCGCCGTTGGTGCAGGAAGGTTGGGGGGGCAGTACCACGTCGACTGATGGTATCGGGATCGTCATGCTCCCGTCGTCACTGCAGGGGTGCTGTCTGTCGGTCGTGAAGAAGACCTCGATTCCGCTTATCGTCTGCGGCTGGGCGCCCGATGGGACTGTACATGTCAAGATTATGTCGGCGCTTCTTCCAGCTCTAACTCGGGAAGGCGTCTGGGAGAATCCACATATGCTGCGGCCGGCCACCCTGTCACCGGAGATGGAGAAGTCCCGCAGGTTGATGTCAAAGCCCACCCGATTAGTAAGGGCAATCGTAGCTATGAAGCTCTGCCCCGCCTGAACTTCGTCCCTATCCAATGCGACTAAATAGTCCAGGATGCCGGAAAGTGGGGCTAGTACCTCAAGTGGATAGTAGAAATACTCTGAATCACTCCGATATATCTTGGAGTCCGTCGGCAAGAGAGCTGTTACACGCCTATTTGAGAGTTCGGTGGCCAAGGAAGCCTGTAAAGCCCTGCCGTCCCATATCCCTCCATCCAGATTACATTCGAATTCCCGCCCATACCTTAAATCAGCGTCCCCCTCCCGAGAGAAGGTGAATGATGTAGGAGAGGGCCTTCTATTATATGTGACATCCGGGTCGTTGGGAACGCATGTCACGCCAAAGACTAGGGAAAGTTCACTTCTCGCAGGTTGTGTGCCGCCTTCTTCCCAGATTCTAGACTGTCCATTGCAATACGTTCCGAGTGAGCCGACAAACTCTATCGGGGGGTATCTCCCCAGCCGCTCCTAACTACCCAATCACCGCCATAGGAGTCTGTGAAATCAGCCATATCGTCGAGACATACCGTCTCTTCGGTGTTGGGAGGGATAACGTATTGCCTGGTCCGCTGGCTGTTGGGCCCCGGAGTTATAGTTAGAGTAGGTGCAAGACTTACGCTTCCGGTAATAGAATAATAGGATTCATATTGGGACGCCATTCCACTCCCCGGGCAGGAGTATATCCAATGCGTCCCCTGACTCCAGGTCATCGCATGGGACGGTCCGGTCAGGACTGCCAGCAAGAGAAGGATCATCCCGACACCTATCGTATTTCTCATTTTTTGGATTTGCTATAGGCGTAGAAAAGTATTGCCATGAATATCAATATCAACAATATTATCGGAAGCACTATGTTGCCCTGCCCGGCTTCAGGTTGCTCTTCCGCCTTCGGAGGGGGTGGCGCTGCCTTGACTGTGACCTCGGCCTCAGCATCGTTCCAGCTCTGCATCTCCACGGCCTTGATTTTATAGGTCCCGGGCGGCAGGCTGAATGACGTCTCGTAAGAGCCTTCCACCGGCAGGCCCATCTCCATATGGGAGACTGCTCCGCCGCTATCCTTCGCATAGAGGCTCACCAGCCCGTTGACAGGATATCCGGCTTTTTCCAGTCCGATTCTCGCGGTGACTTTTTGTCCGGCGACTGAGGTTTCTAAAGAGACGCCAACATCTTTGAAGAGCTTGTCGAAGTCGTACTCCATCTCGACCGCATCGGTCTTGCCGCCGTCTGAAGCCTCGACCTTCAGCTTCAGATTCATGTAATCCTCAATGGGTGTGAAGGTGGTCTCGTACCCCATCATGTTGCCGCCTATGACCTGCCCCTCTTCGGAGTCCGTGAAGACTATCCGGCCGCCCGATTCGAGTGACAGGGTCAATGTACCGTCTTCAATCCATCCGTGGGTGTCCTCCTCGCCCTCCTCGAGGGCGTATGTGCCCGATTCCGCCGAGTTCGAGACGCAGAGGAAGAGCGTCACAGGCTCGCCCGCGGTTAAAGGGAATTTGTCCAGTCCGGCGGAGTTGAGCTTTATGCTCCTGCCCAATATGGGGATTCGTATCTTGACTATCGCATTGTTCTTTCTGCTGAAGGCCTTGATTTTAAGGAGATAGGCATCGGAAGGCAGCGTGCTCGGGAGGGTGTAGACGAGCTCTTTCGAGGCTCCGGCAGCCAGTTTCATCTCTTCCCCGGACTCGAGGACTATGTCCGATTCCATCAAATCGTCCCAGGAGTAGAGCTCGTATTCGACTTTGACGTCCGCGGGAGAGCCCTCGTTCATTATGGGTATTCGCACCGTGACCTCCGTGCCCTGCTCATGCGGGATAGCCACTTCATTGAGGGAAGCCGGGTCGCCGTTTATAGTGAGCGCGCCAGTCTCGAAGTGGAGCAGCTCCTCGCCGTCCCCGACCTGGAACTCGGCCATCGCGCCATAGACGCGCCTGAGGAAGCTGACCCCCGCGAGGTTGAAGCTCTCGGAGGATATGAAGAAGACGGCTATGCGATACTTCCCGGTCTTGGCGTTCTTTGGAAGCTGCCATCCTGCTTCCGTTTCTATCGTCTCGTTGGGCAATATGCTCAAATCCCTTTCAAGATAGAATTCGTCTATTATATATTCCTCCTCACCGTCCAAATAGATGACCTGCGCACGGACGGCGCCCTCGACCACAGGGAAGCTGTTAGGGTTGGCGGCGGTCGCCGTCGTCACGACAGTCTCGCCGGGGGAATAAGAAGGATAGTCAACTCCTACCGTCATCTCCATGTTGGGATAGTCGTACCACTTCTCACAAGGGACAGGCGTCAGCTCTGCTGATGACAGAGGGATTAATATCGAAGCTATTAAGAGCGCCAGCAGAGCCTTCCTCATTTTGCTTTAGAATAATGGGGGCGTGAATAAAAATGAGCCAGGATAATGGCATGGAATCACAGTGGAATCGTCCCCCGGTTCACGGGCGAATCCAGTATGATGCTGGTGCTCATGCGCTTCACGCCATCCAGGTACTGTATCTTCTCGGTGAGCAGCTCGCGCAGGTCGTCGATGCTCTTGGTCTTGATTTTGAGAAGGAGGTCTGCGTCACCGGTCAGGTTGTGGGCTTCCGTTATCTCGGGTATGGACAACAGACCCTCCTTCAGTTTTTTCAGGTCCAGGCTTGGGTGCTCCAGCGTTATCTCGACCAGGGCGGTGACGCCGTAGCCGAGCTTCTTGAGATTCAGTTGGGTCGAGAACCCTTCGATTATACCCGCATTGCGCAGGTTCCTCACCCGCTCGTGGATTGTCGCGCCCGACACCCCTATGGTGCGCGCAATCTCCAGGAAGGGCGTGCGGGAGTTCCGCTGCAGGATTCTCAGAATCTCCAGGTCGGTATCGTCGCAAGATGGTCTTTTCCTGGTTAAAGCATCTTGCGAGTTGAGAGGCCCCTTTCCATCAATCCGTAGGTTTTCCTGCTCTTTTTCCATTATTTTCTGATAATCTTTAGTTTAATAGGTATAAAAAATGATATATCATAGGAAAATAAGAGAATCTGGGACCACTTTTAATATCAAGAGGTCAAATAAGCGACATAATGATAGTAAGGCCTGTTTCTGTGGAACTGGACTTGAAGGATCCCGATGCCGCCTATGCCACAGTCAGGGATAAGGATACCTATCTACTCGAATCGGCGGAGGGCGGCGAGAAGGTCGCACGCTATTCGTTCATAGGCTTCAATCCAATCGCCAAACTCGTGATAAAAGATGGCAAAGTCGACTTCAAGACCGATGACCCAAGACTGAAGACTCTGAAAGCGAGCGGAGACAATCCCCTGGAGGTCCTGAGGGGCCTCATGTCGCAGTTCAAGCTGAAAGACGGCAACGGGGCCCGCTTCTTTGGGGGTTTCGTGGGTTATTTCTCTTATGACTTAGTTAGGTACTATGTAGAGCTTGAAAAGCAGAAGGACATTCTCAAGGAGCCGGACTGCGAGTTCGTCCTGGCAAAGAACAACATAATCTTCGACCACAAGGCCGGGAAGACCCTGCTGACCCAGAACGAGTTCGGCGATTGTGACGAAAAGGAAGTGAAAAAAGAGTTGGATGGAATCGCCTCTTCGTTCGAGTTTCCGGGGTTCGGTAAGAGTAAAAAAACCAAGCTGAGGATTTCATCCAACATGACCGGAAGGCAGTTCAGGAAGATAGTGAGGAAAGCGCTTAACTATATCAAGGAGGGCGACATAATACAGGCCGTCCTCTCCCAGAGGTTCGAGACCGACTTCCCGGGAGACACGTTCGAGGTTTTCAGGAACCTGAAGAGGATAAACCCGTCACCCTACATGTATCATCTCGACTTCGGCGAGCGGAAGGTCGTCGGCTCCAGCCCCGAGATGCTGGCTAGGGTGGAGGGAATGAAGGTCCTGACTTACCCTATAGCCGGAACAAGGAAGAGGGGGAAGACTGAAGAAGAGGACAGGGCTCTGGAGGAGGACCTCCTCTCGGACGAGAAGGAGAAGGCGGAACACCTGATGCTGGTGGACCTGGGCCGCAACGACGTCGGGAGGGTGGCCGAGTTCGGGAGCGTCAAGGTCAACAAGTTCATGGGTGTGGAGAAGTACAGCCATGTCCAGCACCTGGTGTCGGAGGTCGAGGGGCGGCTGTCGGACGGAAAAGACTCGTTCGACGCTTTAAAGAGCATCTTCCCCGCGGGCACCGTCAGCGGCGCCCCCAAAGTGCGCGCGATGGAGATAATCAACGAGCTGGAGCCGTCGAGGAGGGGAGTGTACGCCGGCTCGGTCGGCTACTTCTCCTTCAACGGCAACATGGACACGGCAATAAGCATAAGGACGCTGGTGTTCGAGAAGGACAAAGCATACATGCAGGCGGGAGCCGGCATAGTCGCCGACTCCAAGCCGAATAGGGAGTATGAGGAGACTGTTAACAAGGCCAAAGGGATGTTAAAAGCGTTGGAGGGCGGTGAAAAATGAAGGTCTTGGTCATAGACAACATAGACTCGTTCGTCTACAACCTGGTGCAGTACATAGGCGAGGAGGGGGCGACACCCATAGTCGTGGACAACCGCACCAGTTTGAAGGAAATCGACTCCATCATAAAGAAAGAGAAGATTGATAAGATTCTCATATCCCCCGGCCCCAGGCGGCCGGAGGACGCGGGCGTCTCGAACGATGTTATCAAAAAGTACGGGCCGAAAATTCCCGTTCTCGGCGTCTGCCTCGGCCACCAGTGCATCGGCTACGTCTACGGCGGGACGATAAGGCATGCAAAGACGCTTAGGCATGGGAAAACGTCTGTGGTCAGCCACTGCTGCGAGAAGCTCTTCGAGGGGATTCCCAACCCGTTCAAAGCCGTGAGATATCATTCGCTGGTGATAGACGATGCGACCCTGCCAGACTGCCTCAAGGTCTGCGCGATAAGCAACGACGACAAGGAGATAATGGCTGTGGAGCATAAGGAGTATCCACTCTACGGCATCCAGTTCCACCCGGAGAGCGTCGAGACCGATAACGGCAGGGAGATTGTGAGGAATTTCCTGGAATTGTAGCTTTTTAAGCCCTTTTCTCTAAATAACCGCTCTTTTTTAACATGCCAGAACTCAAACGATCTCAGGCGGAGAACCCCCTCACAGGGGCGGGCATCATAAGATACTTCAACGAGGAAGAGGGTATCGAGATAGAGCCCATGGTGTTCATAGGGATAGTGGTGGCGTTCATAGTCTTCGAGTTGGTGCTCAATCTGCTTTAGTCGGCCCAAAAGAGAATAAGAAAATAAAAAAGAATTAAAGGAGAGTAGGTTTAGCCCTACATCTCCATGTCGCCCATCCCGGGTGGCATCCCTCCGGCTCCGGGCGGCATTCCGCCGCCGCCTTTGCTGGACGAGGCGATGACGTCGTCGATGCGCAGAATCAGCTCGACTGCTTCGGCGGCTGATTTAATCGCCTGCGTCTTTATCTTCTGCGGCTCGACTACGCCGTTCTTCCAGAGGTTCTCGACCCTGCCGTCGAGGACGTTGAATCCTACCTGCTTCCCGTCGGAAGAGTCGTGCTTTGCGCGCAGCTCTACCAGCACGTCTATGGCGTCCATGCCGGCGCTCTCGGCCAGTGTCCTGGGAACTATCTCCACGGAGTCCGCGAACGCGTTTATGGCCAGCTGCTCTCTGCCGCCGACCGAATCCGCATACTCGCGCAGGCCTTTTGACACCTCTATCTCTGGGGCCCCTCCGCCCGTGACAATCTTGCCGACTTCGATTGCGGACGCCACGCCTCCTATGGCGTCGGTGAACGCCCTCTCGGCTTCGTCGACCACATGCTCGGTCCCGCCGCGTATCAGCACGCTGACAGCCTTCGGGTCCTTGCACTCCTGGACGAATATCATCTCGTCGCCGGATATCTTCCTCTCCTCGACAAAGCCCGCCTTACCGAGCTCGCTGGGCGCTAGATCCTCGACGCTGGTGACCACCTTGGCGCCGGTCGCCTTGGCAAGAGCCTCCATGTCGGACTTCTTGCACCTGCGCGCTGCCATCACGCCCTTCTTGGCTAGGTAATGCTGCGCGACATCGTCGATGCCCTTCTGGCAGAACACGACGTTGGCGCCGCTCTTGACTATGGTGTCCACCATCTTCTTGAGCATCTTCTCCTCCTGGTCGAGGAAGGCCTGGAGCTGGTCGGGAGAGGTTATCCTTATCTCCGCGTCCGTCTCCGTCTCCTTGACCTCAAGGGCCGAGTCGACTAGCGCTATCTTGGCGTTCTTGATTTTCTTCGGCATCCCGTCATGCACCACTTCCTTGTCGATTATCACGCCTTCTATCAGCTCGGTGTCGCGGATGCTGGCACCCTGCTTCTTCTCGAGCTTGACATTGTCGGCGTCTATGGTTATCTTGCCGCCTTCGGTCTCTGACACCTGGCTGACCGCCTTGACCGCCAGCTGGGCCAAGTATTCCTTATGCGTCTCCGCGCCCTTGCCGGTCATGGCGGTCTCAGCTATCTTTGCCAGGAGCTCCGTGTCTTTGATAGTCACCTTGTGGGCTATCTTCTCGAGGACCTCGATGGATTTCTCCGCCGATATCCTGTAGCCCTTGACAATCACCGACGGGTGTATGCCCTGGTCCAGGAGCTTCTCCGCGTTCTTGAGCAGCTCGCCTGCGATTATCACTGCCGTGGTGGTGCCGTCGCCCACTTCCTCGTCCTGGGTCTTGGCGACCTCCACTATCATCTTCGCTGCGGGATGCTCTATCTTCATCTCGTCGACGATTGTGGCTCCGTCGTTGGTTATGACGATGTCGCCCAGGTCGTCCACGAGCATCTTGTCCATCCCCTTCGGGCCGAGAGTGGTCCTCACGGCCTCGGCCACCATCTTGGCGGCCATTATGTTCATCCTCTGGGCGTCGCGTCCCTGGGTCCTTGTGTAACCCTCGGGGAGCAACACCACCGGTATCTGCTGTTGTGCCATTTTGTCTTGCATTGTACTCGCCTTTTTAGGTTTGCTTAGGATTAATTTGCGAGAGAATATTAGTTAGTCTGTGTATAAAAAGGTTTGGGTTTTGGAGTGCTTTGTTGCATAAATCGAATTTAAGTCCATAGTCCGGTTGGTGTTGCACCA